>NZ_BAABEX010000024.1:0-94204 GCF_039540375.1 Acidovorax lacteus
CGCTTGGTTGGTATGGGGCATTGCGTTGACCGAATCGCGCACCGCCATGTTGACGCTGGCCCTTGCCACGGCAGCGGTGACCCTGATGAGGCCCAGTTGTTTGTCCCAGAAGGAGGTGCGGGCGGTACAGGGCGTTTTGGGTGTTTATCTGCTCCTCTTGGCTGCGAAGCCAGTGCTGGCTTCGGCTCTGGGCCTGCATATGCCGCTGACGCTGCTAGAACGCTCTGCCGGTGAGCTGCGATGGTCTCTTTGGCAGATGTCCCTGGAGGCTAGCTTGGAAAGTCCCTGGTGGGGCTATGGCGTGGGGCGCTCCAATGCTGGGTACTTTGAAGTCTTTGAAGGCTACCAGCACAAGCTGGGAAATACTTATTTCGAGCAAAGCCACAATCTCATTCTGGACTTGGCATTGTGGGCCGGATGGCCGTTGGCACTGCTGCTGTGCGTGTGTGCCGGTGTTTGGCTGTTCCGGACAGCTCGGGGCATTCGCAGTGCAGAAGCCTTGATCGTGTTGAGCGCCTTGTTGGTATTCCTGGTCCATGCAATGCTGGAATTTCCTTTGCATTATGGGTATTTCCTGTGGCCCTTTTTCGCGCTTGCTGGAGCCCTGTCCGGTCAGGCTCAGCGAGGCGGTCGCGGTCTCTTCAGGGTGCATTGGGCCGCCGTGCTGGCTTTGCTAATAAGCCTCGGCTCTCTCTTGGTGGTCATCGCGCAGGACTACCTAAAGATCGAACAAGCCTTCACAGAGCTACGTTTTCAGGTCGCACGGGTGGGCACGGGGCATGATGAGACGCCGCCCCAGACGCTTCTGCTCACGGATTGGCCTGATGCTATTGCCCTGTCGCGGAGCATGCCAAAGGCCGGCATGTCGGCACGAGAAATCGCCCACTGGGAAGCGCTGATGCTGTACAACACTTCGCCGCTTGCCTTGCGTAAGGTGATTGGCGCTCATCGTCTCAACGGTCATGAGGCTGAAGCCCAAGCCTGGGCTATTCGAGCCTGCTGGCTGCTCAGTGAGAAAGCGTGCCGTGGTTTGCTCGATGAGTGGCCTCGGCCCAGTACCTCGGCTCCGCCCAGCGGTACGCCTAGCGGACAGGCTCGTTGAGAAACCGCTGGGTGGGGTGGCCGCGCGCGCGTGGGGTTTGCCAAGCTTGCCATGGGCGATAGCGGAGGCCTCTTTTCACACCCCCGCATCCGTTCGAAATCGCGCTGTATCAAGGTTGCCCAACTAGCTGGGCAAGGCCCAGCGGGTGAGCTATTTGGCGTCAAACCTTCCGGACTTTCCCCCCTGCTTTTTCAGCAGGCGTACGTTTTGGATGCACATGTCTCGGTCCACAGCTTTGCACATGTCGTAGATGGTGAGCAAGGCGATTTGCACCGCCGTCAGCGCTTCCATCTCAACCCCTGTGGGGCCTAAAGTTTCTACAGTCGCAGTGCAAGATACGACGGCAGGCTCCCTAGTGGAAACTGTTGCGGGATGAAAAATCTGGAACTCCACCGCAACCCGCGTCAAGGCAAGCGGGTGACACAGCGGAATGAGATCACTGGTCTTCTTGGCAGCCTGAATACCTGCAATCCGTGCAATGCCCAGAACATCGCCTTTCTTGGCCGTGCCGGACTCAATCAGTTCTAGGGTTGCTGGCTCCATGCAGATGTGGCCCTCAGCAACCGCGATCCGGTGTGTCGACGGCTTTGTGGAAACGTCGACCATGTGGGCTTGGCCCTGAGCATCAAAATGGGTGAGGGTAGGCATAGCGAAAAGTCGCCACCGAGGCGCTCTGCGTTGAACAATTCTTTTTCGAAGGCATCATACGGCCATGCATTCATCGAACCGTCGCCTGCGAGCTAGCGGCGTGCATTTGGGAGTCAGCTTGATCGTCGCTGCGCTGGCGGCGGTACTGGTATTCGGACTCTGGTATCCGTATCCCTACCGAGAGTTGTCGGGAGGCCGATCCCTGTTCTTGCTCGTCGTCGCGGTAGATGTCGTTATGGGGCCGCTGATCACCCTGGTGGTGTTCAACGACAAGAAGCCAAGGCGCGAGCTGGTAGTGGATCTATCGATTGTCGGGGCTCTTCAGTTGGCCGCCCTGTGCTACGGGCTGTGGACAGTATCCGTTGCAAGGCCGGTTCATTTGGTGTTCGAGTACCAGCGCCTGAGTGTTGTACATGCGAGCGACGTCGACCCTGAAATGCTTGCCAAGGCGGAGCCCGCCTTGCAGTCGCTCCCCTGGACCGGGCCTACCCTTCTGGCATTGCGCCCATTCCGCTCCTCCAGCGAGCAGATGGAGGCGACGCTTGCTGCATTGTCCGGTGCCTCGCTGCCCGCGCGTGCCGACCTATGGCAATCCTACGAAGCCTCCCGCACGGAGATCTTGGAGACATCCCAGCCCTTGTCTGAGTTGATTGGACGTCAGCCAAGCTTTGCGGGATTGCTGACAGATGCGGCCCAGGCAACGGGTCTTTCTGTGGACACACTGCGCTACCTGCCAGTGCACGGGCGTTCCGCTATCTGGACTGCGCTGTTAGACCCTCAAACATTGCGTCCGCTTCGTTTTGTCCCAGTGGACCCCTATTGACGAGGCGCCTTGTCTTGACGCCATACTCCTTGCTCGAGTCATGCGCTCAGCGGCTTCGCCAGCGGCTGGGCGTCGCAGCGATAGCTGCGTACCTCTGTGTCGCGGTCGCTGGCCCTGGAGGGGCTGCGACCGCAGCAACGCCTTCAGGTGCGGGGACTGGGTCCCCACTCCCCAGTCTGGGCGATGCCGCAGAACTGACCCCTGGAGATGAACGCCGCCTGGGTGACCGCATCGCACGCGAGCTGTACCGCGATCCCGACTACCTGGACGATCCGGTGATGGCCGATTATGTTCAGGGGATTTGGCGGCCACTGCTCGCGACAGCGCGAGCGCGCGGCGAGTTGTCGGACGAGCTCTACGAGCGCTTCGCCTGGGAAATCCTCTTGGGGCGTGATCGCAGTGTCAACGCGTTCGCCCTGCCTGGTGGTTTTTTGGGTCTGCACCTCGGCCTAGTGGCCGTGGTCACGTCGCGCGATGAACTGGCGTCGGTGTTGGCACATGAGCTCAGCCATGTCACTCAGCGCCATATCTCCCGCCTGATTACACAGCAGAACAGACAGACCCCCTTGTTACTGGGCGCGATGGTGCTTGGCGCACTCGCAGCCAGCAAGAATCCAGGCGCGACGCAGGCGCTGATCGTGGGTGGTCAGGCGCTGGCCATTCAGAACCAGCTGAACTTCTCCCGCGACATGGAACGGGAGGCAGACCGCATCGGCTACACCTTGATGGAGCCTGCCGGTTTCTCGCCCCTTGGCTTCGTGAGCATGTTCGACAAGCTGCAGCAGGCCAACCGCCTCAACGACAACGGCAGTTGGCCCTATCTACGGAGTCATCCGTTGACCACGCAGCGCATGGCTGACATGCAGGCCCGGCTGCCTGCCGACGCGCGGACTGCGCCTTCCGGGCAGTACCAGCCTGAGGCTGCCATCATGTCGGCTCGTGCCAGGGTGCTCGCTCAAGGTGGCGTTGACCAGTGGCGACAGTGGGCGGCAGAGCCGTCGAGTCCTGGTTTTGCGCAGCAGCCGCCAGCACGACAGATAGGGGCGTGGTACGCCGCTGTGCTCAGTCGCATTCAGTTGCGTGAGGTGGCAGGAGCCCGTCAGGGGGTGGTGCCACTGCGCGCGCTTGCGGGGCAGGACACAGCCTTGCAGCGCCAGGTCCGCCTGCTGGCGGCCGAGGTAGAGTTGGCGGCTGGACAACCAGATGCCGCGCTGGCCCTGCTGTCAGCCGAAGGCGGCGCGCGGCCTGAGACCCTGCTGCGCGCGCAGGCGTTGCTGCAGGCGGGCCGTGCGGCCGAGGCGGCGGACGCCTTGCAGCTTTGGGTGAGCCAGCATCCGCGCGATGCCACCGCTTGGCACCGGCTGGCTATTGCCCGGCAGGCCATGGGGCAAACGCTCCGTGCGGTGCGTGCCGAAGCGGAGGCCCATGCAGCGCGCTACGACTACGCGGCTGCCGTTGACCGGTTGAAGGCGGGGCAGGATCTGGCCCGCTCCAGCACTGACTACGTCGAGGCGTCCATCATCGACACCCGCCTCCGGGCCGTGGAATCAGCGCTTCGGGAACAGGCCGCCGAGCGCTGATTCGATCACCAGTCCCAGCACTGAGTAGATCAGCGAGCCGATAAGCGCTGCCCAGAAGTCGGCCACTTGGAAACCGTCCAGAACCCCGGCGGCTGCCCAGAACATCAGGGCATTGATCACGAAAAGGAAGAGGCCGATCGTCACGATCGTGACCGGCAGCGTCAAGACCACCAGAACGGGGCGCAGCACTGCGTTGAACAGCCCGATCACTGCTGCAGCGATCAGGGCTGCCGTGAAGGTCTGGACTTCCACGCCGTCGTACACGTAAGCGACGAACAACAGTGCCGCTGCACTCAGCAGCCATTTCAGAAGAATTCGCATGCACGCAGGATAGCACCGCGACCAGATGGGCTGGGGCGACGTTCCGTCGGCTGTCATGGTCCGTTCCAGCGGCCGCCGCACGACTTGGGCCGGGGGTCTTTGGGGGCAACGGGCTCGCGAGCGTACCGCGGCAGCCACCGCGGATTCGTGCGGGCGGGCTCAGAATCCGATCCAGCCCCGAAACGTCGGGCCCAGCACGGACAGCAGTGCTTACGCGGCGTGGGGGCACTGCCTGTAAGCGCGATGGTGCGGGCAGTCGAAGCGCTCAGTCGCCGGGCTGCGATCCGCGCAGGGGTGCGCAGCCAGCTGGTTGATCAGCGTGTGAAGTGACCGGCCGCATGGTCCGCCGCACCCACCACCGGGCGCGGCATCATGCGGCATGGTCCATCAGGCGCTGGCTTCGCCGGTGCGACGCCGGTTGTGCAGCCAACCTGCTGCCAGCACACCGATGATGGCCAGCATGATCACGCCCCAGTAGGCCACCTGACTCAGGGTGTCCGGGCCCTTGAAGAATGCGCCCAGCAAGTTTTCATTGACGATCATCTTGCCCGCCGTAAAGGCCAGGACTGCAGCCCCCAGCTGGATGATGACGGGGAAGCGCTCGACAAGCTTGAGCACCATGGTGCTGCCGAACACCACGATGGGCACGCTGATCAGCAGGCCGATCACCACCAGGTCAAAAGAGCCCTGGGCTGCGCCGGCCACGCCCAGCACGTTGTCGATGCCCATGAGCGCGTCTGCGATCACGATGGTCTTCATGGCGCCCCAAAACGTGGTCGCACCCGCGCTGCCGTGCTCTTCGCCGTCGTCGTCTTCCGCGAGCAGTTTGTACGCGATCCACAGCAGACCAAGACCGCCGACCAGCATCAGGCCGGGAATCTTGAGCAGCCAGACCACCGCGACGGTCATGGCCGAGCGCACGACGATGGCGCCCACAGTGCCCCAGACGATGGCTTTTTTCTGCAGGTGCTTGGGCAGTCCGCGGGCTGCCAGCGCGATCACGATGGCGTTGTCGCCCGCCAGGACGAGGTCGATCAGGACGATGGCCAGCAGGGCCGTCAGCCATTGGGTGGAGAACATTTCCATGGGCAAATTCCGTTCCGGTACGTGGTAGTGGTGGAGTGCACCTGCCGTATCGGAGGCCTTGCCATCTGCCTGAAGGAGGCAGACGTTCTTCGACCAGGCCGACAGCAGGCCCAACCGAAGGTCTTGCTCGGCGCGGAACCTGAAGGTCTTGCCTTGCCCGGACCGCCGGAAGCCGCTGGGCTTCGTACTGACGACAGTGCCGAACCCTGTGGCCACAAGGCCCGGCTGGGCGGGGCGGCCGCAGAGAGGGAGCTACTCCCCTTCGAAGCCCCCATTGGAACACCGGAAATAGCGATGCACAAGCCTCAAAGTGTTGTGGTTATTGCTTACGAAGACAGAGGCGGCGATAGCATGGAAGGCTTTTTTTGCTCGCTGCAATGCCCCGGCCCGGGACGGGTGTGGGGCGCGGCCGCTATCATCGGCGCCCCTTCTGAGCAGCACCCCATGGCCGGCATCCACATCACCGACATCGAAGCCGCAATCAACCATTGGCGCTCGCGTGCGCCTACGGGCGACGGGTGGGGGCTCACACCGCAAGTCAAGGCGCTGGCCGAGGTGTACGCGCTGATGGTGTACCACCACGAGGACGAGGCGGACGAAGACAGCTTGCCGGCCCCTGCCCGTGCCGCCTGGCTGGATTGGTACGCCACCACGCCTGATACGCCGTGCATTGCCATCTGTTCCACGAGCCAGGGCGACGACACCTGCAAGGGCTGCGGCCGCAGCTTTGAGGAGGTGCAGCACTGGCCCGCCTTCAGTCCAGCAGAAAAGCGCCGCGTCTGGCGGCGCATCACGCTGGACCACAGTGCGTGGCGCTTCAACCGTTATGCCGAGCGTGCCGCAGAAAGCGCACCCAGGCCGGCGGCCCAGGCAGACTCCGGGCCTGCGGTGCCGACCAGTCGCTGAGATCGGCAGGCTGGCTTGCCCCGACACTGGCTCCGGCGTATCGTGCGCCCATGCAGCGCCTGACCCAAGCCCCCAACATTGCCATTGCCACGGTCTGGGCCGATCTGCTCTGTGAGGCCGGCTTTCAGGCGAGCGTCCAGCGCCAGCATCTGGGGGCTGCCGCAGGGCATCTGCCGCCCGACCAGTGCCTGCCCGAAATCTGGCTCACCCACGACGAGCATCTGGCCAGCGCCCGCGCGTTGCTCGACGCCCTGCGGGCCCTGCCGCAGCGCCGCTGGGCCTGCGTTTGCGGCGAACTGGTGGAGGGCGGGTTTGAGCAGTGCTGGCACTGCGGGGCTTTCATGCCACGCGACGACTGACGGGCGTAGCGTTGAAATTGCTATACATTTGATAGCTGCTTGTGCTTGAATAATAAGCACGAGCAGCCCATTTGATGCCAAGCCATCCGCGGCTGTCCGCGGCACGGACTCACTTCCAGCGCAGCGGCTCCAGGTGCACGCTGCCGCGTTCGCTGCTGAGTGTCAGCGCCCCTTCCTGCACCGTGGCCTGCAGTTGCATGCTGCGCTCGGCCAGTTGCGCCAGCGCTTGCGAGGCCTCGGCCGGGATGCGCCAGACCTGCAGTTTGTCGAGCCGCGTGAGCTTGGTCTCGATGCCCTTCCACCACACCTCGGCTGCATGGTGAAAGGCGTACACCACCACCGCATCGGCCCGGCTGGCGGCCTTGGCCAGGGGCTTGTCTTCGGGCTGGCCCACCTCGATCCACAGGCGCTTGCGGCCGGTGAAGTCGGTCAGCGAGACGTCCGGGTCGTCCGGGTCCGACAGGCCCGCGCCAAAGGCCAGCGTACCGTCGCCCTGGCACAGCGCCTGCAGCTGGTGGGCCTGCAGCGCCAGTGCCGCCAGGCGCACCATCATGCGTTCGTCGGTTTCGCTCGGGTGGCGCGCCAGGGTCAGCGGGTGGTCGGCGTAGTAGCCGTGGTCGATGTCGGCGATCTGGACGTTCGCCTTGAAGATGGTGGATTTGAGGGCCATGGGCTGTGCACGCCGCAGCGTGCTCCAAAGAGAGTCGAAAAACAGGGGATCTGAGGCCTACGCCGTTGGAGCAGGCCGCCGGGGCTTGAACGCCAGTGCAGGCTGTTCCACCCAGTGCCACGACAACGCAGCCAGCGCGAACGAGCCCACCAGGGTGGCCGCCAGCGCCGAGCCAAAGCCCCAGTGCTGCGCACCCCAGACCACCAGCAGCTGCTGCACCGGGAAGGCATAGATGTACAGACCGTACGACACGTCGCCCCAGCGCCCTGCACGCCGCACCACGGGCCACGAGGCCTGGCCCAGCAGCACGGCCAGCCCGCCCAGGCCGAGGATCACGGCCTGCCCTGCCAGCGGCTGGGGGCCCCAGGCGTGCACTGCAACGCACAGGCCGACCCAGGCCACGGTGGCCGGCAGGATGCGGGCACGCCACGCATCGGCCCAGACGGCCAGCGTGCTGCCCAGCGCGAACACCATGCCGTACTGCAGACCAAACGACCAGGCGGGCATGGGCGCTCCGGGCGGCGGGCTGTAGCGCCATTGCAGTGCGGCCATCAGCGCCAGCAGCACCAGGGGGGCCGCCCAGCGCGTGTGCGCAGCTCCCACCACCCCGGCCAGCGCAAGCACCGCATAACAGCCGACTTCCAGCGGAATCGTCCACAGCGGGCCGTTCACCGAACCGGCGATCGGATGACTGTCAAACACCCCGGGCAGCGCAAAGCGGGTGTCAAGCCACAGGTTGCTGAGGTACAACCGTGTGCCCGCGTGGCTGAAGTAGTCTCGGAGCGGCTGCGTGGTCACCAGCGGGCCGAGCATCAGCACGCACAGCAGCACGGCCACCGTCAGGCCCGGCCAGATGCGCAGCGCGCGCCGCAGCGCAAAGCGGCCCAGGTGCGGGTCGGCTCGCCAGGACTGCGTGACCAGGTAGCCGCTGACGGCGAAGAACATCACCACGCCGAGCGCACCCGGCTCGTTGTGCGCGATCAGCGGCGTGGGCAGGCCCAGGATCGGGAACTGATGCCCCCAGATCACCAAGAGCGCCGCAAGCAGGCGCAGGGCGTCAAAGTTGTTGCGGCGCGCCGCATCGGCGGCGTGCGCGGCACCGGCCATGGCGGGCTCAGACGCGGCGTGCGAGCTCGGCCGCCTTGCCGGTGTAGCTCGATGGCGTCATGGCCAGCAGGCGCTCCTTCTCGGCTTCAGGAATTTCGAGCGAACGGATCAGGCCGTGCAGGGCTTCGGCGGTGACGGTCTTGCCGCGGGTGACTTCCTTGAGCTTCTCATAGGCGCCCGGCACGCCGTAACGGCGCATCACGGTCTGGATGGGTTCGGCCAGCACTTCCCACGAGGCGTCCAGGTCGGCCTGCAGCGCTTCTTCGTTGAGCTCGAGTTTGTTCAGGCCGGTGAGCAGCGACGCATAGGCCAGCGCCGCATAGCCCAGCGCCACGCCGATGTTGCGCAGCACGGTGCTGTCGGTCAGGTCGCGCTGCCAGCGGCTGACGGGCAGCTTCTCCGACAGGTGGCGCAGCAGCGCATTGGCCAGACCCAGATTGCCTTCGGCGTTCTCGAAGTCGATGGGGTTGACCTTGTGCGGCATGGTGGACGAGCCGATCTCGCCCGCCTTGAGCTTTTGCTTGAAGTAGCCCAGGCTCACATAGCCCCAGATGTCGCGCGACAGGTCGATCAGGATGGTGTTGGCGCGGGCCACCGCGTCAAACAGCTCGGCCATGTAGTCGTGCGGCTCGATCTGGATCGAATACGGCTGGAAGGTCAGGCCCAGGCCCAGGGGCTCGGGCGTCTCCACCACCTTCTTGCTGAAGGCTTCCCAGTCGAAGTCGGGCCAGGCCGACAGGTGGGCGTTGTAGTTGCCCACGGCGCCATTCATCTTCCCCATGATCTTGACGCTGGCGATGCGCTCGCAGGCGGCGCTCAGGCGCACCAGCACATTGGCCATTTCCTTGCCCACCGTGGTGGGGCTGGCCGTCTGGCCGTGGGTGCGGCTGAGCATGGGCACATCGGCATAGTTGTGCGCCATCTCGCGCAGCTTGAGCACGATGCGGTCCAGGCCCGGCAGGATCACCTGGTCGCGGCCCGAGCGGATCTGCAGCGCATGGCTGGTGTTGTTGATGTCTTCGCTGGTGCAGGCGAAGTGCACGAACTCAGCCGCGCGCATCAATTCGGGCCGTGCCTCGAACTTGCTCTTGATCCAGTATTCCACGGCCTTCACGTCGTGGTTGGTGGTCTTTTCGATCTCCTTGATCGCGGCCGAATCGGCTTCTGAGAAGTTCTTCACCAAGCCCAGCAGGTACGCGCGGGCGCCCGTGGTCAGCGGTTTGAATTCGGCAAAGCCGGCGTCAGACAGCGCGATGAACCACGCGACCTCCACCTGCACCCGGCGGTGCATGTAGCCATGCTCGCTCATGATGGGGCGCAGCGCGGCAAGTTTGGAGGCATAGCGGCCGTCAAGCGGCGACAGGGCGGTGATGGTGGACAGGCTCATGGCCCGCGATTGTAGGCGGGGGCATCCCCCTCGCGTCAGGCGGGTGCAGGGCCGTGCCGATAGAATCGGCGGCCAGTTTCCGTCCCACGCTCCGTGCTCTGGAAAGCCACTCCATGAAACTCATCGGTTCCTCCGCCAGCCCCTACGTGCGCAAGGTGCGCATCGTGATGGCCGAGAAAAAGCTCGATTACCAGTTCGTCCAGGAAAACGTTTGGGCCGACGACACGACCATCAGCACCTCCAATCCGCTGGGCAAGGTCCCGTGCCTGGTGATGGAAGGCGGTGAGGCCGTGTTTGATTCGCGCGTGATCGTCGAGTACCTCGACACGCTGTCGCCTGTGGGCAAGCTCATCCCTCCCAGCGGGCGCGAGCGTGCCGAGGTCAAGACCTGGGAAGCCCTGGCCGACGGCCTGGTGGATGCGGCCATCCTGGCGCGCCTGGAGGCGACCTGGGCCGGCCGCACGCCCGAGCAGCGCAGTCAGGCCTGGATCGACCGCCAGCTGCGCAAGGTGCACGACAGCCTCAAGGCCATGAGCCAGGGGCTGGGCGACAAGAATTACTGCAGCGGCATCCACCTGAGCCTGTCGGACATCGCGGTGGGCTGCGCCCTCGGCTGGCTCGAATTCCGCTTTCCCGAGATTGCCTGGCGCACCGAGTACCCCAACCTGGGCCGCTTGCTCGACCGCCTCATGCAGCGCCAGAGCTTCACCGACACAAAACCGAGCTGAGCCACTGCGGCCTTGGCAAAAAAGCCGGCCCGAAGGCCGGCTTTTTTGTGCCTGGGCTGGTGTGGTTATTGGTTCGCGCGGCGCTTGAGCCAGCGCATGAGGCCGCCTACCACCGGCAGCTTTTCGTACAGTTCCTCGGCGGCGTCCCAGTAGTCGCGGTGCAGCGTGATGCGGCCGTCGGCATCCAGCACCAGATGCGAGGCTCCGCGCACCGTCTGCGTCACGCCGCGGTGGTAGCTGCGAAAGGCGAACAGGAAGTCCCAGGTCAGAAAGCACTGGTCCCCCTGCACCACACGGCCTGTGACCACAAAGCGGGGCTGCTCCAGTGCCGTGAACATGTGGCGGAAGATGCCCTGGATGGCCGGAATGCCGCGCACCTCGTTGAACGGGTCCTTGAAGCGCGCGTCGGCGCTGTAGAGCTCGCCAATTCGGACCAGGTCGGCAGCGGACAGGTGTTCGAAGAACCCGACGATGCGCTCGACGGCGTCGGCAGAGGAAAGGTTGGATTGCATCAAAGACCTGTGAAGCGGCGCACGGCCGGAAAGTACCACCGATAGGGCATGAGCCGCAGCAGCTTCATCACCCGCGTGAAGCGCTTGGGGAAATGGATTTCGAACTGCCCCTGTTCCCAGCCGCGCACGATGGCCTGCGCCGCGGCTTCGGGCGAGATCAGCGCCGGCATGGTGAAGTCGTTGCCTGCGGTGAGGGGCGTGGCCACAAAGCCCGGGTTGATCACGCTCACGCCCATGCCCAGGTCGTGCAGATCGAGGTACAAGGCCTCGGCCAGGTTGATGAGCGCGGCTTTGGTCGGGCCGTAGGCCAGACTCTTGGGCAGCC
Source organism: Acidovorax lacteus (assembly GCF_039540375.1). NCBI lineage: Bacteria > Pseudomonadati > Pseudomonadota > Betaproteobacteria > Burkholderiales > Comamonadaceae > Acidovorax > Acidovorax lacteus. Next base: position 11,555 of record NZ_BAABEX010000024.1, read on the forward strand.
CGCGGAAACCTGCCACGCTGCTGATCAGGCTCACGTGTCCGGCACGCTGGCCCGCACGCGCTGCTTGCACCATGGGGGGCAACACCGCGTCGAGCATGTGCAGTGCGCCCAGGTAATTGACCTGCTCATGGCGCAGCATTTCCTGCAGGTCGAACTCGGTGGCCCGCTGGTCCCGGTAGTGGCCCGCGCAGTAGCACACCAGGTCGGGTGCGCCCTGGGCCAGCACGCGGGCCGCGGCCTCGGTCACCTGCGCACGGTCTGCGCTGTCGAAGGGCAGGGCCTGGCTGCCCGGGTGCTCCGCCACAAAGACCTGCAACGCCTCTGCATTGCGGGCCGACACCACCACCTGCGCCCCGCGCGCGTGCAGCAGCGCAGCCGTGGCCCGGCCGATGCCGCTGGAGGCCCCGATCAGCCAGACGCGGCGACCTTGCCAGTCGCGGATCGGCGGGTTCAGGCTCATGGTGTGCGCTTGGTGAACGACAGCGTGATCTCGCCGAGCCGCACGCCAAACTTGCTCATGGTGGCGCGATTGAGCATCACGCGGTCGTCCACCAGATACATCCAGTCGTCGAGGTCGACGTGGTAGACCGTACCGTCCACCGGCAGCGCCAATGTGTAGGTCCAGCGGAATGCGTTGCCCACAGTCTGGCCACTCGCTTCGCCCACCACGTCTTCTGCGGTGCCGGTGTAGCGCCCGTCGGCATGTTTGGTGAGTCGCCAGATACGGCGTTGCGTGCTGCCGTCGGAATAGGTGAAGGCTTCGTCCAGGACGCCCTGGTTTCCTTCCCAGCGGCAGTCCATCACCACGGTGAAGCGGCGCACGATGCGGCCGCTGCGGTCCTGGAAGATGCCCCAGGCGTCCACGGTACCGTTGAAGTAACGGGCCAGGTCGAGCACGGGTTTCTCGGCCTGGTAATCCGACAGGCTCTGGCTGGCGCAACCGGTCAGCGCCAGAGGAGTGGCCGCGGCGGCCAGCAGGAGTGAGCGTCTTTGCATGGTTTTCAGCCTTGGGCGGAAGTGGGGGCGAGGGCCGTGTGCGCGGGGCGCAGCACCCCCCACCAGAGTGCCGCAGCGGCGGCAAGTTTGAGCAGGCAGGGCAGCAGCGCGTAGGCCATGGTCAGCGTGGTCAAGCCTTCGGGCGTGCGGGTGCCGGGGCTGTAGCCCCACCATTGCAGCAGCGGCAGGGCCAGCCCTGCGGCCAGTGCCAGGTTGAGCTTGGTGGCGAAGTTCCACCAGCCAAAGTAAGCGCCTTCATGGCGGCCCTGGTCGCCTTCCTGGGCCACCACCCCGGCCAGCAGGGCGCTGGGCACAGCCAGGTCGGTGCCCAGGGCCACGCCCGACAGCGCACACACCACCAGAAACGGCACGATGTCGCCCGTGCCCAGGCTCAGCGTCCAGACGAACACTGCCACGGCCAGCAGCATCCCGGCCAGCCAGGTGCGGCCCAGGCCGATGCGGGCCACCACACGCAGCCACAGGGGAATCGACAGCGCTGCACACAGGAAGTACGCGCCCAGAAACCACGACTCCTGGGCTGGCGCCGCCTGTAGCCGGTCTTGCACGAAGAACAGCACCAGCGTGGCTGGGATGGCGCTCGCAATGCCGTTGAGCACAAAGGCCAGTAGCAACCGTCGGAACGCAGGCCGCTGCAGGGGCCGCCACAGGGCGGAAGTGTCGGCCGTGCTGCCAGGCGCAGCCGGGGGGCGGGGGGCTCCACACCAGGCCAGCCACCCCACAGCGAGCGAGGCCGCGAACACGCTGAGCATCACGGGCAAACCGAACAGGCTGGGCAAGACCGACGCGGTGAGCACGCCAATCAGTGCGGCGCCCTCGCGCCAAGCCACAATGCGCCCGCGCTGCAATTCATCACCGCCCAGACGCGCGCCCCAGGCCTGGTGGGCAATGCTGAGCTGGCTGTAAGCGAGGTAGGTCACGACGAGAGTCACCAGCGCCCAGACGATCAGCGTGCCGGGGCTGGCTTGGGCAGCCTCCGGGGGCAGAAACAACGCACTCAGCCCTGCGGCCAGCAGCAAGGCCGAACCAGCGCCGATGCGCAGCACCGAGCTGGCAGAGCGGCCAAACAACCGGTCGCTCAGGCGGCCCAGCCACGGATCCACCCCTGCATCCAGCAGGCGTGCAGCCAGCAGTACGGTGCCCAGCGTCGCCAGTGGCATGCCGTACTCGCGTGCATAGTGGTTGGGCAGCAGTACGTACAACGGCAGGGCCACAAACGCCAGCGGCAGCCCCAGCAGGCCATAGGCCAGCCCTGCGCGCGCGCCGTGCACCGCCGGCGTGACCGTGGTCTGGCTCATGGGGCACCTGCAGGTCGCGCCGACGCGATCAGGGATTGGCGCAGCGCAGGTTCAGAGGTTTGCGGTGAGAGCCAGATGCCGAAGAACAGGCGTGCGAACTCGGGGTCGGCCACCTCGCCGATGGTGCGTCCCCCCATCACAAACACCGCGCTGCCCCCGGGCGTGTACACACCGGTGAGCCGGTCGCCTGCCTTCACATCGGGCAGCGCCGCTTGCAGCTGGGCCTGCCAGCGCGCCCCTTGTTCTGGCGAGAAACGGCCCACCCGGCGCATTTCCTCGATGGACCGTTTGGCGATCGCCTCGGCGGAGAAGTCACGGAGGTACGTCAGTTCGAGCGCCAGCGGATGCGCGGCATAGTCGGCCGCATCGAAGCCCGGCCGGACCCACAGCCGGGCGCGGTACACCTCGAAGCCGAAGAAGCGCAACGTGCCCTGCCCCGCCAGTTGAGCCCCAGCGAGCGCACTGGGCGCCTCGTTGGCGTGCGCGGCCATTCCGGCAAGGGCGCAGGCCAGGGCCACTGCTGCCAGGGCGGCCGACGGCGGACGGGCGGTTCGGTGCATGGCGAACTCCTGTGCTCAGTCCTTGACCAGCGTGTACTGCACCAGGTCGATGTTGCGCATGGCAAAGGCAGCTTCGCAGTAGGCGAGGTAGAACTCCCAGATGTGCATAAAGCGCTCGTCGAAGCCCAGCTGCAGGATGCGCTGACGCTGTGCCAGAAAGCGCTCGCGCCAGCGCTTGAGGGTTTCGGCATAGTCCTGGCCAAACGCGAACTCGTCTTCCACGCGCAGGCCGGCCGCAGCGGCTTCGCGGCGGAACTCGCTCGGGCACGGCAGGCAGCCGCCCGGGAAGATGTACTGCTGAATGAAGTCGGTCGAGCTGATGTAGCGGGCAAACAGACTGTCGTCGATCACGATGCTCTGGATGCACGCCCGTCCGCCGGACTTGAGCAGCCTGTGGACAGACTGGAAATAGGTGGGCCAGTATTCGCGGCCTACGGCCTCGATCATTTCGATGGAGCAGATCGCGTCGTAGGGGCCGTCGGCAATGTCGCGGTAGTCCTGCAGCCGCAGGTCGCTCTGGGCCGCCACACCCAGCCGCTGCATGCGCGCCTGCGCAAAGGCCAGTTGCTCGGTGGACAGCGTCACTCCGGTCACGTGCGCGCCGAATTCGCTGGTTCCCATCTCGGCCAACGCGCCCCAGCCGCAACCGATTTCCAGCACGCGGTCGCCCGGTTGCACCTGCGCCATGCGCAGGGCACGGCGCACCTTGGCATGCTGGGCCGTGCGCAAATCTCCATCGAGCGCACCTTCGAACCAGGCCGACGAGTAGTTCATGGTGTCGTCCAGCCACAGCTCGTAGAACGCATTGCCCAGGTCGTAGTGGGCGTGGATGTTTTTCTGGCTGTTGGTGCGGGTGTTCCTGTTCAGCAGGTGTTTCAGGCGGTACAGCAGCCGGCCGGCCCAGGTGCCGTAGATCACACCTTCTACCTCCTGGCGGTTGGCAATAAACACCTTGAGCAGATCGGTCAGGTGCGGCGTGGTCCAGTCGCCTGCGATGTAGCTTTCGGCAAAGCCGATATCGCCCGACTTGAGCGCTGCCTGGCACACGTTCCAGTTCTTGAGCGTGATGGCCGCTGCGGGGCCGCCTCCCTGGCCAAAGTGCTGAAGGGTTCCGTCGGGCAGTTGCACGGTCAGGCTGCCGTGCTGCAGCCGCTCCATGAGTTTGAGGGCCGTACGGGCCGCTGCCGGGGTGTCGTGGGGCAAGTCGCGGGAGGCACGGGAGGCGGTGGTCGTGTTCATGGCGGTCTCGACGGGCAGAAAACGGATCAACGGGTCACGATCGAGGCAGGCGCCTCGGGTTTGCGGTGGAAGCGCACGCGTTTGGCCCACAGCTGCAGTGCATGCCAGTGGATGCGGGCAATCACGGCCAGCGTCATGGCCGGGTAGCCCCAGAGCGCTCGGCGCAGGGTGGCGGGCGTGACGGGTTCGAGCGTGCCGCTGACGCTGGTCTGGATCAGCGGGCCTTGGTCGTCGTCGTAGTCGATGCGCACCACTGTACGGCCGGCCGCAGCGTCGGGGCTGCCGGGCGTGCGCATGAATCGGAAACGATAGCCGCCACTGACCTCGCAAAACGGTGACACGTGGAAGACTTTGCGCGCCGCAAGCTCCTGGCCGTAGCGCGGCTGCTGGTCGAGCAGGTAGCAATGCCGCTCGCCGAACGTGTTGTTCACCTCGACCAGGATGGCACGCAGACTGCCGTCCGGTCGATGGCAGTACCAGAAGCTCACCGGCTTGAATGTATAGCCCAGCACGCGCGGGTAGCAGTGCAGCCAGACCTCGCCTGTGGCATCGTCGATGCCTTCGGCGCGCAGCAGACCGTCCAGCCACGCGAGTGCCCCGCCCTGCTCGGGGCCACGCCCATCACCATGATCGCAGTCGTGAAAGCTGATGGCGCCCCTGCGGTTCACCGCCAGCGCACCCGAATGTGCGGCGAGACGCCGCATCGGCAGCATCAGGAAAAACGTGGGATAGGCGAACGCGTGCCGCCGAGGGCGCAGCCGCGTGTGGCGCACCTGCCCGAAGCCCAGCAGCGGGCCCGTGGCGCGTACGTCTGCCGCCGCTGTGCTCACGCAGCCTCCGCCAGGGTGTGGGGCGCAAGGGCCTGCAGCGAACGAGCGACGGCCATGCCGGACTTGAGTCCGTCTTCATGGAAACCGTAGCCCATCCAGGCGCCGCAGAACCAGGTGTGGTGGCGGCCCTGCAACTGGCCGACCAGTTGCTGGGCCCGGATTGCTGGCAGGTCGAAGACCGGATGCGCGTACTCGTATTCGCCCACGACGGTGGCCGGGTCGATGGGACGCACGGGATTGAGCGACACGATCACCGGTTGCTCGAACGGCAGAGGCTGCAACTGGTTGAGCCAGTAATGCAGGCACACCTGAGCCGACTCCCGGTCGGACGCTTCGGCCCGTTCGTAATTCCAGGCCGCCCAAGCGGTACGTTGCTGCGGCAGTACCGAGGTGTCGGTGTGCAGGACCGCGCGGTTGGGCTGGTAGCGGATCGCCCCCAGCACGGCGCGCTCCTGTAACGTGGGCGCCGCCAACAGGGCCAGCGATTGGTCGGAGTGCGTGGCCAGCACCACATGGTCGAAGTGTTCGACGAGGCCTGCCGTGTGCACGCGCACGCCCGCGTTGTCACGCTCAATGCGCAGTACGGGGGTCGAGAGGCGCTTGTCGGCAATTCCGGACAGGATGCGCTCCACATAGTGGCGTGCGCCGCCCGTCACCGTCCACCACTGCGGCCGGTCGTTCACCTGGATCAGCCCGTGGTTGTGGCAGAACCGGATCATGGTGGCCACGGGGAACTTGAGCATCTGGTCGGTGGGACAGCTCCAGATGCAGCCCAGCATGGGCAGGAAGTACCAGTCGCGGAAAGCCTCGCCAAACCGGTGCTCCTGCAGGAACTCGCCCAGCGGCTGCATCAACGACTGTTCGGCGTTCGCTTCGGCAATGCGGGTGCACAGCCGGTTGAAGCGCAGCAAATCCATCAGCATGCCCAGAAAGCGGGGGCTTGCGAGATTGCGGCGCTGCGCGAACACGGTGGACAGGTTGGAGCCGCTCCACTCCAGCGGCCCGCGCCCGGGGCGCGGCGCCTGCACCGAGAACGACATGTCGGACTTGGCCGTTGCCACGCCCAGTTCGGCCAGCAGGCGGATCAGGTTGGGGTAAGTGCGTTCGTTGAAAACCAGGAACCCGGTGTCCACGCCGTGGGTGACCGTGCCGCGGGCCGTGGGCAGCGTGACGTCTACGGTGTGCGTATGACCCCCGAAGTAGTCACCCGCCTCGTAGAGGGTGACATGCGCGTGGTCTTTCAGGAGGTGGGCAGCTCCCAGGCCCGAGATGCCGGAGCCGACGATCGCGACTCTCATGGGCGGCTCCCTGCCGGAGCGGCCCGGAATAAAAAGGTTGCGAAGCGTCCCGAAACGAAAAAGAGAGGGAGGGAGGAGAAGCGCTCCAGGAGGTCAGTCGGGACACAGGGGCCCGAAAGGCTTCGCAACGTCAAACTGGTGGGGCGTGTGCAGCGCCCTGTTGTGGTCAAGAGTGAGGGCGCCCTGCGAAAGTTCCAGGGGCGCTGCAGAAAATTTTGAGAAAAAGGGACAGCATGGGGCATGGGGCACCTCAACGGGAGGGAGCAAGGGCTAACTGCTGCTCGATCGCGCGGACCAGGCCGCGGCTGTCGGGCGCAGTGAAGCTGGAGTAGCTGTCGATGACCTTGCCGTCCCGGCCGATCAGGTACTTGTGGAAATTCCATTTGGGCGCCGTGCCCGTCGCTTCGGCCAGCTGTCGGAAAAACGGGCTGGCCTGCGGCCCCGTCACCTGGCTCTTGGCAAACATCGGAAACTTCACGCCGAAGGTGTTTTCGCAGAACTCTGCGATCTGCTGGTTGGAGCCGGTTTCTTGCGAGAAGTCATTGGACGGGAAGCCCAGTACGACCAAACCGCGGTCTTTGTATTTGGCGTGCAGCGCTTCCAGGCCCTTGTACTGCCCCGTGAACCCGCAGTAGCTGGCCGTGTTGACCACCAGCAGCACTTTGCCGGCGTACTGGCACAGCGATTGCGGCTTTTCATCCTGCAGGCGTGGGAAGGTGTGCTGCAGCACGCCGGGGCAAGCGGCCGCGCTGCCGGCTACAGCCGGGGCGGGAGCGGTCGATGCGTTGGCCTGCGCCGCGGGCAGCCATGCGGCAGCCGCCAAGGCCATCCCCCAGGTTCTACCGAGGCGCCAGTAACGAGAGAATCCGGGCATTCCAACCTCCACCGTCTGTTGTTCTGGACAATTTAACCGCTTCATCATTTTTTGTCCACTGCAGTTGTAATTTGTACTGATTGGTTTACGCGGCAAGCACGCCTTTGGATGCACCGCGGGTGAACTTTCTTGCCTGTTTTGCTGGAGCTGCCCATGACCGAGTATTCCGCCGGCCCCTCGCAGGGCTGGCCCATTGCCGCCGTGGAGCGTGACACCGGGCTGCCCAAGGACACCCTGCGCGTCTGGGAGCGGCGGTACGGATTCCCGCGGCCGCAGCGCGATGCCGCCGGTGAGCGGCTGTACCCGACCGAGCAGGTGCACCAGCTGCGCATGTTGCGCCGCCTCCTCGATGCCGGACACCGCCCCCGGCACATCGTGGGCTTGCCGCTGACCGAACTCCAGGCGCTCGATCCGTCGGGCGGCAGTGCGCAACCGACCCCGGCAGCCTGCGCCCCCGTTCATCGGCAGGAACCGGCCCTGCTGACGGTGCTGCGCCGCCACGATGCGATGGCTCTGCAAGATGCGTTGATGCAGGCGCTGCGTGTGCAGGGAGCGGCTGCGTTCGTGGTGCAAACGGCAGCCCCAGCTGTCGAAGCCGTTGGGCAGGCCTGGATCGAGGGTCGGCTGGAGGTGTTTGAAGAGCACCTGTTCACCCAGACCTTGCTGGCTGTGCTGCAGCAAGCGTCTGTGCCAGCGCCCGGTGGTCCACCGCTGCGAGGGCCGCGGGTCGTGCTCACCACCCTGCCGCAAGAGCCCCACGGACTCGGCCTGCAGATGGTGCGGGTGCTGCTGGCCAGCCTGGGCAGCGAGGCCATCGTGCTGGGGCCGCAGTTGCCGGTGTCCGATGCGCTGCGGGCGGTGCAGGCCTACCGGGCCGATGTGCTGGCCCTGAGTTGCACCGCGCTGGTGCCTGATCGCGCGCTGCACGCGGGGCTGCAGCAGTTGCGCGCGGGGCTGCCCGCGGATGTGGTGCTATGGGTCGGGGGGGCACACCCGCGCTTGCGCAAGGCCTTGCCCGAGGGCGTGCAGGCCATCACGGATCTGGCCTTGCTGCCACAGGCCGTGCAGGCCTGGCGCGAACTCAAAGCATCGCCAGCAGGCGCTCCAGCGACAGATTGACGCGCACGTCCTTGAGCGCTACCACCGAGGCAATCTTCCACTGCGACAGCGCGGTATCGCGCGGAATAAACTCCCCGGTGGCCATGCCCTGGCGGTTCATGACCACGGCCACGCGCGGCGTGGTGGCGCTGGCACCGCGGCGCAGTACCACGGCCACCTCTTGCGTGATCAGCCGCACGAAGGAGCCCGGCGGGTACACCCCCAGCGCCTTGACCAGGGCCGCACCGGCTTCGTCCACCTTGCGTTCCTCGTCGTAGTAGCTGGCCTGCATGGCCGCGGTGGCGGGCATGGGCCAGCGGTTGGCGCGGGGCGCGAGGCGGGCGGCAAACACGTCGGCGCGCTGCACCAGGCGGGCCATCTGCTGCGCGGGGCTGCGATCGGCCAGCGGGCCTGGGCTGCGGTCGTGGTGGCAGCGCACGGCTTCGAGCCAGTCGGCGTCCTGCACGCCCAGCGAATGCAGCACGGCCTCGGAGCGTGCAGCGTGGTGCTGGATCGAGGCAATCTGGCGGCTTGTCAGCGGCTGTGCCTGCTGGGCGAGCTGGTCCTGCAGCTCGGTCATGCCGATGTTCATGCTCAGCGCCACACGGCCCACCTGCAGCACGCGCACCTCGGGCCAGCGCAGCACCGAGCGCGCGGCCAGCATGCAGGCGCAGCTCACCAGCATGGCGTGGGTAGCGCTGTACATGCGCGTTTCCTGGGTCGACAAATACACCAGCGCGAGCAGCGTGGCATCGGGTGCCTGGGTGCAGCGGCGCACCAGCTCTTCGTGCAGTTGCTCGAACCGGAGCAGAAACTCGCCCTCGTCTGGCGCGCGCAGCAGGCGCGTGGCGTGCAGCTGCAACGCGGGCCAGTCGAGCGACTGGCGCTCCTCGCGCTCGCGGTCCCGGTGTGCGACCGGAATCTTGACCGCCGCCAGCTCGCCCAGCGAGGTGTCGGCCATCAGCATCTTCTGCAGCTGCGCCAGGTAGGCGCGGTGGCTGTCGCCCGACTCGTCCACGTCCACGCACAGCTGGCGGCCCCGGGCGACCAGACTGTCGAGTTCCTCGCGGCTGCCGATCACATATCCGCGGCCGGCCAGCAGCACGCCGTCGGTGCCGCGCAGCATGAAGGGCAGCGGCTGGCCGATCTGGATCGTGTCGATGTTGAGCGGGACGAGGTTCATGGCGGCCGGTGCGGAGCCCGCCGATTATGTAACGCCAGGGTGCACTGTGCAGGCAGGAACGCGGGGCAGAAGCCCCGCAGTTTTCCCGATTACGCCGAACCTGTCTTGGGCGGCACAGCCGGCGCTGGCTCTACGGGTGCGTCCCGGTGGCCGATGCGCCGGCCCAAGCGCAGCAGCCATTGGCCCAGGTCGTCGATCCAGGTGAACACCGCCGGAATCACCAGCAGGCTCAAGAAGGTCGAGGTGATGAGCCCGCCGATCACCGCCACAGCCATGGGCGAGCGGAAGCTCGCATCGGCCGCCCCAAAGCCCACGGCAATCGGCAGCATGCCCGCGCCCATGGCCAGCGTGGTCATGATGATGGGCCGCGCGCGTTTGTGGCAGGCGTCCATCAGCGCATCGAAGCGGCTCATGCCCTGCTCGCGCCGCGCGACGATTGCGTACTCCACCAGCAGGATGGAGTTTTTGGTCGCAATGCCCATGAGCATGATCAGCCCGATCAGCGAAGGCATGGAGAAGCTCTTTTGCGCCATCAGCAGGCCCACGAAGGCACCGCCCAGCGACAGCGGCAGCGCGGCCAGGATGGTGACCGGGTGCAGGAAGTCCTTGAACAGCAGCACCAGCACGATGTAGATGCACAGCACGCCGGTGAGCATGGCCAGGCCGAAGCTGGCGAACAGCTCGCCCATGACTTCCGCGTCGCCCACCGTCACCTGGCGCACACCCGGCGGCAGGTTCTGGATCGACGGCAGCGCCTCGACCGCCTTGGTCACCTCGCCCAGCGGCAGGCCCGACAGCTCGATTTCGAAGTTCACGTTGCGGGCGCGGTCGTAGCGGTCCACCACGGCCGGGCCGGCGCTGAACTCCAGCGTGGCCACCTGCGACAGCAGCACCGGCCCGCGCGCGCCCGGCACCGTCAGACGCTCCAGCACGGCCAGGTCCTGGCGCGCACTGTCCTGCAGCTTGACCACGATGGGCACCTGGCGCGAAGCCAGGTTGAGCTTGGGCAGCGCCACGTCGTAGTCGCCCAGCGTGGCAATGCGCAGGGTTTCGGCAATGGCGGCGCTGGTCACGCCCAAGTCTGCGGCGCGCGCAAAGTCGGGGCGCACGGCGATCTCGGAGCGCACCAGGCTGGCCGTGGACGCCACGTTGCCCAGCCCCGGGATCGTGCGCAGGTCTTTCTCGACGGCCAGCGCCGCCTGCGACAGGGCCTGCGGATCGTCGCCGGTGAGCACGAGCACGTACTTCTCGCCCGACCCACCCAGGCCGACCTTGCTGCGCACGCCGGGCAGCGGCTCCAGCGCGGTGCGGATGCGGTTTTCGATCACCTGCTTGCGGGGCCGGTCCCCACGCGGGTCGAGCAGGATGGTCAGCGTGGCCTTGCGGGTTTCGGCTGTGCCCGCGCCCATGAACGGGTCGGCCCCGGCCGAGCCGCCGCCAATCGTGGTGTAGACGCTTTGCACATGGTCGAGCGCGGCAATGCGCTGGCGCGCGTCTTCGGCGCTGGCGCGCGTCTGGGCCAGTGTGGCGCCCGGGGGCAGCTCCAGGTACACCTGGGTCTGCGAGTTGTCATCCGGCGGGATGAAGCCCGTGGGCAGCAGCGGAATGAGCGCCAGCGACCCGGCAAAGAACACCGCCGTGGCCAGGAAGGTGATGCCGCGGTGGCGCACGCACCAGGCGGCCCAGCGCAGGTAGGTGGGCATCCAGCGCGGCTCGCGCTCGGCGTCCACGATGGGCTTGAGCATGTAGGCCGCCATCATGGGCGTGAGCATGCGCGCCACCACCAGGCTGGCAAACACTGCGAGCGCGGCCGTCCAGCCAAACTGCTTGAAGAACTTGCCCGCAATGCCGCTCATGAAGGCGGTGGGCAAAAACACCGCGATCAGCGTGAAGGTGGTCGCAATCACCGCGAGGCCGATCTCGTCGGCCGCCTCCATGGCCGCCTGCAGGGGCGTTTTGCCCATGCGCAGGTGGCGCACGATGTTTTCGACCTCCACGATGGCGTCGTCCACCAGGATGCCCACCACCAGCGACAGCGCCAGCAGCGTGATCACGTTGATGGAAAAGCCCAGCAGGTACATGCCGATAAAGGCCGGAATCACCGACAGCGGCAGCGCCACGGCCGACACGAAGGTGGCGCGCCAGTCGCGCAGGAAGAACCACACCACCACCACCGCGAGGAACGCGCCCTCGTACAGCAGTTGCATGGAGCCGTCGTATTCCTCCTGCACGGGCTGCACGAAATTGAAGGCCTCGGTGATCTCCAGGTCGGGGTGCTGTGCGCGCAATTCGGCCAGCGCCTGTTGCACGGCCGCGCCCACCTCGACTTCGCTCGCGCCCTTGCTGCGCGCGACCTCAAAGCCCACCACCGGCTTGCCGTTGAGCAGGGCCAGCGCGCGGGGCTCGGCAATCGTGTCCTGCACCGTGGCCACCTGGTCGAGGCGGATGGAGCGTCCGTCGGGCAGCGCCAGCGTCAGCGCGGCCAGCTCCTGCGCCGTCTGTACCGTGGCCAGCGTGCGCACGGGCTGCTCGGCGCCGCCCACGTCGGTGCGGCCGCCCGCGCTTTCGATCTGCACCTGCCGCAGCTGGCGCGAGATATCGGCGGCGGTGGCGCCCAGGGCCTGTAGCTTCAGCGGGTCGAGCGCCACATGCACCTGGCGGTCCACGCCGCCCACGCGGTTGACCGCGCCCACGCCGCGTACGGCCAGCAGCTTCTTGGCCACGTCGTTGTCCACAAACCAGGACAGCGCCTCGTCGTCGAGCCGCGGCGGCGCATCCGCACTGGCGGGCACCGATCGGATGGTGAAGGCCAGCACCGGCTGCGCGGCCAGGTCCATCTTCGAGACGATGGGATCGCGCACGTCACCCGGCAGGTCGCCACGCACGCGGGCCACGGCCGAGCGCACGTCGTCCAGCGCCTCTTGTGTGGGTTTCTCCAGGCGGAACTCGGCCGTGATCGTGGCCCCGCCGTCCTGTACCTTGGTGTAGATGTGCTTGAGCCCCTGCAGCGTGGCGATGCTGTTTTCGATCTTGCGCGCCACATCGTTTTCCAGCTGCGTGGGCGAGGCGCCGGGCAGCGCCACCGTGACCGAGATGGTCGGCAGATCGATGTCCGGGAAGTTCTGCACCTTCATGGCCTTGAAGGACAGCAGGCCGCCGAAGGTCAGCAGCACGAACAGCATCAGCGCCGGGATGGGGTTGCGGATCGACCATGCGGAAACATTCATGGCGATTGCTCCTTATTTTGTAGCGGCTTGTGCTTGACTTTGCTGGGTTGGAGCTTGTTTTGGTGCTGAATCGGCGGTGGTGACGCGCACCAGGTCCCCGTCGTTCAGGAAGCCCGCGCCGCGCACGGCCACGCGCTGGTTCGGCTCCAGCCCGCCCAGCACCTCCACGCGGCCGTCGGCGCGGCGGCCCGGCTGCACCTTGCGCTGCTGCACGCGCTGGTCGTCGCCCAGCACGAACACGTAGGCAAAGCCGTCGCGCACCACCAGCGCCTCTTGCGGCACCGTCATGCCGTCGGTTTGACCCAGCGCGAATTCGCCGCGCGCGAACATGCCCGCGCGCAGCCCCGGGTGCTCGGGCACGTCCACGTACACCAGGCCATTGCGCGTCTGAGGGTCCACCGTAGGGGCCAGCATGCGCACCGTGCCCTGCACGCTGGCACCACTGGCGGCCGTGACGTCCACACGCGTGCCGGGTTTCAGGCGACCCAGCTCGGCCTGCGTGACCTCGGCGCGCCATTCGAGGCGGCCCTTGCGCACCATGCGGAACAGCTCGGTACCCGCGCCCACCACCGCACCCACGGTGGCCGCACGGGCCGAGATCACGCCGCTGTCGGGCGCACGCACTTCGGTGTGCTTCAGACGAAGCTGCTGCACGCGCAGCTGCGCTTGTGCGGCCTCAACGCGTGCCTGCGCGGTCTTTTCGGCCGTGGCGTACTGCTGGATCTGCTGGGCACTGAGCGCGCCCGTGGTCTGTAGCGTGCGGGCGCGTTCGGCGTTGGCAGCGGCTTCGGCTGCCGCGGCCTGGGCTTCGAGCAGCGCAGCGCGCGCCTGGGCCAGCTCGGCCTCTACGGTCTCGGCCGCAAAGGTGGCCAGCACCTGACCAGCGCGCACGGTGTCGCCCACGTTCACGGCCACATGGGTCAGGCGCAGGCCGTTGCTCTCAGCGCCGATGATGGCCTCCTGCCAGGCGGCCAGGTTGCCGTTGGCCGTCAGGCGCTGGGCCAGGGCCGTGCGCTGGGGCGCCTCGGCCGTTACCGTCATGGCAGGGCGGCCTTCGCTGCGCGCGGGAGCGTCGCCTGCCGCACGCGTGGGGCTGGCCAGCAGGGCTGCGCCCGTGGCGGTGGCGGCCACCAGGGCCAGGGCGGCCCAGGCCGCAGGGGTCTTGTGCAAGAGGTTCAGTCGCATGGAATCGGCTCCATTCGGTGGGGGCGGCCTGCGGGGCCGCCGGGGGCACATTCAACAAAGGGGCAGGCATGGCCTGCGGTGTCATCGGGTCAGGGCGTACGGGTCTGTGCCGTCTGCGCAGCGCCCGCGGGCGGCTCCCAGCCACCGCCGGCTGCGCGATACAGCGCAATCCAGGCGCTTTCGCGTTCGAGCTGAAGCGCCACCAAGGCGCTTTGCGCTGCCAGCGCCGTGCGGCGTGCGTCTTCCAGCTCCACCTGGCTGGCCAGCCCGGCACGCCAGCGTGCCTCGGTGGCCTGCAGTGAGGTCTGGTAGCCCTGTGCAGCGGCGTCGGCACTGGCGCGACGCTCGGCGGTGGCCTGCAGTCGCACCAGCGCCTGCTCGACCTCGCCCACCGCCTGGCGCACCCGAGCGCGGTACAGGGCTGCAGCTTCGTCGTAGCGGGCCTGGGCCGCATCGACCTGTGCCGCGCGGCGGCCACCGTCGAACAGCGGCAGCTGCAGCGCCAGGGGGCCGATCGACCAGGTCGTGGCTTCGGTCGAGCCACCGCCCACGCGCACGGAACCCACGCCCACGGAGCCTTGCAGCGACAGCCGCGGATAGCGCTGCGCTTGGGCCGTGCCCACATCGGCGCTGGCCGCCGCCACGTCGCGCTCGGCGCTGTACACGTCTGGTCGCTGCGCCAACACCTGCGCAGGCAGTGACGCCAGGCCCATCAGCGATTCGGGGGGCAGCGGTGGGGCGGTGGCCGCGCGCTCCCGCAGTGCGGGCTCTTCCATGCCGGTCAGCGCGACCAGCGACTTGAGATCGACTTCACACTGCATGCGCTGCTGCACGGCGCGGGCGCGGCCTTCGGCGGCACTGGCGCGGGCGAGCGCGGCCGTGGCCGGGGGCGTGAAGCCTGCGCGCTCGCTGGCATCGGACAGGCGGGCCGTTTCGGCGCGCGAGGCTGCGTCGCGTTCGGCCACGTCCAGCTGCTGCAGGCACGAGCGCCAGCCGCGGTACTGCAAGGCCACTTCGGCGGCCACGCTCACGCGCGCCTCGTGCCACTGGGCCTGCGCGCCGGCCAGGCGCTCGCCCGCGGCCCGCGCGGCGGCCGTGTTGCCGCCCCACAGATCGATCTCCCAGCCCGCCTGCACACCCGCTTGCGCCGTGGTGGCCACGCGGGCGAGCTGCTCGCTGAAGCCGCGCGTGGCGCTGGCCTGCCCGTCGAGCGTAGGGCCCAGCGCCGCACGGGCTGTCTGCTGCGCTGCGCGGGCCTGGGCAAGGCGCGACGCGGCCTGCGCCACCGTGGGGCTGAGCGCCTGCGAGCGCTCGATCAAGTCCACCAGCAGCGGATCGTTCCAGCGCGCCCACCAGGCGGCCAGGCCGTCCACCGCGCCGCCATGCGGAAGCGGCGCATGCCAGACGGTGGCGGTGGGGGTGTCCACCCGGGCGGGTGGCGGAGTCAGGGCGCAACCGGCCAGCACCAGCGGTGTGCAGGCCAGGCCCCAGCGGAGCCAAGAGGTCATGGTGCAGGGTCCTTCCGTGGCAAGAGCAGCGGCGCAGGCAGGCCGCGCCGCAGGGTTTCGCTGTCGATCAGGGCCAGCGCGAAGCCCGTGAGCCGCTCGACCCAACCGCTCACCGCAGCCGGGCGGGCCAGGCGCGGCGCGACGGCTTCGAGCGCGTCGCGCTGGGTCCACATCTGCATGAGGAGTCCGTGGATCGTGAACACCAGCCGGTGCAGATCGTCGTCGGCGCGCGGCAGGCCCAGGTGCGCGCACAGCCGCTGCACCAGCGCCAGGTGCGGGCCGCGGCATTCGCGCTCGATCAGCTCAGGCCACACGTGGGTGGGCTCCAGCAGTTCGCGCACGTGCAGCCGGATCGCTTGGCGTATCAGGTCGTCCTGCTCCAGCGGCTTGAGCAGGGATGCAAAGTAGGCGTGCAGCACATCCGGCAGCGCGCGGCTGTGGTCCTGCAGCAGCGGCACCAGTGCACCGCTGCTGCCCAAGGGTTCGTAAAAGGTCGCGCTGTACAGACCGGCCTTGTCGCCAAAGTGGTAGGCAATCGCCGCCACGTTGCTGCCTGCCGCCTGCGCAATCGCGCGCACCGAGGTCTGGGCGTAGCCGCGTTCGGCAAACAGGGCAAAGGCCGCCTGCAGCAGCCGGGCGCGCGTGTCTTCGCCATCGCTGCGGGCGGTGCGCTGTGCGGCCGGGGCGCTGGCCGGGGGGGCAAGGACGCGAACGGGCGTGCGGGAGCTCATGCCCCGCATTACACCTCAAATTCAAACAGTTGTTTGAATTAACCGGAACAAACCGACTCAGCGCAGGGCTTTGCCGGTGGCCGGATCAACCGCTTCTGCGCCGAACACGCTGCGCCACAGCGTCAGAATGGCTTCGCGCTCGGCCTGCAGGGCCGGGGGCTCGACTTCGGTGGGCACCTCATCGAGCCGCGCACGGTGCTGTACGCGGCGCAGCTCCCGGTAGGCGTCGGCGGCGGCGTGCCCCACGCCGGGTGGCAGCAGGCCGCATTCTTCGGCACGTTGCAGCAGGGCGATATTGCCCACGTTGTCGCGCAGGCCCGGATGGCGGGCAGATTCGGCCAGCACCAGATATTGCACGGCAAACTCGGCGTCCACCATACCGCCAGGGCTGTGCTTGACTTCAAACTGCCCGGCCCGTGTGGGGTGTGCAGCGCACACCCGCTCGCGCATGGCGGTAATCTCGGCACGCAGTGCGGCCGGGTCGCGTTCGCTGGTGATCACGGCTTCGCGCACCGCGTCAAAGCGGGCTTGCAGCGCAGGGCTGCCCAGCACAAAACGCGCGCGCGTCATGGCCTGGTGTTCCCAGGTCCAGGCGGTGTTGCTGCCGCGTTGCTGCTGGTAGCGCGCAAAGGCCTCGAAGCTGGTCACGAGCATGCCCGAGCTGCCATTGGGCCGCAGCGCGGTGTCGATCTCGTACAGGTCGCCTTCGCCCGTCTTCACGGTGAGCCAGTTGATGAGCTTGCGCACGAAGGCCGCATACACCTCGGGCGCGCGATCGTCCTCGTCGTCGAACACGAACACGATGTCCAGGTCGCTGCCGTAACCCAGCTCTTTGCCGCCGAGCTTGCCGTAGCCAATGATGGCGAACTGCGGCGCCTCGCGGTGCCGGTTGCGCAGCCGGCTCCAGCACCACTGTGCGGTCACGCGCAGCACGCTGTCGGCCAGTGCGCTCAGGTCGTCGGCCACCTGTTCCACGGTGATGCGGCCTTCCACGTCGCGTGCCAGCGTGCGGAAGGTCTCGGCATGCTGGGCGCGGCGCAGCAGGTTCAGCAGGTTCTCGTCGTCGTCTTCGGCGGTGGACTGCAGCGAAGCCAGGCGCAGGCCCAGTTCGCGCTCGAATTCAGCGGCGGTGAAGCGCTCGTTCCACATGGCGTCGCCCACCAGCTCGTCGATCACGCCCGGGTGCTGCAGCAGGTAGCGCGCCGGCCAGCGCGCAGCGCCCAGCAGGTGCAGCAGCTGCTCGTGCACCGAGGGGCGCTCGAGCAGCAGCGCCAGGTAGCTTTCGCGGCGCAGCAGGGGTTCCAGCCAGTTGATCAGGCGCACGCAGGCGTCTTCGGTCACTCGCGCCTCGGCCAGCCACTGGGCGGTGCGCTGCACGATGCGCAGCAGGCGCGCGCGTGCTTCGTCGCGCAGTGCGGCCACGCGGGGGTGGTTGCGCCATTCGGCCACCCGGTCGCGGAATGCGCCCGGAAGCTGCTCGACGAGTGTGTCGAGTTCGGGCACGGGGGTGGCGGCTGCGCGCGGGCCGCCGCAGCCCCCACCTGAGCACTGCTTGGTGCTGCCGCCGAGTAGGGTGTCAAATTCCTGGGCTACGAGTTCGCGGTGCTCGTCCAGCGCATGCAAAAACGCACAGGTGTCCGGGTAGCCCAGGGTGCTGGCAATCCACCAGAGGTCGTCATCGCGCGTGGGCAGCACATGGGTCTGCTGGTCGTCCAGGTACTGGATGCGGTGCTCCACGCGGCGCAGGAACTCATAGGCCCGTGCCAGCGCCTCGGCAGTCTGCTGCGGCATGAGCCCGGCCTGCGCGAGGCGCTGCAGCGCATCCAGCGTGGGCCTGCGGCGCAGCTCTGGAAACTGCCCGCCGCGCACCACCTGCAGCAGTTGCACGGTGAACTCGATCTCGCGGATACCCCCGCGCGAGAGCTTCACGTCGTTGGCGCGTTCGGGGTGCCCCGCACTGCGGCGCGTGGCATGGTCGCGGATCTGGCGGTGCAGCAGGCGCAGCGCCTCGAACACGCTGTAGTCGAGATAGCGGCGAAACACAAACGGCAGCACCACCGCCCGCAGGCCCTGCACAGCGGGGCTGGACACGGCATCCAGAGGCGCCACCACCCGGCTTTTGAGCCAGGCAAAGCGCTCCCATTCGCGGCCCTGCACCTGCAGGTATTCTTCGAGCGCAGCCAGTGACACGGCTGCAGGGCCTGAGTTGCCGTTGGGCCGCAGCGCCAGATCCACCCGGAAGACAAAACCGTGCTCGGTGGTGTCGCCCACCAGGTGGTAGATGGCCTTGACCGCGCGACCAAAGTACTCGTGATTGGAGATCACCCCTCGGCCATCGGCGCGGCCGGCGGTCTCGCCGTCATGTTCGTAGACGTAGATCAGGTCGATGTCGCTGGACACATTGAGCTCGCGGGCTCCGAGCTTTCCCATGCCGATGATCCACAGCGCTACGTCCTGGCCCTGTGGCCCGCGGGGCGCGCCATGCTGGGCGTCCAGCTCCGCACGCGCCTGTTGGCAGGCCCGGTCGAGCGCCAGCTCGGCCAGTTCGGTCACGGCGCGGGTGATGTCGGCCAGCGGGGCCTGCGCTTCACAGTCTTGGCGGATCAGCCGCTCCATTACGAGCTGGCGCAGCATGCGCATGGCCGTGCCCAGGTCCAGCCCGCGTGCCCGCAATGCATCCAGCGCCTGGGCCATGCTCGCGCGGTCGGGGCAGCCAGGCGCCAGAAGCTGCAGGTCGGCCTCGTAGCGCCGTTGCAGGCGCTGCAGAAAACGCGAGTGCGCCGTCGGCAGCGCCGTCCAGTCGCGGCGTCCGCCGCAAGGGTCAAGCGCAGGCGACGACATGGGGCACAGGGGCTGGCACGCCCACGCAGACAGCGATTTGCAGTGAACCCGCTGCAAGGCCGCGGGTCATAATTCTTGCCACATTCCACCCCACCATGATCGAACCGACGCTGCATCCCACACGCCTATTGAGAATCGTGGCCGGGTTGGCGCGTTGGTCTCTGGGTCTGCTGCTGGCTTTCTGGCTGCTGCTGACCGCGGCGTGGGCTGCTTTACACGGCTGGATTGTGCCGCGTATCGGTGAGTTTCGCCCGCAGCTGGAAGCCCAGGCCACACGCGCATTGGGGGTGCCCGTGCGCATGGGCAACCTCAGTGCCCGCACCGAGGGACTGATCCCGTCGTTCGAGCTGCTGGACGTGGCCCTGCTCGACCCGCAAGGGCGCCAGGCGCTGCTGCTGCCGCGCGTGGTGGTGGCGCTGTCGCCGCGCTCGCTCCTTCACTGGGGTTTTGACCAGCTGTATGTCGAATCGCCCGAGCTGGACATCCGCCGCACCGCCCAAGGCCGGTTGCTTGTGGCCGGGCTGGAAGTGGCGCAAGGCGGCGGGGACAGCAATGCGCTGGCCGACTGGCTGTTCTCCCAAGGAGAGGTGATCATCCGCAACGGTACGCTGCGCTGGACCGATGAGTTGCGTGGCGCGCCGCCCCTGGCGCTGAATCAGGTGCAGCTGCTGCTGCGCAACGGCAACTGGCGACACCAGATGCGGGTGGACGCGACACCGCCCGCTGAGTGGGGCGACCGCTTCTCGCTCACCGGCCAATTCCGAGCGCCTTTGCTGCGGGCACGCGACGGCGACTGGCGGCAATGGAGCGGCCAGCTCTACGCCGACTTTGCTCGGGTGGACGTCTCGCGGCTGCGCCAGCACGCCGACTTGGGGGTTGAGGTGGCGGACGGCCGTGGCGCGTTGCGCGCTTGGGCCGATGTGCAGCGCGGTGTCATCGTTGGCGGCACCGCAGACTTGGCGCTGGCCGATGTGAACGCGACGCTGGGCGCAGGGTTGGAGCCGCTGGCGTTGTCCGTGGTGCAGGGGCGCGTGGGCGGCCGACGACTGGCCGGCGGATTCGAGTTCAGCACCCAGGGCCTGCAGTTCACCACGGCCGACGGCCTGGTGTGGCCCGGAGGCAATCTGCGCCTGACGTACACCGAGGCCACCGGGCGCCAGCCGGCGCAGGGCGAGTTCCGGGCCGACCGGCTGGACATTGGCGCGTTGGCCAGCATCGCGACCCGATTGCCCCTGGAGGCGACGGTGCATCGCGCGCTCGACACCTACACCCCTCAGGGCCTGATCGACGAGATTCAGGCCACTTGGCGCGGCCCGCTCGATGCGCTGCAGCAGTATCAGCTGCGCGGGCGCATGCATGGCTTTGCCCTCGCTGCGCCCGCCAACGGCCGCGCGGCGCATGTGCCCGGCCTGCGGGGCGCGCAGGTCGATATCGACATGAACCAGGCCGGTGGCAAGGCGACGGTGGGCATTCGTGCTGGCGCGCTGGTGCTGCCCGGCGTGTTCGAGGACCCAGTGCTCCCGCTCGACCGGCTTTCGGCGCAGGTGCGCTGGCAGGTCGATGGGGCGCGCATCAGCGTGCAGGCCAGCGACGTGGAGTTTGCCAATGCCGATGCCGAGGGCCAGGCCCGCGCCACATGGCGCACGGCGGACGTGCCCGCAGGGTCCGGACAGTCGCGTTTTCCGGGGGTGCTTGATCTTTCGGGCACTCTGAGCCGTGCCGACGGCACCCGTGTGCACCGCTATCTGCCGCTGACCATTCCTGCCGACGCCCGTCACTATGTGCGCGACGCCGTGCAGGCCGGGCGCGCAAGCCAGGTGCAGTTCAAGGTTCGGGGCGATCTGCACCACCTGCCCTTCAACGACCCGCGCCAGGGCGAGTTCCGCATCGCGGCCAAGGTGCAGGACGTGACCTATGCCTACGTACCGCCGCGCCTGCTACCCGAGGGCAGCCCCCGTTGGCCCGCGCTCACCCAGCTGGCGGGGGAGCTGATCTTCGAGCGCTCGTCCATGCAGGTACGCGGCGCCAGCGGGGCGTTTTCCAACACGCCGGGTTTGCGACTGTCCAAGGTCGAGGCGCGTATTCCCGATCTCAACCACACGGTGGTGGGCGTGAGCGCTGAGGCGCGCGGGCCGCTGGGCGAGGTGCTCACGCTGGTCAACCAGTCGCCGCTGGCGGCCATGACGGGCAACGCCCTGGCGCAGGCCACGGGCGCCGGCACCGCAGACCTGCAACTGCGCTTGTCGCTGCCCATCAGCGAACTGGCGCGCTCGCGGGTGCAGGGCAGCGTGCAGATGGCGGGCAACGAGCTGCGCATCACACCCGAGACGCCTGCGCTGACCCGCCTGCGCGGAGCGGTGCAGTTCACCGAGGCCGGGTTTTCGCTGGCAGGCGTCCAGGGCCGCGCGCTGGGTGGCGAGGTGCGCATCGACGGCGGTATGCGCCCGCAGGCCCCCAATGCGCCCGCCACCGAGCCCACGGTGCAGATCCGCGCGCAGGGCACGGCCACGGCCGAAGGGCTGCAGCAAACGCGCCAGCTGGGTGCGCTGGCGCAGTTCGCGCGGCTGGCCAGCGGCAGCGCGCCCTACACGCTCGCGCTGAACTTCCGCCGCGGGCATCCCGAGCTGTCGCTCAGCACCAACCTGCTAGGCATGGCGCTGGCCTTGCCGGCACCGCTGGGCAAACCGGCGGAGTCCAGCGTGCCCGTGCGGCTGGAAACCCAGATCACGCGCGAGAGTCTGCTCGCTGCTGCTGCGCCCCAAGGCGCAGCAGCCCCCCTGCGCGAGACCGTGCAACTCGATTGGGCTGGCGCAGGCGCTGCCCAGTACCTGCGCGAGTGGAATGGCAGCACCGTGCGCGTGCTGCGCGGCTCCATTGGCCTGGGGCTTGCGCCGGGCGAATCGCCCCCAGCGCCTGTCGAAGGCGTTGCGGCCAACCTGCAGTGGAACGCGCTCGATGTGGACGCGTGGCGGGCCGTACTGGCCCGCGTGGCCGCGGCATCAGGTGCGGCGACCGCGTCCCCGGGCACCGCTGCGCCCGAGGCCGCCATGCTGGCTGCGGCCTCGGGCTATGGGCCCACCACGCTTGCGCTGCGCGCCCGCACGCTCACCGCGCAGGGGCGCACCTTCCGCAACGTGGCCGCGGGTGCGCAGCGCACGGCCGATGCCTGGCGCGCGAGCGTGGCCGCCCAAGAGTTCAGCGGCTATGTCGAATACCAGGACGCGCCGCGCCCTGGCGCGGCGGGGCGGCTGTACGCGCGCCTGTCGCGCGTGAACCTGCCGCAAAGCGATGCGCACTATGTGGACGGCTTGCTCGACCAGCCGCAGGGCGATCTGCCAGCCCTGGACCTGGTGGTGGACGACTTCGAGCTGCGCGGGCGTCGCCTGGGCCGTGTGGAGATCGAGGCGCAAAACCGCGGCGGCGATGCCGGCCCGCGCGAATGGCGGCTGTCCAAGTTCAACATGGCCACGCCCGAGGCCACGCTCACCGCCACCGGCAACTGGGCCTTGCTCGGGCAGGCGGGGCTTGAAGGGCGCGCCACGGAAAAGCGCACTGCGCTGAGCTTCAAGCTCGACATTCGCGACTCAGGCGACCTGCTCACGCGCTTTGGCATGCCCGGCGTGATGCGGCGCGGCAAGGGCCGCATGGAAGGACAGATTGGCTGGATCGGCACGCCCATGAGCCCGGACTACCGCAGCATGAGCGGGCAGATCCACCTCGACCTGGAGGCCGGGCAGTTCCTCAAGGCCGACCCGGGGCTGGCCAAGCTGCTGGGGGTGCTGAGCCTGCAGTCGCTGCCGCGGCGCCTCACGCTCGACTTCCGCGATGTGTTCAGCGAAGGCTTTGCGTTCGACTTCGTGCGCGGCGACACGCGCATCGAGCGGGGGCTGGCCACCACCAACAACCTGCAGATGAAGGGCGTGAACGCCGCCGTGCTGATGGAGGGCAGTGCCGACATCGACCGCGAAACGCAGGACCTGCGCGTGGTGGTGGTGCCCGAGATCAATGCGATGACAGCCTC
Source organism: Acidovorax lacteus (assembly GCF_039540375.1). NCBI lineage: Bacteria > Pseudomonadati > Pseudomonadota > Betaproteobacteria > Burkholderiales > Comamonadaceae > Acidovorax > Acidovorax lacteus. Next base: position 34,462 of record NZ_BAABEX010000024.1, read on the forward strand.
GCTGGTGGCCACAGCCATCAACCCGGTGATCGGCCTGGGCAGCTTTTTGGCGCAGGTGTTCCTGCGCGGCCCGCTGATTGAGGCTGCGACGCAGGAATTCCGCATCGACGGCACCTGGACCGATCCGCGCGTGGTGCGTGTGCCGCGGCGTGCGCGCGACACAGATGCCAACCCTGTGGCCGCGCCGCCACCAGCGAGCCCGACCCCTGCCGCCGAGCCTGCGCCCCGCACCGGAGAGCCTTCATGAGCCTGACCGTCGCCGCCTTGCAGATGGTGTCTGCCCCCGAGCCTGCGCGCAACCTGGCCAGCGCAGCTGCGCTGCTGCAGCAGGCGGCCGACCAGGGGGCCATGCTGGCCGTGCTGCCCGAATACTTTGCGGTGCTGGGCCACCGCGACACCGACAAGCTGGCGCTGCGCGAGCCGTTCGGCGCCGGACCGATGCAGGACTTTCTGGCCTCCACCGCCCAGCGCCTGGGCCTGTGGATCGTGGGTGGCACGCTGCCGCTGGTGGCCGACAGCCCGGCGCATGTGCGCAACAGCACCCTGGTGTTCGCGCCCGACGGACGCTGTGTGGCGCGCTACGACAAGATCCATCTGTTCCGCTTCGAGCGCGGCGCTGAACGCTTTGACGAAGGCCGCACCATCGAGCCCGGCCAGACGCCGGTGCAGTTTGATGTGCCTGATGCGAATGGGCGGCCGTGGCGCGTAGGGCTCTCGGTCTGTTACGACCTGCGGTTTCCGGAGCTGTACCGCGCCCACGCGCAAGCTGGTGCCGAACTGCTGCTGGTGCCGAGCGCTTTTACGCACACCACGGGCCAGGCACACTGGGACGTGCTGCTGCGCGCCCGCGCGATTGAAAACCTCGCCTATGTGGCCGCGCCGGCGCAAGGCGGGCTGCACGACAACGGCCGCCGCACCTGGGGCCACACGCAGATCATCGACCCCTGGGGCAGCGTGCTCGGCTGCCAGCCGGAAGGCGAGGGCGTGGTGCTGGCCGCGCTTGACGCGCAGCACCTGCGCGAAGTGCGCAGCCAGTTGCCGGCCCTGGACCACCGCGTGCTGTGAGCGCCGCCATCCTGCCCCCACCGCCGTTGCCCGGGCCGCGCAGCCGTTGGCAGCGCTGGCGCAGCGCGTGGCGCCGCTGGTCGCTGTGGCTGGCACTGGTGGGCCTGGTGCTGGCCATGCTGGTCACGCAGGTGTGGCTGGCCGAGCGCTACGAAACCAGCGAAGTGCAAAGCCGCATGGAGCGTGATGCGGCCGATGCGGTGTCGGATGTGCGCAGCGCCCTCACACGCAACCTGCAGAGCCTGCAGGCCCTGCACAGCGGAGATCCCAGCCTGCTGTCGTGGGAGATCCAGGCGGGCGAGATGTTGCGCCAGCACCGCGAACTGGTGCGCATTGAATGGCGCGACGACCGGATGGAGTTGCGCACCCACGCGCAATCGCCCTACCGGCCGGTGGCCTGGGACCAGCGGCTGCGGGGCAGCAACCAGTCGGAGGTGGCCGTGGCCTGCGCCACGGCGAAGCGTGTGGGCACGCCCGCGTACTCGGGCAGCTACTTCCAACCGCATGGCGACGGCCTGGGCTCCGAAATGATGGAGCTGTGCCTCCCGCTGAGCCAGTCGGGCAAGTCGCTGGGGTATCTGGTGGCCACCTACAGCCTGCAGAGCATGCTCGCCAACCTGGTCGGGCAGAGCCTCACGCGCGGCCAGGAGGCGTCGTTCACCGAACCCGACGGCACGCGGCTGGCCGTGCTGGGGGCCACGCGGCGCGGCTCGCGCATGTTCACCGCCCAGCACCTGCTCGACCTGCCTGGCAACACGCTGGTGCTACGGCTCGATGGCTGGCACAGCCCTCCGAGCCTGTTTCCGAACGTGCTCACCGCGCTGGTCACGGCCATGTCGATTGCGCTGGTCACCGTGATGGTGGTGCTGGTCCGCGACAACCGCCGCCGTCTGCGTGCCGAGCGCGACCTGGCCGATGCGCTGGCGTTTCGCAAGGCCATGGAGGACTCGCTGGTCACCGGCCTGCGTGCGCGCGACCTGGAGGGGCGTATCACCTATGTGAATCCGGCGTTCTGCGAGATGGTCGGCTTCAGCGCCCAGGAGCTGCTGGGCCTGAGCCAGTCCGCACCCTACTGGCCGCCCGAGCGTGTGGAGGAATACCGGCGTCGCCAGGCGGTGCGCTTTGCGGGCGAGATTCCGCCGCGCGAGGGCTTCGAGTCGGAGTTCATGCGCAAGGACGGCACGCGCTTTCCGGTGCTCATCATCGAAGCGCCGCTGATCAATGCCCAGGGGCAGCACACGGGCTGGATGAGCGCGTTCCTCGACATCAGCGAGCAGCGCCGCGTGGAGGAACTCTCGCGCGCCTCGCAGGAGCGCCTGCAGGCCACGGCCCGCCTGGCCACGGTGGGCGAGATGGCCTCGCTGCTCAGCCATGAGCTCAACCAGCCGCTGGCGGCCATCTCCAGCTACGCGACCGGCTCGCTCAACCTGCTGGAGCAGGCCCACGCCCAGGCGCCCGCGGCGCTGGGGCCCGATTTGCAGGACGTCTCCATGGCCGTACGCCAGATCGCGCGGCAGGCCGAGCGCGCGGGCAAGGTCATCAAAAGCGTGCACGACTTCGTGCGCCGCCGCGACCAGGCGCGCGAGGCCGTGAGCGCGCAGGCGCTGCTCGACGCCATCCTGCCGCTGGTGAGCCTGCAGGCGCGCAAGCTGCGCGTGCAGGTGCAGACGGAGCTTGCCCCAGACCTGCCCGTGGCCTGGTGCGACCGCACCATGGTCGAGCAGGTGCTGCTCAATCTCGCGCGCAATGCCATGCAGGCCATGGACGACCCGGCCATCACCGATCGGGTGCTGCAGCTGCGCGTGCGCCGCGCGGCCACCGGAGCGCAGGGCGGCTGGCTGGAGTTCAGCGTGGCCGATCGGGGTGGCGGCATTCCGCCCGCGGTGGCCGAGCGCTTGTTCACGCCCTTCTTCACCACGCGCACCGAGGGCATGGGCCTGGGCCTGAGCCTGTGCCGCACTGTGGTCGAGCAGCATGGTGGATACCTCGGATTCGCCGCCCAGCAGCCCCGTGGTACGGTATTCACCTTCACCCTGCCCACTGCCCCTGCGCCTTCTGCCTGATGGAACCCCTGCCCAACGCCACCGTGTTCATCGTGGACGACGACGCCAGCGTGCGCGAGGCGCTGGCCTGGCTGCTGCGCTCGCGCAGGCTGCCCAGTGAATCGTTCGAGAGCGCTGAGGCGTTCGAGGCGGCCATGGCCACGCGCGCGCCGCAGCGCCAGCCCTGCTGTCTGCTGCTGGACGTGCGCATGCCCGGCATGAGCGGGCTGGCCCTGTTCGACCAGCTGATCGCGCGCGGCAGCCTTGCGCAGATGCCGGTGATTTTTCTGACCGGCCATGCCGACGTGCCCACCGCGGTCGATGCCGTCAAGCGCGGCGCCTTCGATTTTTGTGAAAAGCCCTTTTCCGACAACGCGCTGGTGGACCGCATCGAGCAGGCGCTGGCCCGCTCGGCCGCCCACCTGGCCGCGCAGGCCCAGCGCAGCGGCGTGCAGGAGCGCCTGGCCGAGCTGACCGAGCGCGAGCGCGACGTGATGGATCTGGTGGTGGCAGGCCTGCCCAACAAGCTGATCGCCGACCAGCTCGACATCAGCGTACGCACGGTGGAGGTGCACCGCGCCCGCGTGTTCGACAAGATGCAGGTGAAGTCGGCCGTGGAGCTGGCCAACCTGCTGCGCGACGCGCGCTGACCGCCCGCATGGGGCGCCGGCCTGCACCTGGGTGGCTGGATCAGGATCGCGTCGTTCAGAGCCTGTAGAGGGCCCTCACACTGGCAAAGGCAGTGTGAAAAGCCCCTAGCCCTTGTGCGGCGGCTGCTCGTCGTCGGCCTGCGCGGGCAGCTCGCCTTTCTTGCGGCCCGAGAACATGGTCCACCACACGATGGCGATCAGCAGCACGAGCGCCAGCAGGGCTTCAAGCAAAATCAGACCCATGACTTCGACCCTCCTGCGCTGCGTATTGACGGCGCTGATTGTAGGAACGCTGGCCGCGTGCTCAACGCCGCCCGCCCCAAGCCCCTCCTCGTCCGGGGTACTTGTGCCGCCGCCTCCGGCGCCGGCTGCCGCGCCCCTGGCGGGCGACGACCGGCCCTTGCCCGGTCCCATCGTGCAGCCCAAGAGCCGCTGGGTGCCCGTGCGCTGGGCCGAGCTGCCGGGCTTTCAGGACGATGCGTTGCACGAGGCCTGGAACGCCTGGATCCGCAGTTGCGAGCGGCCCGTGGCACCGTTTGTGGCGCTGTGCGCCGAGGTGCGCCAGCTCAGCATTGCCACGCTGGAGGAGCAGCGCGCCTGGATGGTGGCGCGGCTGCAGCCGTACCGGGTCGAAACCCTGGAAGGCGCGGCCGAAGGCCTGCTGACGGCGTACTACGAGCCCTTCCTGGACGCGGCGCGCCAGCCTGGCAACGGCTTTGGCGTGCCGCTGTACCGCCTGCCCGCGGGTTTTGGCCAGCGCAAGCCCTGGTACACGCGCCAACAAATCGACACGCTGCCCGAGGCCCAGGCCGCGCTGCAGGGCCGCGCCATTGCCTGGGTGCGCGACCCCATCGAGGCGCTGGTGCTGCACATCCAGGGCTCGGGCCGTCTGCGCATTGCCGAGCCCGACGGCAGCACGACGCTGGTGCGCGTGGCCTTTGCGGGCACCAACGACCAGCCCTACCAGAGCGTGGGCCGCTGGCTGCTTGACCAGGGCCTGACGCGCGACGCCACCTGGCCCGGCATCCGCGCGTGGCTGGCGCAGAACCCGCAGCGCACGCAGGAGCTGCTGTGGAGCAATCCGCGCTATGTGTTCTTCCGTGAAGAGCCGCTGCCGCCGCTGGATGCGCAGTTCGGCCCGCGCGGCGCGCAGGGCGTGCCGCTCACGCCGGGGCGCTCCATTGCGGTGGACCGGCTGAGCATTCCGTACGGCACGCCCGTGTGGCTGGCCTCGCCCGGGCCGCAGGCGGCGCTGCAGCGCCTGGTGCTGGCGCAGGACACGGGCAGCGCCATCGTGGGCGCGGTGCGGGCCGACTACTTCACCGGCTGGGGCCCCGAGGCGGGCGACATTGCCGGGCGGCTCAAGCAGCCGCTGCGCCTGTGGGTGCTGTGGCCGCGCTGAGGCCGGGGCGGGCTGCAAGCTCCATCGGCCTGCGGCCCAGCAAAATCAAGCACGAGCCGCTATTGAATCAGTAGCAAAAGAGGGCCGTTGGAGGCGGGCTGCGGGCAGGTGCCCTTGCCGCGCCAAGGCGACGGGGGCTGCGCTGCGGCGCGTCCAGGCCTGCGCGCAGGAGGCGGATTTCAAGCCTTTTCGGGCCCTGAGCCAGCAAAGTCAAGCACGAGCAGCTATGAACTGCATAGCGCTGGACGGCGGATCGGACGCAGCCCGCTCCCTCATCGACCCTTGGTCGCAGGCCGCGCCGCACGCCCTGCGGGTTCTGGCGCCAGGTGCGACAGCGGCAGCGCGCTGCTGGCCTTGACTTCGCCCAGCGAGAAGCTGGTGTGCATGTCTTTGACGTTGGGCAGGTTCAGCAGCACGTCGCGCGCAAACTGCGAAAAGCTGTCCAGATCGCGCGCCACCACCTGCAACTCGAACGTGCCCGTGCCGCTGATGTAGTGGCACGAGACCACCTCGGGAATCTGCCGGATCGCTTCCTCCATGGCCAGCGTCAGGCCGCCGGTGTTGCGGTCGGCATCCAGCCGCACAAAGGCCAGCACCCCGAGCCCTATGCGGCGGCGGTCGATCTCGGCGTGGTAGCCCTTGATGTAGCCCGCCTCTTCGAGCGCCCGTACGCGCCGCCAGCAGGGCGCGGCCGACAGGCCCACGCGCTGGGCCAGTTCGGCGTTGGTCAGGCGGGCATCGGTTTGCAGCTCGTGCAGGATGGCCAGGTCAAATTTGTCGAGCTCGTTCACGCAGTGCCTTTTTGGGGAAAGATTCTTTCTCAGAATAGCTGAAACACGGCACAAAAAGCAAAGACATATCCACGCCGTGGGCATACACTTCTCGCCATACTGGAGGCGCGCCCCTACCCGGGGTGCGTGCGCCTGTCCGGCCGCCCCACAAGGTGCGGCGCCCCCACGATTCACAGGAGACAAACGCCATGAACGCCCCGCTGCCCGACGCCGTCCGCAAAGCGCTCGAAACCGTCACGCTCGACGACAAATACACCTTGTCAGAAGGCCGCGCCTTCATGAGCGGGGTGCAGGCCCTGGTGCGCCTGCCCATGCTGCAGCGCCAGCGCGATGCCATCGCCGGCCTGAACACGGCAGGCTTCATCAGCGGCTACCGGGGCAGCCCGCTGGGCACCTACGACCAGGCGCTGTGGGCGGCCAAGAAGCACCTGGCCGAGAACCACGTCGTCTTCCAGCCCGGCGTGAACGAAGAGCTGGGCGCCACCGCCGTCTGGGGCACGCAGCAGCTCGACCTGTACCCCGAGAAGAAGAAGTACGACGGTGTGTTCGGTATCTGGTACGGCAAGGGCCCAGGCGTGGACCGCTGCTCCGACGTGTTCAAACATGCCAACATGGCGGGCACTGCCCGGCATGGCGGTGTGATTGCGATTGCGGGCGACGACCACATCAGCAAGAGCAGCACGGCCGCGCACCAGAGCGACCACATCTTCAAGGCCTGCGGCTCGCCGGTGTTCTTTCCGAGCAGCGTGCAGGAAATCCTGGACATGGGCCTGCACGCGTTTGCGATGAGCCGCTTTTCGGGCGTGTGGTCGGGCATGAAGACCATCCAGGAGGTGGTCGAGTCCTCGTCGAGCATTTCGCTGGACCCGGACCGCGTGAAGATCATCCTGCCCGAAGACTTCCAGATGCCGCCGGGCGGCCTGCACATCCGCTGGCCCGACCCGCCGCTGGAGCAGGAAGCGCGGCTGATGGACTACAAGTGGTACGCGGCGCTTGCTTATGTGCGGGCCAACCGCCTGAACTACAACGTGGTGCAGGGGCCGCACGACCGCTTCGGCATCATCGCGAGCGGCAAGGCCTTCAACGACACGCGCCAGGCGCTGGCCGACCTGGGTCTGGACGACGACACCTGCCGCCGACTGGGCATCCGCGTGCACAAGGTCAACGTGGTGTGGCCGCTTGAAGCCACCATCACGCGCGAGTTTGCCGAAGGCCTGCAGGAGATCCTGGTGGTCGAGGAAAAGCGCCAGGTCATTGAATACCAGCTCAAGGAAGAGCTCTACAACTGGCGCGCCGACGTGCGCCCCAACGTGCTGGGCAAGTTCGACGAGGTGGAAGGCGACAACTCGGGCGGCGAGTGGAGCATGGCCAACCCCAGCCAGAACTGGCTGCTGCGCGCCAAGGCCGACCTGACGCCTGCGATCATCGCCAAGGCGATTGCCAAGCGCCTGAAGAAGCTGGGCGTGCCCGAGGACGTGGTCGCCCGCATGGACGCGCGCATCAGCGTCATCGAAGCGCGCGAGCGCGCCATGGCCGAGCAAAAGGCCGACACCGGCGACCGTGCGCCCTGGTTTTGCAGCGGCTGCCCGCACAACACCAGTACGCGCGTACCCGAGGGCTCGCGCGCCGTCGCAGGCATTGGCTGTCACTACATGGTCAACTGGATGCCGGACCGCAACACCAGCACCTTCACGCAAATGGGTGGCGAAGGCGTGCCTTGGGTGGGCCAGCAGCCCTTTACCACCGAGCAGCATATCTTTGCCAACCTGGGCGATGGCACCTACTTCCACAGCGGGCTGCTGGCCATCCGCCAGAGCATTGCGGCCGGGGTGAACATCACCTACAAGGTGCTCTACAACGACGCCGTGGCCATGACGGGCGGCCAGACCGTGGGCGAGCGCCCTGAGGGCCACTCGGTGCTGCAGATCATGAACAGCCTGAAGTCCGAGGGCGTGGCCAAGCTCGTGATCGTGACCGACGAGCCTGCCAAGTACGACGGCGTGGCCCTTGCCGAGGGCGTGACGGTGCACCACCGCGACGAGCTGGACAAGATCCAGCGCGAGTTCCGCGAGATCAAGGGCTGCACGGCCATCATCTACGACCAGACCTGCGCCACCGAAAAGCGCCGCCGCCGCAAGCGCGGCAAGCTGGCCACGCCGAGCAAGACGGTGGTCATCAACGACCTGGTTTGCGAAGGCTGCGGCGACTGCTCCACCAAGTCCAACTGCCTGTCGGTCGAGCCGGTCGAGACCGAATTCGGCCGCAAGCGCCGCATCAACCAGAGCACCTGCAACAAAGACTTCTCGTGCGTCAACGGCTTCTGCCCGAGCTTTGTGACGGTGGAAGGCGGCCAGCTCAAGAAGCCCAAGAAGGACAAAAAGGGCGACCTGTCGGCGCTGCCGTCGATCCCGGAGCCCGTGCTGCCCGTGGCCGAAAGCGCCTGGGGCATCGTGGTGGGCGGTGTGGGCGGCACCGGGGTCATCACCATCGGCTCGCTGCTGGGCATGGCCGCGCACCTTGAAGGCAAGGGCGTGGTCACGCAGGACGCCGGGGGTCTGGCGCAAAAGGGCGGTGCGACCTGGAGCCACATCCAGATCGCCAACCGGCCCGAAGCCATCCACACCACCAAGGTGGACACGGCCAAGGCCGACCTCGTGATCGGCTGCGACCCCATCGTGGCGGCCAACAAGGCCACCCTGGCCGTGATGCAGCCGGGCCGCACCTATGTGGCGCTCAACAGCCACGGCACGCCCACGGCCGCATTCGTGAACAACCCCAACTGGCAGTTCCCGGGCGCATCGTGCGACGACGCGCTGGCGGCCGCCGTGGGCGCTGAGGGCGTGGGCCGCTTCGACGCCGAAGAGGTGGCCGTGCAGCTGCTGGGCGACAGCATCTACACCAACCCCATCATGCTCGGCTACGCATGGCAGAAGGGCCGCATCCCGTTGACGCTGGCGTCGCTGATGCGCGCCATGGAGCTCAATGGCGTGCAGGTGGACAACAACAAGGCTGCGTTTGAATGGGGCCGCCGCTGTGCCCACGATCTGGCGGCCGTGCGCGCGCTGTACCAGGCGGCACAGGTGATCGCCTTCGTCAAGAAGCCCTCGCTAGCCGAGATGGTGGCCAAGCGCGTCGAGTTCCTGACCGGCTACCAGAACGCGGCCTACGCGGGCGAGTACCAGGCCTTTGTGGCCAAGGTGCAGGCCGCCGAGGCGCCACTGGGCAACGGCACGCGCCTGACCGAAGCCGTGGCGCGCTACCTGTTCAAGCTCATGGCCTACAAGGACGAGTACGAAGTGGCGCGCCTGCACACCGACGCCGCATTCACCGCCAAGATCGAGGGTATGTTCGAGGGCGACTACAAGGTGGTGCACCACCTGGCGCCGCCGATGCTGGCGCGCAAGAACGAGCGTGGCGAGCTGGTCAAACAGGCGTACGGCCCGTGGATGCGCAAGGCGTTCGGTCTGCTGGCACGCCTCAAGGGCCTGCGCGGCACGGCCTTCGACCCGTTTGGCCGCACCGAGGAGCGCCGTACCGAGCGTGCGCTGATCGCCGAGTACCGCGCCTGCATTGAGGAGCTGCTGCGCAGCCTCACCGCCGACAACCTGGCGCTGGCGGTCGAGATTGCGCGCATTCCGGAAGACATCCGCGGCTACGGCCATGTGAAGGAGCGCCACCTGGCCGCGGCCCGCCCGCGCTGGGCGGCGTTGATGGAGCGCTGGCGCAACCCGGCCGCCAGCGCGCAGACTGTCGCCCGCCAGGCAGCCTGAGCGCGACCGGCGGCTGCAAGCACAGCGCGTGTTGCGCTGTCGTCCTTGCGGCCGCGGGCCCGTTTTCGCATCCCACCCGGCAGGACAGGGTCTTGCCGGTGGGCGCATACAATGTCCTGTTCTGTGCCGCGTCCTGGTGCCCACCGGGTCGCGGCGCCTTTGTATCCGTTTCATCCGTTGTGGAGAGCTCTCCGTGCTGATTTCCTCTGCTTTTGCCCAGACCGCTCCGGCCGCCCAGTCGGGTGGTGGCGACCTGATGACCACGCTCACCGGCATGCTGCCGCTGGTGCTGATGTTCGTGGTGCTGTACTTCGTGATGATCCGCCCCCAGATGAAGCGCCAGAAGGAGCACCGCGCCATGATCGACGCGCTGGCCAAGGGCGATGAAGTGGCCACGGCCGGCGGCTTGCTGGGCAAGGTGACGCGCCTGTCGGAAGGCACGCTGCACGTCGAGATTTCGAATGGCGTGGAAGTGCAGTTGCAGCGCAGCGCTGTGGTGCAGGTGCTGCCCAAGGGCACGATCAAGTAATTTTCCCCACGAGGCCCGGTACCGCGCGCTGACCCCCAGACGGGTCTGCGCGCGCGCCGCTCAGGCCTGAGACGAGAGCGCTGTCATGAACCGTTATCCGGTCTGGAAGTACGCGATCCTGCTGATCACGCTGCTGATCGCGACCCTGTACACCCTGCCCAACTTCTTTGGCGAAGCGCCTGCGGTGCAGGTGTCGTCGGCCAAGGCCACCATCAAGGTGGACACTGCCGTGCTGCAGCGGGTGGAGCAGGCGCTCCAGGCTGCGGGCATCCAGAGTGACATGGTCACGCTCGATGGCAGCTCGGTGCGTGCGCGCTTCGACACGCCCGACACCCAGCTCAAGGCCAAGGACGCCATCCAGAAAGCGCTGGTGCCAGACCCGTCCGACCCGCCGTACATCGTGGCGCTGAACCTGGTGTCGCGCTCGCCTGCGTGGCTGACGTCGCTGCATGCGCAGCCCATGTACCTGGGGCTGGACCTGCGGGGTGGCGTGCATTTCATGCTGCAGGTGGACATGCAGGCGGCACTCACCAAGCGTGCCGAAAGTTTTGCCGGCGACATTCGCACGGCACTGCGCGACAAGAACATCCGCCACGGCGGCGTGAGCCGCGACGGCCAGGCCATTGAGATCCGTGTGCGCGATGAGGCCACGCAGACGGCAGCACGCAACCTGATCGCGGACCAGTTCCCCGACCTGCAGGCTGCAGATGCCCGCGAGGGGGCCGACCTGCAGGTGCGCGCCACCATCAGGCCCGAGGCCACGCGCCGCCTGCAGGAGCAGGCACTCAAGCAAAACATGGTCACGCTGCACAACCGGATCAATGAACTCGGCGTGGCCGAGCCGGTGATCCAGCAGCAGGGGCTGGACCGGATCGTGGTGCAACTGCCTGGCGTGCAGGACACGGCCAAGGCCAAGGACATTCTGGGGCGTACGGCGACGCTGGAAGTGCGCATGGTCGACGAAAGCACCGAGGGCCGTGCCGCAGAAAGCGGTCGTGGCCCCGTGCCCTTCGGCACCGAGCGTTATCTGGACCGCAATGGTCAGCCCATCATTGTCAAGAAGCAGGTGGTGCTCACCGGCGAGAACCTGACCGATGCCCAGCCGGGCTTTGACAGCCAGACCCAGGAGCCCACCGTCAACCTGACGCTGGACGCCAAGGGCTCGCGCATCTTCCGCGACATCACGCGCGAGAACGTGGGCAAGCGCATGGCCATCGTGCTGTTTGAAAAGGGCAAGGGCGAGGTCGTGACCGCTCCCGTGATCCGCACCGAGATCGGCGGCGGTCGCGTGCAGATTTCGGGTCGCATGACCACGACCGAGGCCAACGACACCGCACTGCTGCTGCGCGCCGGTTCGCTGGCCGCACCGATGGAAATCATCGAGGAATTCACCATTGGCCCGAGCCTGGGCGCAGACAACATCAAGCGCGGCATCAACAGCGTGGTGTGGGGGCTCGTGGCGATCGCTGCCTTCATGTGCGTGTACTACGCGCTGTTCGGGGTGTTCTCGAGCGTCGCGCTGGCCGTGAACGTGCTCATGCTGGTGGCCATCCTGTCGATGCTGCAGGCCACCCTGACCTTGCCCGGCATTGCGGCCATGGCCCTGGCCATCGGTGTGGCCATCGACTCCAACGTGCTGATCAATGAGCGCATCCGTGAAGAACTGCGTGCAGGGGCGTCGCCTCAAGCGGCGATCTACGCTGGATACGAGCGTGCATGGGCCACGATTCTGGACTCCAACGTGACCACCCTGATCGCCGGCCTCGCGCTGCTGACCTTCGGGTCGGGGCCTGTCCGGGGCTTTGCGGTGGTGCACTGTCTGGGCATCCTGACCAGCATGTTCTCGGCCGTGTTCTTCTCGCGCGGGCTGGTGAACCTCTGGTACGGCCGCCAGAAGAAACTCAAGAGCGTGTCCATCGGTCAGGTTTGGCGACCCGATGGCGACGCGGCTGTTGCAGCGCCTGACGCCGGCAAGTGAACCGGGGAACTGCCATGCACCGCTGCGCCATCGCATTGCCCGTGCTGCCGCTCCGGCACACGTCCTGAAAACTCCACACAAGGATCCTGATCATGGAGTTTTTCCGCATCAAGAAAGACATTCCGTTCATGAAGCACGCGTTGATCTTCAACGCGATTTCCTTCATCACTTTTGCCCTGGCCGTGTTCTTCCTGGTCACGCGCGGGCTGCACCTGTCGGTGGAATTCACCGGTGGCACCGTCATGGAGGTGTCCTACACCCAGTCAGCGGACATCGCCAAAGTGCGAGAGACCGTCACGGGCTTGGGCTATGCCGAAGTACAGGTGCAGAACTTCGGCACTGCGCGGGACGTGATGATCCGCCTGCCTGTGCAGAAGGGCGTGACCTCTGCCCAGCAAAGCGAGCAGGTGCTGTCGGCACTGAAGGCTGTGGACCCTGAGGTGACCTTGCGGCGGACCGAATTCGTGGGTCCGATGATTGGCGAGGAACTCGTCTATGGCGGGCTGACTGCGCTGGCCATGGTGGTGATCGGCATCGTGATCTACCTGGCATTCCGTTTCGAGTGGAAGTTCGGCGTTGCGGCCATCATCGCCAATCTGCACGACGTGGTGATCATTCTGGGCTTTTTCGCGTTCTTCCAGTGGGAGTTTTCGCTCGCCGTGCTGGCTGCCGTGCTGGCGGTGCTGGGGTACTCGGTCAACGAGTCGGTCGTGATCTTTGACCGGATTCGCGAAGCCTTCCGCAAATACCGCAAGATGAGCACGACCGAGGTGATCGACCATGCGATCACCAGCACGATGAGCCGCACCATCATCACCCACGCCTCGACCGAGGCCATGGTGCTGTCCATGCTGCTGTTCGGTGGGCCGAGCCTGCACTACTTCGCGGTGGCGCTGACCATCGGCATCCTGTTTGGCATTTACTCTTCGGTGTTCGTGGCCGCGGCGATTGCGATGTGGCTGGGCGTGAAGCGCGAAGACCTCGTGAAGGCCACCCGCAAGGAAGAGGACCCGAACGACCCGAACGCCGGTGCAACCGTGTAACGGCTAATATCGCTGCATGACCGTTCCTCCAGGCTCGTCCGCATCCCGCCGTCTGGCCCAGGAGGCGCGGTCACGGTTCGTGGAGGGGGTGTGTGCATCGCTCCCCGCACTCGACAAGGCCCTGCAGGACTATTTTGTCGAGCTTGCTGCCCAGACGGGCACGGCGCGCGACATGCAGACCCGCCGCGATGCCTGGCTGCTGTACCAGCAACACCACACAGCCTGGATGCAGCGTGTGGCCCAGGGCCTGCGGGCCCGTTTGGGTGCCGCTCCCGCGCCACAGGCGCAGCCTTCTTCTCGCCCGAACGCTCCAGGTTTGCAGTTCGAACTGCTCAGCGATGACGTGGTCGAGAACAAGATCATGGCATCGCGCATGGCCCTTACGCTGGCCGAACAGGTGGCGCTGCAGTGGGACACCGTGCGCCAGCGCATGCTCGCCATCGAAGGCCAGGAACTGGACGCCCAGGATGTGCTGCGCGCCGAGAGCCTGTGCGTGCAGCTGGTGGAGCAATGGGTCAAGGCCGGCCTGCAACGTTCCGACCTGCTTCTCGCTGTGGATCCTCTGCAGCGCGAACTTGCCAACCTGCTGCAGCGCGTCTATCAACAAGTCAACGTCTTCTTCGTCGAGCAGGGCGTCACGCCCCAAACGGACCTGCGCGCACGTGTCCGCCGCGCCCCCGGTGCGCCGGACAGCGGATCTGCCGCCGTCACTGGCTGGGGCGGGGCGGGTGGCGTCCATTCCGGGATGAAGCCTCCGGGGGGCGGCATCGCATCGCAGGCCCTGGCACAGACACAGCAGGCCCTGGCAGCAGCGACTGCGCGCGCCATGCAGCCCACCGAATATCTGCCACTGCCACGCATGCATCCGGGCATGGTGCCTGGCCGTCCGTCTGCCAGCGGTCTTTTGCTAGGCACAACGCCGCTTGCCCGGGCGCGCCAGCGCGCGCAGGGCGTGATGGGGCAGTTGCGGCGCATTCTGTCGCAGCCTGTCGCTGGCTATGACGCGTCTAAGGCGGCGCCTGCCTCGGCGGCCCTGGCCCAGGCGCTGGCCATGCCCGGTGCGGGCGTGGCGCGCGCCGATGCTTTTTACAGCGGCATGGCCACGCTGGTGGAGGAGTACCACAGCCCGGCGGCAGTGGTGCAGGTGGCAGGTATCGTTCGCGAGCGCACGGCCGAACTCAAGAAGAAGGCCGAAACCCCAGGCGAGAAAGCCATCATTGAGGTGGTGGCGCTGATGTTCCAGAGCATCCTGGCCGAGGACCGCATTCCACCCGCTGTACGCGTCTGGTTCGCCCGGCTGCAGGTGCCGGTGCTCCGCGTGGCCTTGGCCGAGCCGGAGTTTTTCAGCAACATCGACCACCCGGCGCGCAAGCTCATCGATCGCATGGGCGCATGCGTCATGGGGTTTGATGCCACGGCCATCAATGGCAGCGCCCTGGAGGCCGAGATCCGCCGGGTCGTGCAGGTGATCGAGCAGTATCCCGAGACCGGGCAGCGGGTGTTCCAACTCGTGTACGACGAGTTCGAGAAATTCCTGGCGCGATTCCTGACGGAAAAACAGGCCAACTCCAAGATCGTGAGCGTGGCGCAGCAGGTTGAGCAAAAGGAAACGCTGGCCATCCAGTACACCATCGAGTTGCGCACCATGTTGCGCGACATGCCGGTGCGCGAGGAGATTCGTGATTTCCTGTTCAAGACCTGGGCCGAGGTTCTGGCCTTGTCCGCGGTACGCGACGGGGCCCAGCATGCCGAAACGGTGGCGCTCAAGCGCGCGGCCGCAGATCTGGTCTGGGCTGCGAGTGCCAAGCCCCATCGCAGTGACCGTGCGCAGGTCATCCAGGCCCTGCCGGGCTTGCTCCAGCGCCTGCGCCAGGGCTTGGCGTTGCTGGGCGTCACGGGGGGCGACCAGGACGCGCAGATCAAGGTACTGACGGACACCCTGGCGGACGCCTTTTTGTCGAAGACGGCCGCCATCCCGCAGGCACATATTGAGGCCATGGCCAAGCGACTGGCCAACCTGGAAGATTTCATCAGCGATACCTCGCTGGGCGACATGCCTCTGAGCGCGGACAACATTGAGATGATGCTCGGCATCGATGCGTCCAACATCCATGTGGTGGCAGACAACGGTGCGCCGGTGGAGGATGGTGCGGTCGCTTGGGCGCGGGAGTTGCAGCCTGGGCATTGGTTCACGCTGGACCACAACGGCTCTTCGGCCCGTGTGCAGTACGTGTGGCACAGCGAGCGCAAGCAATTGCATCTGTTTGCCGCTGCCGATGGCAGCAGTTACCTCATCCAATTGCGCCGTCTGGCCGCGTATTTGCAGTCTGGCTTGCTGGTGCCGCAGGACGAAGAGGGTCTGACGGTACGCGCGACGCGCGACGCGCTGACCAAGTTGGATGCCAATCCCGAGCGGCTGCTCGGCTGATGGGCATAGAGGACTCGTTTCAGGTGCGCAGCGTGCGCTGAAACTGCCCCCCGGGCAGCCGCGCCACCTCGCCGGCCAGTTCCAGTTCGAGCAGCCTGACCTGCAATTGCGAAGCCGACCAGCCCGTGCGCGCGGTGAGCGTGTCGACATCTGCGGGTTCAAAGCCCAGCGCATCCAGCAAAGGGTCCTGCAGTGCATCGGGAGCGGGGGCTGAGGAGCTACCCGGGTCGCCCGCAGGGCCGTCCGCAAGCCGTGCCTGATGCCATGGGGCGGCGGCGAACGCCTCCCAGCGCAACTCGTCCAGCACGTCCTGAGCGGTCTCTACCAGCTTGGCCCCCTGCTTGATCAGCGCGTGGCAACCGCGCGATTGCGGTGCGTGGATGGAGCCCGGAATGGCAAAGACATCGCGTCCCTGTTCGGTGGCAAGCCGCGCCGTAATGAGCGATCCCGACGCCAGCGCCGCCTCGACCACCAGCGTGCCCTCGGACAGACCGGCGATGATGCGGTTGCGCCGCGGGAAGTTTCCGGCCAGGGGCGGCGTGCCCAGCGGATACTCGCTGACCAGCAAGCCCGTCTGTGCGATGCGCTGGGCCAGCGCATGGTTGCGGCTGGGGTACACCCGGTCCAGGCCGGTGCCGACGATGGCCATGGTCGATGGCTGCCCAAGCGGCGGGCTCGATTCGAGATCCTGCAACGCCCCGGCGTGGGCTGCTGCGTCAATGCCCAGCGCAAGCCCCGACACAATGCAGGCCCCGGACATGCGCAGGCTGTGTGCAAACGCCTGCGCGTTCTCTCGCCCCTGGGCGCTTGGGTTGCGGCTGCCGACCATCGCAATGCACCGTCCTGTGGCCCACGGGTCGGCGCTTTCAAGGAGCGTCGCCGGCCCCATGACATACAGCAGCAACGGGGGGTCCTCGGTCGCCAAAAGGCGCTGCGGGTAGCGCGGGTCGGCCAGGGTGACGATGTCACGGCCGATGCCGTCGGCCTCGCTGCGCTTGAGCCACTGCAGCGTGGCGTCACACTGGGCCGCCCAGCCATCGGGCACTGTGCACAGATCGCGCGCCTGGGTCGGGCCCACGACCTCTCTCAACTGGGCTTCCGATGCGGCAAAAATGTGTTCCGGCAAGCCGAAGCACGCCAGCAGGGCCCGTACCTTGACCGGGCCGATGCCGTGGGTGGTCAGGAGGCGAAGCCAGTCCGCCAGCTCTTGCTGCTCCATAGCGGCGTCTGAGGGGCTGCGCGAGGGGGCACAGCCGCGATTTACTCGGGGGTGACGAGCCGGTCGCCCACGCGAACGCCTGTACTCCGCACGTCGAGAATAAGCGCATACGACACCCTGTCGAAGGTGCGAAACACCATGGCAGAACCGTTGCTCTCGCTCGGCAGTTTGAGCATGGCGCGGTCTTCTGCGTCCTTGATGCGCTCACCCTTGGTGAGCAGGTTCAGCACATGCCCAGGCTCGATGCCGTCCTGCTCGCCCACATTGATGGCCACCACCTGGTTTTGTGCTGCAAACGCAACGGCCGACCCACCATAGAGAGACACGACGCGGGCCTGCACATCGGTGGACGGTGTGCGGGGTGTAAAGCTGACAAAGGTGCGTCAAGGAACAGGCAGCAGCCGGTCGCCCGCACGGATCTCTTCTTTGGAGTCGAGCAACTCGACTGTGGCCGGGATGTATTCGGCGGCGCGCTTGCCGTCTTTGCCCACGGTGTCCTCAAAAGACTCACCCCGGACCAGCTGCGCCTTGCCCAGGTACTGGGCTTCATAGCCCAGAATCTCCTTGGTCTCAGGGTCTCGCAACGCCACTGCGTTGCGGAATACGCGGTACACACGGGGCTCGCCGGACTCCAGCCGCAAGGGGTTCGCAGCGTCGCCACGCACGTAGGCGCGGTCGCCCGCCGCCATGAGCACACGGTCATCGGACATGGCCACGATGCGTGGCGCGCGCTCCAGCACGTTGGCATCGACCACCAGCGGCTCGACCAGGAAAGGCTCGATCAGGTGCGGTTTGAGCGTAGGCAGGGCCGTATCGGCCAGCGTTTCGCTGCGGGTGCGCGGCGAAACGCGCACGGTCTCGAGCGACCCGCCCGGCGCCGAGGTGCGCAGCCGGGCGTAGCCGCCCTGCTTGTCCAGGTACAGCGTCTGGCCCGGAAAAATCAGATGCGGGTTGGGGATCGCCTGCAGGTTCATGCCCCACAGTTCGGGCCATCTCCAGGGACGCTTGAGGTACAGGCCTGCAATGCCCCACAGCGTATCCCCGCGCTGCACGGTGTAGCTGTCGGGTGCGTTGGGCGCCAGCTCTGCCAGCGGAACGCCTTGCTGTGCCACCTGCTGCGCGGTGCTGCGCTGGTTGGGCGTGACTGGCAGGTTTTGTGCGAACGAGGCGGACGCGCCGAGGGCCCCTGCCACCAGCACTGCATAGCCCAGGGCGCGGCCGGGCGCGGCGGTGGATGCCTTCATGTTCATGATTGTCCGATGCATGCGAAACGCCCCCTCACTGTGGCACCTTGCCTGAGCGCAGGGCGCGCGCAAGCCGGGCTGATACGTTACAAACCATCTTAGATTCTCTGCTCAAGCCCTTGATTCGGCAACGATTATGGTGGGCAGGCTCGGCGCGTTGCCGCAAAAGTGGCGAAAATAGCGACAGTTACACACGCGATCCATGGCACTCCTTCCGATTCTTCGTTATCCCGACCCCCGCCTGCACACCGTCGCCCGTCCGGTGGTCGCTGTGGACGCCCGCATCCAGGCGCTGGCTGCCGACATGCTGGAAACCATGTACGACGCCCATGGCATCGGGCTTGCGGCTACCCAGATTGACGTGCACGAGCGGCTCATCGTGATTGACGTCTCCGAAGAGCGGGATCAGCCCATGGTGCTGGTGAATCCCGAGATCGTGTGGGCCAGCCCCGACACGGTGCGTGGCGAGGAGGGGTGTCTGTCGGTGCCTGGCATATACGACGGCGTCGAACGCTCGACGGCCGTGCATGTTCGCGCCCTGGACGAGAAGGGCCAGGAGCGCACGATCCAGGCGGATGGCTTGCTGGCCGTCTGCATCCAGCATGAGATGGACCACCTCCTGG
Organism: Acidovorax lacteus; assembly: GCF_039540375.1. Lineage (NCBI taxonomy): Bacteria > Pseudomonadati > Pseudomonadota > Betaproteobacteria > Burkholderiales > Comamonadaceae > Acidovorax > Acidovorax lacteus. The sequence continues at coordinate 53,246 of NZ_BAABEX010000024.1, forward strand.
GCAAGGTGTTCGTGGAGTACCTCTCGCCCCTGAAGCGCAACCGGATCAAGACCAAGTTGCTCAAGCAGCAGCGGGAGAGTCGCACTTGATACCGGGGCCTGCACGCCAAGCGTGCTGGCTGATGGGGGCTGCTGCCCTTGCGCTGCTGCTCGGTTGTGCCAGCGCGGGCCGCATGCCGCTGGGTACCACGGACGCGGCCGTGAAGGCCCAGCTGGGCTCGCCAACTTCGCGAACCACCGTGCCCGAGGGCGAGCGCTGGCTCTACTCGCAGTTGCCGTCCGGGTCTGAGGCGCATGCGCTGTCGTTTGATGCCGCGGGCCGTCTGGTACGCATTGAGCAGGTGTTGACGGCCGCGGCTTTCGAGGCCCTGTTGCCGGGGCAGCTGACCGAAGCGCAGGCCCTGGACCGCTTCGGTCCTCCGCTCCGCGTCGAACGCGTGGCCCGGTTCGATGGCGACGTGTGGACCTACCGCTTCAAGGTCGTCAATGACCTGCGCCTGGCGCATCTGCATTTCGACCGTCAGCGGGTGCTGCGCCAGATGCTGTACACCGACGAACTGCCGTTGCTGGCCGATCCCCGCGACTAGTGGTGGCGCCTGTCACCCCCAGCGCCGTTTTTATCTTTGGGTTGCTCCATGCGCATCGTCTTTGCCGGTACTCCTGAATTCGCCCGGGTGGCGCTCGAGCGGCTGCTGGCCGCAGGCTTTGAAGTGCCGCTGGTGCTGACCCAGCCCGACCGGCCTGCCGGGCGAGGCATGAAGCTGCAGGCTTCGCCGGTCAAACAACTCGCGCTGGAACACGGAATTCCGGTGGCCCAACCGCGCAGCCTGCGGCTGGACGGGCGCTATCCAGACGACGCCCACGCCGCGCAGCAGGCGCTGGAGGCGGCCGACGCCGACGCGATGGTGGTGGCCGCCTACGGCCTGCTGTTGCCCCAATGGGTGCTGGACCGCATGGCTGCTGGCTCCTCCGGGCGTCGTGGCTTCGGCTGCCTGAACATCCACGCCAGCCTGCTGCCGCGCTGGCGCGGCGCGGCGCCCATCCACCGAGCCATTGAGGCGGGCGATGCGGACACCGGCATCACCATCATGCAGATGGACATCGGCCTGGATACGGGCGACATGCTGCTGGTCGAGAAGACGCCGATCGAGCCGACCGACACCACCGCCAGCCTGCACGACCGTCTTGCCGCCTTGGGTGGGCGGATGATCGTCGAGGCGCTGGAGCTTGCGGCCTGTGGCGGTCTGCGCCCGGTGCGCCAGCCACAAGAGGGCGTCACCTACGCCCACAAGATTGAAAAAGCCGAAGGCAGCATCGACTGGTCGCTGCCAGCCAGCGTGATCGACCGCCGGGTGCGTGCGTTCGATCCGTTTCCCGGCGCCAGCACCGAGTGCTGCGGTGAAGTCATCAAGGTGTGGTGCTCTGAAATTGATAGCGGCTCGTGCTTGCCGGGTAAGCACGAGGGGCAGATTTTGACTGTGAACGCCGACGGCGTGACGGTGGCCTGCGGGCAGGGCGCCCTGCGCCTGACGGTGCTGCAGCGGGCGGGTGGCAAACGGCTGGCGGCTGCAGACTTTTTGCGGGGCTTCGACCTGCAGCCCGGCATGGTGCTGGGCGCTGCGGGCGGTGTGGCCGCCCCCGGCGCATGAGCAGCCTGCTGGCGGTGCGCGCCACCGTTCGCCATCCGGCCTTCCGCCTGGCCATCCAGGACATGGCCGGTACCTCCCTGGGCATTGCGGCCTGGGGCCTGGTCACGGGCGTGGCCATGGTCAAGACCGGTCTGCCAGTGCCCTTGGCCATCTGCATGTCGCTGCTGGTGTACGCCGGCAGCGCGCAACTCGCGGTGTTACCGCTGTTGGCTGTCGGCGCACCGCTGTGGGTGGTGTGGCTCACTGCGGCCTGTGTCAACCTGCGCTTCGTGATCTTCAGCAGCCTGTGGCGCAGCTACTTCGCGCACCTGCCCCTGCGCCAGCGGCTGGCCATCGGGTACTTCAGCGGCGATGTGATCTTTGTCGCGTTCATGAAGCGCTATCCGCAGCAGGCTCCGGCACCCGGCCAGGTGCCGTACTTCTGGGGCGCTGCCAGCACCAACTGGGTGGCGTGGCAGGTGCCGTCCATTGCGGGCATCTTGCTGGCCAACGCGGTGCCGCTGTCCTGGGGGCTTGGCTTCGCCGGTGTGCTGGCCCTGCTCGGGGTGCTTCTGTCCATGGTCAACGACCGTGCCACCTGGGTGGCCACGGCGGTGGCGGCCACGGCCGCAGTGGCCGCCTTTGCGCTGCCGCTCAAGCTCAACATTCTGGTGGCCATTGCCGCGGCGGTGGCCGCCGGGCTGCTGATGGAGCAGACGGAGCGCCGCCGATGAACGCGCACTGGGTCGAGGTGCTGGTGGCCATCGTGGGGCTGGCGGCCATCACCGTGGTGTCGCGCGCGCTCTTCATGATCCCCGAGCGCGAGCTGCCCCTGCCGGATTGGCTCAAGCGCGGCCTCAAGTACGCGCCGCTGGCCGCCCTCACGGCGGTCATCGCGCCCGAGATCCTCATGGCCCAGGGGGCTGTGCTCACCACATGGCAGGATGCCCGCCTGCCTGCGGTCGCCTGCGCATGCGCCTATTACTTCTGGCGGCGCGGCATTCTGGGCACCATCGTGGTGGGCATGGCGGTGTACCTGCCGCTGCACATCGGCTGGGGCTGGTAGGCGCGCGGTGGCGCGGGCCGCCCTCCTACAATGGCGGGCGATTTTTTCCGGCTCCAACCACTTCCCGCCATGAACATCCTCCGTTTCTCTGACCTGTGCGCCCAGGGCAAGGCCCGCGGCCAGCGCGTCTTCATCCGTGCCGACCTGAACGTTCCGCAAGACGATGCGGGGCGCATCACCGAAGACACGCGCATCCGCGCCTCGGTGCCCTGTATCCGCATGGCGCTGGAGGCGGGTGCCGCCGTGATGGTGACCAGCCACCTGGGCCGTCCCACGGAAGGCGAGTTCAAGCCCGAGGACTCGCTGGCGCCCGTGGCGCAGCGCCTGGCCGAACTGCTGGGCCGCGAGGTGCCGCTGGTGGCGAACTGGGTGGACGGCGTGCAGGTGGCGCCCGGCCAGGTCGTGCTGCTGGAAAACTGCCGCCTGAACGTGGGCGAGAAGAAGAACAAGGAAGACCTGGCGCGCAAGCTGGCCGCGCTGTGCGACATCTATGTGAACGATGCGTTCGGCACGGCCCACCGGGCCGAGGGCACGACGTATGGCATTGCGCAATTTGCCCCGGTGGCCTGTGCAGGGCCGTTGCTGTCGGCCGAGATCGACGCCCTGACCAAGGCCCTGGCCCAGCCCCAGCGCCCGCTGGCCGCCATCGTGGCGGGCTCCAAGGTGTCCACCAAACTCACCATTTTGCAAAGCCTGGAGTCCAAGGTGGACCAGCTCATCGTGGGCGGCGGCATTGCCAACACCTTCATGCTGGCCGCAGGCCTGCCCATCGGCAAGAGCCTGGCCGAGCCTGACCTGCTGGGCGAGGCCCGCGCCGTCATGGACGCCATGAAGGCCCGCGGTGCCGAGGTGCCGATTCCCACCGACGTGGTGGTGGCCAAGACCTTTGCCGCCGACGCACCGGCCACGGTGAAGTCCGCCCGCGATGTGGCCGAGGACGATCTGATCCTGGACATCGGCCCCGAGACGGCGGCCCGCCTGGCCGCCCAGCTCAAGACGGCAGGCACCATCGTCTGGAACGGCCCGGTGGGCGTGTTCGAGTTCGACGCCTTTGCCAACGGCACGCGCACCCTCGCACAGGCCATCGCCGAATCGCCCGCCTTCAGCATCGCTGGTGGAGGCGACACCCTGGCGGCGATTGCCAAGTACGGCATCGAGGCGCAGGTTGGCTATATCTCGACAGGCGGCGGCGCGTTTCTGGAAGTGCTCGAAGGCAAGCAACTGCCGGCTTTCGAGATTCTGGAGCGCCGCGCCCAGGCAGCCGCCTGAGCGGCTTCTGGAGCCCGCAACAGTGTCTGGGCGGAGCGCCGCAGCGCCCCGCCCGACTGTGGACAAAAACAACGAACCGCCTGCTGTGGGGCGCGTTTAGCGTAATTTTTTCTTGTTTTTGTTGAGCTAACCGCCCAGAATCGGCTCCAGTCGAGCGGAGCGCGCGCGCCTTGTGCATCCTCCGCCTGTCCAGTGTGTAGGAGGGAATCATGGCGTTTTCAAAAGCAATCAGATGGGCTGTCCTGGCCGGTGCCGTGGCCACCCTGGCCGGGTGTGCGTACCGTGCGCCAATCCCGCTGGCCGAGAACTTTGAACTGACGGTCCAGCCCAAGGTGCGCTCGGCCGGTCACTGGGAGCTGGTCTCCCGCGACGTGGTGGCGCAGACCATGACCACGCTGGAGAAAGCCGGTGTGGCCCCGGGCACGCAGTTGCATGTGGCGCTGCCGGCCAACCCCAGCCAGTTCGACCTGGGCTTCCGCGAATTCCTGATCACGCAGCTGGTGCAAAACGGCGCTGCCGTGCAGCAGAACCCCGGCCAGACGCTGGATGTGACCTACCACACCCAGGTGGTGCGCCACAACAGCGCACGCCCGCACTTCATCCCCGGTCAGTTCACCATGATCGCGGCTGGCCTCATGGCTGCGTACGGCCTGCGCCACGAGCACCTGGACGTCCAACTGCTGGCCACGCTGGGCCTGACCGCTGCCGCCGACTACGGCGCCAGCATCAACTCCGGCGGTCCCACCAACACCGAGCTGATCCTGACCACCACCGTCACGCGTGGCGGCCAGTACATCGACCGCAAGACCGACGTGTACTACCTGGAGAACGCTGACGCTCCGCTGTTCATGCGCCCCACGTACCGCAACGTTCCCATGAAGGTTGTCTCGCAATGAAAACCACCCTCGTCCTGACGGCGCTGGCTGGCGCCTTGGCGCTCACGGGTTGCGCCTCGAACAATGTGCCGGTGCGCGTCGAGCCCACCTACCAAGAAGCCGCGAGCAATCCCTTCATCAGCGCCAACCGCGATGCAGTGGCCAAGCTGGTGGCAGGTTTTGACCAGTCGGTGCTGGGCGGTGGCCCCGTGCTGGTGGCCACTGTGGTCAACGTGAACGACCTGTCCCGCTCGGCCCCGCTGGGCCGCACGCTGTCGGAGCAGTACGCCAGCCACATGGCGGCGGCCGGCTTCAATGTGCGTGAGATCAAGCTGCGTGGCGACGTGTTCGTGCGCGAAGGCGCGGGCGAGTTGCTGCTGTCCCGCGAAGTCAAGGACATCGCGCGCAGCCAGAACGCGTCGATGGTGCTGGTGGGCACGTACTCGGCCGCGGCCAACTTCACCTACGTGAGCCTCAAGCTCGTGCGCACCGAAGACAGCCGTATTGTGCGCGGCCACGACTACGCCTTGCCGAACGACCGCGACGTACAGCGCCTGCTGGCCGTGCCGCGCTGACCCCCTGGCCCCGGGCGTGTGACACCACCGCCCACGCCTGACCAAAGCCGTCGCGTGCGACGGCTTTGTGCTTTCTGGCGTTCTGACATTGCCAGGGCCGCCGCCTGCCTCAGTGCCCAGGCGCACTGGCGCATTGGCGCATTGGCGCATTGGCTGGGCTGGCGGATCTCAGCGCCAAGCGCCGCTGCGCGGCGCAGCCTGCTGCGGTCTGGTGTGCAGGGCGAGGCCGCGGTCCCACCGCCCGATGAGCCCGTGTCCGCGCCTGTGTCCCTTGGTAGTGGTAATGGCCGTGGCACTGCGCAGCACGCGCAAGGGGGGGCGAAGCGAGGCGCAGCCCCTGCGCGCCTAGAATGGCGCCCCATGACGTTCCTCGACATGTTGCGCGCAGCCACGGCGCAGAACCGCTCGATGCTCTGCGTGGGGCTGGACCCGGAGCCTTCCCGTTTTCCGGGGGCCATGCGCGGCGATCCGCGCCGCATTTACGACTTCTGTGCGGCCATCGTCGATGCCACCGCCGACCTCGTGTGCGCCTTCAAGCCGCAGATCGCCTACTTTGCCGCGCACCGGGCCGAGGACCAGCTCGAACGCCTGATGCAGCACATGCGCACCCATGCGCCGCAGGTGCCGGTGATCCTGGACGCCAAGCGCGGTGACATCGGCTCCACCGCAGAGCAGTACGCCAAAGAGGCCTTTGAGCGCTACGGGGCCGACGCCGTGACGCTCTCGCCCTTCATGGGCTTTGATTCGGTGCAGCCCTACCTCGAATACCCGGGCAAGGGTGCGTTTTTGCTGTGCCGCACCTCCAACCCGGGCGGCGACGACCTGCAGAACCAGACCCTGGCCAGCGTGGACGGGCAGCCCCGGCTGTACGAGCATGTGGCGCGATTGGCCCAGGGCCCGTGGAACCGCAACGGCCAGCTCGGCCTAGTGGTGGGGGCCACCTATCCGGCCGAGATCGAGCGCGTGCGCGCCCTGGCGCCCACGGTGCCGCTGTTGATTCCGGGCGTGGGCGCGCAGGGCGGCGATGCGGTGGCCACGGTGCGCGCTGGCTGGCGTGCCGACGGCCCGATCGTTGTGAACTCCTCGCGCGCGATCCTGTACGCGTCGTCGGGCGACGACTTTGCCCAGGCCGCACGCGCCGAGGCCGAGCGCACGCGCGCGCTGCTCGAAGCGGCACGTGGCGTGGCCTGAGCCAGTCCGCCTCTTCCATTTGCTATTGATTTCGTAGCTGCCCGTGCTTGTTGAATAAGCATGAACCGCCAATTGGGCACCTGAGCGCCAGCCGCCGCTGCGGCGGTGGAGTGGCGAGTGGCTGTGCGTCCCGCCGCATGCAGAGTGCCAGCGCTTGCGCAGGCGGCATGGTGACCAGACCGGCAAGGCACGCCCGGCGCGGTGCCGGGCCCCTGTGCCGCGCGGCGCTTCGGCGCGGGGCCGCGTGCGCGCGGTTGACTCCTTGTGCGCTGCTTTGCGCCTTGGCGTGCGCTGATGGGCCCGTGTGTACCCTGATGTGCCTTCGCACCGGGCGACCGCGTAGAGCACGGACGACCGGCCTGCGGGCCTCAATGCGCCGCAGCCAGGCCGCACGCTGCAACCGGTGCCCGACCCGGAGACGGTGCGCAGGGTCATCGGCCCGCGCTTGGAACACTCCGTGCCCCGGCGGCCCGCGCAGGCGGTATGGTGCTGCTTGCTATTAAATCAGTAGCTGCTCGTGCTTGATTTGTCAGCACGAGCGGCCCAAAACCCTGTCCATCGCGGCCCGAGCGTGACACACAGCAGCGCCGCCACCACCCAGCCAATGCCCGCCCACTGCCAGGCCGACACCGTCTCGCCCAGCAGCCCCATGCCGGCCAGCAGCCCCACCACGGGCACACCCAGGCTGAACGGGGCCACGCGGTTGGCCGGGTGGCGCGTGAGCAGGCCCGTCCACAGCGCATAGCCCGCAATGGTGGCCACCCAGCCCAGGTAGGCCACCGAAGCCCAGCCCAGCCAGGGCACGGCCGCCCAGGTGCTGGCCTGCGTCCAGCGGGCGGCGTCCGGGTCCAGCCACCCGGCCAGCAGCACAAAGGGCAGCACGGGCACGGCGCTGCTCCAGACCACGAAGGCCAGCGGGTCGTAACCCGGAGCCTGCTGCTGTGCGCGCCGCGCCACCACGTTCGAAGCCGCCCAACTGGCCGCCGCGCACAGCGTGAGCAGCAGGCCCGCGGCTGTGGTGGCCACGGCACCGCCCGCCGGGGCGATCTGCCCCATGGCAAAACAGCCCAGGCCCAGCGCCGCCAGGCCCATGCCGATGCGCAGCGGCACGCCTGGCCGCTCGCGCAGCAGCACGAAGGCCCACAGCGCGGTGAAGAACACCTGGGTTTGCAGCAGCACGCTGGCCAGCGATGCCGTCATGCCCACGCGCAGGCCCCAGAACAGAAAGCCGAATTGCCCCAGCCCCTGGAACAGCCCGAACAGCACCACGGCCTGCCAGGGCACGCGCGGCGGGCGCACCAGCAGCACCAGCGGCAGGGCCGCGCACAGGTAGCGCGCCGCCCCCAGCTGGAACGGCGTGAAGCTGCGCAGCCCCCACTTCATGGCGACGAAGTTCAGGCCCCAGAGCACCACCACCACCAGGGCGGCGGCCAGGTCGCGGGCGCTCAGCCCGGCCGGGCGGCCGGTTGCGGGGGTGGGCGCGTTCACAGCGCGGCCCGCGCGGCTTCGATGTGGGCGCGCACGCGCTGGGCCAGGGCGATGTCGCCGGGCGTCTCGGGGCTCCAGCGGTCGATGGCGCGGGGCTGGCCCTGCTCGTCCACCGCGGTGTAAACGGCCACGCAGCGCGTGACGCGCACGGGCTCGCTGCCGGTCACGGGGTGGCGGCGCACCTCGACAATGAGGTTCATGCTGCTCTGGCCGGTGTAGGCCAGCTGGGCCTGCACTTCGACCAGGTCGCCCAGGTGGATGGGCTGCTCGAAGTTGGCGCTGCCCACGAGCGCCGTCACGCACGCCCCCCGCGCCCAGGCGGTGGCGCAGGCAAAGCCGGCTTCGTCCACCCAGCGCAGCACCGTGCCACCGTGGATGCGGCCCGACACGGGCAGCGTGCTTTGTTGGGCCAGAAAGCGCAGCGTGATCGAGTGCATGGGCAGGGGCTCCGGCGGCGGAGCGGTGCGGGGGATGAACCCATTATTCCGCAAGCCCCGCGCTGTAGTCGGCCCGCCTGTCGCGCCGGCGCGGGCGGCTGTCGTGCGGCCCGCCCTCAGGCCCGGCGCAGGTAGGGCTCCAGGTAGCGGCCAGTGTGGCTGGCCGGGTGCGCGGCCACCTGCTCGGGTGTGCCCTGGGCCACCACCGTGCCGCCGCCTGCGCCGCCTTCGGGGCCCATGTCGATGATCCAGTCGGCGGTCTTGATCACGTCGAGGTTGTGCTCGATGACCACGATGGTGTTGCCCGCATCGCGCAACTGGTGCAGCACCTTGAGCAGCAGATCGATGTCGGCAAAGTGCAGGCCCGTGGTGGGCTCGTCCAGGATGTAGAGCGTGCGGCCGGTGTCGCGCTTGGACAGCTCCTGCGCGAGCTTGACGCGCTGCGCCTCTCCGCCCGACAGCGTGGTGGCCGACTGCCCGAGCCGCAGGTACGACAGGCCCACGTCCAGCAGCGTCTGCAGCTTGCGCGCGATGGTGGGCACGTCCTGGAAGAACGCGTAGGCGTCTTCCACCGTCATGTCGAGCACCTGCGCGATGTTGCGGCCCTTCCACTGCACTTCCAGCGTTTCGCGGTTGTAGCGCTGGCCGTGGCAGATGTCGCAGGGCACGTACACGTCGGGCAGAAAGTGCATCTCCACCTTCACCACGCCGTCGCCCTGGCAGGCTTCGCAGCGGCCGCCGGCCACGTTGAACGAAAAGCGCCCCGGGCCGTAGCCGCGCTCTTTGGCGGTGTTGGTCTCGGCCATGAGCTCGCGGATCGGCGTGAACAGGCCGGTGTAGGTGGCCGGGTTGCTGCGCGGCGTACGGCCAATGGGCGACTGGTCCACGTTGATGACCTTGTCGAAATACTCCAGGCCTTCGAGCGCCTCGTGCGGCGCGGGCTCTTCGTGCGCGCGGTGGATGTGGCGCGCCGCGGCCTTGTGCAGCGTGTCGTTGACCAGCGTGCTCTTGCCTGAGCCCGACACGCCCGTCACGCAGGTGAGCAGGCCCACGGGGATCTCGACCGTGACCTGCCGGAGGTTGTTGCCCGTGGCTCCCACCACACGCAGCGCCTGCAGCGCGCCCTGCGTGGCGCGGTGCTCGGCCAGGCGCTGGGCCTTGCGTTCGGCGCGCTGGCGGCTGGCCTCGGTCTGCGGAAAACGCGACTCGGCCACGGGCAGCGCTGGCGGTGCGTCGTCGCCGCGCACGGGCAGCCAGGGGGTGCGGCGCGCAGGCACGGCAATGCGGCGCGCGCCGCTGAGGTACTGGCCGGTGGGCGAATCCGGGTGGTCGCGCAGCGCGGCGTAGTCGCCCTGCGCCATCACGCGGCCGCCGTGCACGCCCGCGCCCGGGCCCATGTCGATCAGGTGGTCGGCCGCGCGCATCATGTCTTCGTCGTGCTCGACCACGATCACGCTGTTGCCAATGTCGCGCAGGTGCTGCAGCGTGGCGATCAGCCGGTCGTTGTCGCGCTGGTGCAGCCCGATGCTGGGCTCATCGAGCACGTACATCACGCCCGTGAGGCCCGAGCCGATCTGCGATGCGAGGCGGATGCGCTGGGCCTCGCCGCCCGACAGCGTCTCGGCGCTGCGGTCCAGGCTCAGGTAGTTCAGGCCCACGTCGTTCAAAAAACGCAGGCGCGTGGCGATCTCGTGCACCACCTTGCCTGCGATTTCGGCCTTGGCTCCGGCCAGCTGCAGCGCGCCAAACCAGGCCTGCGCGTCGGCCAGCGTGGCGTGGCTGATTTCATAGATCGCCCGGGCCTGTGCGCCCTCGCCCACCTTCACATGGCGGGCCTCGCGCCGCAGGCGCGTGCCGTGGCATTCGCCGCAGGGCTGGGTGCTGCGGTAGCGGGCCAGGTCTTCGCGCACCACGGCCGAATCGGTTTCGCGGTAGCGGCGTGCCATGTTGGGCAGGATGCCTTCAAACGGGTGCTGCTTGACCACGGCCTTGCCCTTGGAGGCCCCGCTGTCGAGCACGTAGCGGAACGCGATCTCTTCGGTGCCCGAGCCGTGCAGCAGCACGTGCTGCGCGCGTTCCGGCAGCGACTCGAACGGTGCCTCCACGTCGAAGCCGTAATGCGCCGCCAGGCTTTCGATCATGGCGAAGTAGTAGCCGTTGCGCCGGTCCCAGCCCTTGATGGCACCGCTGGCCAGGCTCAGCGACGGAAAGGCCACCACGCGTGCCGCATCAAACACCTCTTGCTGGCCGATGCCGTCGCAGGCCGGGCACGCGCCCTGGGGCGAGTTGAAGGAGAACAGCCGCGGCTCCAGCTCGCCCAGCGAATAGCTGCACACCGGGCAGGCAAAGCGGCTGCTGAACAGGTGCTCGGTGCCGGTGTCCATCTCCAGCGCGAGCACGCGGCCATGGCCGTCGGCGCCCGTGGCCTCGGCTCCCACGCGCAGCGCGGCCTCAAAGCTTTCGGCCAGGCGCTGCTGCAGCCCCTGCCGCACTTTCAGGCGGTCGATCACCACGTCGATGTCGTGCTTCTCCTGCTTCTTGAGCGCGGGCAGCGCTTCGTATTCGAGCACCTGCCCGTCGACACGAAAGCGCACATAGCCGCGTGCCTGCATCTCGGCAAACAGCTCGGCAAACTCGCCCTTGCGGCCGCGCGCCACGGGGGCCAGCACCATCAGGCGCGTGTCTTCGGGCAGCGCCATCACGGCGTCCACCATCTGGCTCACGGTTTGTGCGGCCAGTGGCAGGCCATGATCTGGGCAGTAGGGTGTGCCCGCGCGGGCGTACAGCAGGCGCAGGTAGTCGTGGATTTCGGTCACCGTGCCCACAGTGGAGCGGGGGTTGTGGCTGGTGGCCTTCTGCTCGATGCTGATGGCGGGCGACAGCCCTTCAATCAGGTCCACATCGGGTTTGTCCAGCCGCCCCAGAAACTGCCGCGCATAGGCCGACAGGCTCTCCACATAGCGCCGCTGGCCCTCGGCGTACAGCGTGTCAAACGCCAGGCTCGACTTGCCCGAGCCCGACAGCCCCGTGATCACCACGAGCTGGTTGCGCGGGATGTCGAGGTCGATGTTCTTGAGGTTGTGCGTGCGCGCACCTCGGATGCTGATGCGCTGCTCGCGCAGGGCACGGGCGAGATAGGCGCCGTCGGCAGCTCCGGCAGCGGCGTGGTCGAGGTTGCGAGGCTGGGTCACAGGAGGCTTGGGCGCAAGACAACCCACCATGATAGGGTAGAGGCTGATCGGCTGTTGCCTCGTTGCCCAGGACGTTCGCGGGCGTCTCCAAGTCCCCCGCACCATGCACCGACGAACGTTGGGCGCCGGATTCGCGAATCCCGGCGACGCAAACACCGCGCTCGGCTGTTGGGGAGGCTTGATCCGGTGATTCAAGCCTCCACCACGCGCATCTCATGCCTCTTTCGCCCATGTGTCTGACTTTTTCTGGCTTTCGGTCTTCGTCGTGTTTCGTCAACACCCTTCGCCTGCCGCGCTTGTGCCCACGCCTGGTCTTGAGCCTGGTGGTCCTGATGGCGCTGTCTGCTCTGCCAGGCAGGGCCGCCGCGGTCATCAGTGAGACCTTCGATGCCACCTTCTTGCCCGATGGGGCGCGCAGCGTGGGCGACCCTGGCGCCAGTCGCACGCTGGGTGATTGGACCCTGTTCGTCCTGGCTGCCAGTGAGGGGATCGATCCCAACTCTACGGTGCATGTAACCAACCAATCGTCTGACACCCTCCTGGCGAACGACGTATCGGACAAGGCGGTGTTGCTGGACGGTTACACCCCCGGAGGCCCAGGGATTGCCGCAGCGGTGGTGAAGTCCGCCAGTGGCGAGAAGTTTTCCCTGACTTCGATCGCGGTGGATAACCGCTCCGCGGGCGCTCAGGGTTACCGCCTGAAGGGATATCGCGACGGGGCCGAGGTGGCGGGGGCGAGCCTTGATTTCTCGTTTCCTCAAAACGGGGCCACGCGTGGCATGGTGCTCACGGTCAGCGGCCCGGCTTGGCAGTTTCTGGACGAGTTAAGGATCTCACACCAAAACGGCTCGACGGATATCAGCCTGGCGATTGACGATATCTTGGTGGGGCCAGCGGTACCCCCAGACACTGTGGCTCCCGCTCTGGTGGGCGTCGGTTCTGCAGCGGCGAATGGCCTCTACAAGATCGGCGACGTGATCAGCATCTCGGTGAGTTTTGACGAAACGGTCATCGTGAGCGGTGTGCCCCAACTCACGCTGGAAACCGGCGCAGTAGACCGTGTGGTGAACTACTCCGGCGGGAGCGGGACATCCACCCTCACCTTCGACTACACCGTGCAGCCGGGCGATGCCGCTGCAGATTTGGACTATGTGGCGAGCCAGTCGCTTTCGCTGAATGGGGGCAGCATACGAGACGCAGCCAACAACGACGCGATTGTGACCCTGCCATCGCCGGGGAGTGCTGGCTCGCTGAGCGCCAATCGAAACCTCATGATCGACGGCGTGTATCCGGCTGTCACCAGCACAGCGCCCATGGGCGGTGCAACGCCCACCGACACCAGCGTCGATTTCTCGGTCAATTTCAGCGAGTCTGTGACCCACATCTCGACAGACGACTTCATGGTGGCCACCACAGGTTCTGCCAGCGGGACGATCACGGCCGTGTCGGCTGCTTCAGGTTCGAGCGTGACGGTGACGGTGAGCGCCATCTCGGGCAGCGGCACCATCAAGCTCAACCTCAGGGCGTTCACCAACATCGCAGATGCTGCAGGGAACAGTGGGCCATTTGCTTACAGCACTGGCACGTCGCACGCGGTGGCGTTGCTGAACCCGCCAGGTGCGCCCGCCATCGGCCTGGCCACGGCTGGGGATGCCGAGGCCACCGTCAGCTTTACACCTCCCGCAAGCGATGGCGGAGCCGCCATCATCGGTTACATCGTCACAGCGAACCCCGGCGGTGCCACGCAAACCGGCCCCAGCTCACCCCTCACTGTCGTGGGTTTGACCAACGGCCTGGCCTACACCTTGACCGTCCGTGCGATCAATTCTGAGGGCGCAGGCCCCGCCTCTGCGGCGTCGAACAGCGTGATTCCCGCAGCCCCGCAGACCATTACGTTCCCGCAGCCCGTGACACAAACCTTCGGGGCAAACCCGGACATTTCCCTCGGCGTGTCGTCGACGTCCGGTCTGACAGTCACCTTCACCTCGTCGACGACTGTCGTGTGCAGCGTCACGGCGTACGGACGGCTCAATTTCAACCGGGCTGGCACCTGCACCATCAACGCCGATCAGTCGGGCGACTCAAGCTTCTTGCCTGCGCCTCGGGTGTCGCGTTCCTTTGAAGTCATGGCGGTGGTGCCCAGGGAGCCCACCGCGGTCATGGCCGTGGCTGGGAGCAACCAGGTCTCTGTGTCGTTCGCGCCGCCAGTCAGCTCTGGTGGTGCCTCCATCACACACTACACCGTCACGCCCAGTCCGCTGCACGTACCGCCGGTGAGCGGTACGCAATCCCCGGTGGTTCTCAGTGGCCTGACGAATGGAGTGACCTACACGTTCACCGTGAGCGCTCGGAACGATGCGGGCGATGGGCCGGCATCTTCGGCCTCGAATGCCGTAACACCCAAGAGCACGCAAGACATCAGTTTCGCCAATCCCGGCCCACAGAACTTCGGCACCAATCCCACTCTGACAGCGGCCTCGGACGCGGGTCTGCCCGTCACGTTCAGTTCCGAGACCCCCAGCGTGTGCACCATTACCGGCGCAGGCGTACTCACCTTTCACACGGCTGGTACCTGCTCCATCCATGCCGACCAGGCCGGCAATGCCGAGTATCTGGCAGCTCCGCAGGTCACACGCAGCTTTGTTGTCGCCGGATTGCTCGCGGTCAGCGGCAGCGTCCCAGGAATGGCGGGAGCCGGGACCGCCACGCTCAGCGGCGGTGGTGCCGCCTGCACCCTGGTGGCGGGAGGCGCGCGTTTCATGACCCCGGCGTCCTTGCCTGGGGGGCGTGCTGCACCACACGGGGGGTTTGAGTTCCGCGCCGCCGGGTGTTTGGGGAGCGTGACGCTGACGCTGTCCTATCCGGATCCGCTGCCGGTGGGTGTGGCGTTCTGGAAATGGGGGCCTGCCAGCCCAGGGGCTGCCAGCAGCTGGTTCGCATGGACTGGCGCGACGCTCAGTTCTGACCGGCGCACGGTGAGCTACACCATCACGGACAACGGTGTGGGAGACGCCGATTCGGCCGTGGGGGCGATCAGCGATCCCTTCGTTCCAGCGCTTGCAGGCGCAGACGCGGTCGCGGCCATCCCAGTGGATGCGCCCTGGGCATTGGTGGGACTCAGTGTGCTGCTGGGTTGGATGGGCTTGCGCAGAGCGACCGTGCTCCGTGCACGCTGAGCGCGTTGCCGTTGGGCGATGCGGCTTTGCCCCGCGACTCCAGCGGGGGCTATCGACTCCACGGAGCCGTCGGTTGTAGCCGCAGGCGGCGCGGGCCGCAGGTGATGATGCTCTGGCACTGAGTCACGCGTTCGCGGGATGTGCACCAGCCCACGAGACTCATAAGGTAGCGGCTATGACAAAGCCTGCCTGTTGTGTCGCTGAACCCCCGTCTTCTCTGCCCGGCGCTGTGGGGCGAGCCTCCTCTGTTCTGCATGCGCGTATTCCGCGTCTGCATGTGGGTGCTGACGCTCCGGACACGGCATCGGGCCCCACAAGGCAGGCCGGGAACGCGGGTCTGCTGCGGGGTGCGCTTCGCGCTTTCGCGAGGCGCGACCGCAGGCCCCGTGGTCTGCCTTCTGCTGGACAAAGGATGGGCTGACATGAGCGAAGCATTCCTGGGCGACATTCGCCTGATCGCCAGCACCATCATTCCTGCGGGCTGGGCGCCCTGCGATGGCCGTGTGCTGCCGATTGCGCCCAACCGTGCGCTGTTTGATCTGATCGGCTCCACCTACGGCGGCGACGGGCAGCAGACCTTTGCGCTGCCTGACCTGCGGGGGCGCCTGCCCATTGGGCAGGGAGAGGCACCGGGGCTGAGCCCCCGTGCCATGGGCCAGATGCTGGGCGACGAGCAGGTGGCGCTGACGGTGGAGCAGATGCCGCCCCACAGCCATGCCTTGTATGCGGGCGGGGTGGCCGTCAGCGCTGCACCGCGCGGGCTGCTGCCCGCCGTGGTGGCTGGCTTCAATCTCTATGCCACAGAGTCCCGCAACGCCCAGGCCCTGGCGCGCGGAACAGTGCAAGCCAACCCGGGCGGCGAGCGCCACAACAACGTCATGCCCTCGCTGGTGCTCGGCTTCATCATGTGCGTGGACGGGCCTGTACCCCAGCTGCAGTAAGAGGAGACCTGTCCATGGAAGCCTATCTTGGCGAGATTCGCGTGTTTCCGTTTCAGCGCATTCCGCAGGGGTGGGCGCCTTGCGACGGACGTCTGCTGCCGATTGCCCAGCACACCGCCCTGTTCCAGCTGCTGGGCACCCGCTACGGCGGCGACGGCGTGCAGCGCTTTGCGATACCCGACCTGCGCGGCCGCGTACCGGTGGGTTTCGGGCAGGTGATGGGCGGCATGAGCTTGAAGATCGGCACTGCTGCCGGTGCAGAGGCGGTGGCCCTGACCGAGGCGCAGGTGCCGTCTCACAGCCATGCGCTTCTCGGGGCCGGTGTGGCGGCCGCCACCCATGTGCCCGCAGGCGCTGCCATGGCGCAGCCTGCAACGCCGGTGTATGGCACGCCCCAGGGGGCTCTGATGTCCGCCGGTTCCGTGGAAGTCCTCGGCGCGTCGCAGCCCCATTCCAACATGCAGCCGTCGCTGGTCCTGAGCTGGTGCATGGCGCTCCAGGGCTTGCAAGCCCCTGCCTGACCTTTGCCGGAGTTTCTGGATGTCCGATTCTTTCCTGGGCGAAATCCGCGTGTTTGCCTTTGACTACGCACCGCAGCAATGGGCGTTTTGCCGCGGGCAACTGATGCCGGTTGCGCAAAACACGGCATTGTTCCAACTGATCGGTACAGCCTTTGGGGGCGATGGGCGGGTTCAGTTTGCGCTGCCCGACCTGCAGGGCCGGGCGCCCATGGGCGTTGGCCAGGGGCCAGACCTGAGCCCGCGCCACCTCGGCGCAGCGCCAGGTCTGCCCTCGGAGGTGCTGTTGCCGCAGCACCTGCCCGCGCACGAGCATGCGCTCTGGGCCCAAGGCGGGCCCGCCACAACGTCCTCGCCCGTTGGCGCGGTGCTGGCACAAGGCGGCTCGACCGGCTCCAGGCCTACCCCTGTGCCCACCTACGCGCAGGCCACACCCGACACCCCCATGGCCATGGCCGCGCTGGCCCCGGCCGTGGGCGGCGGGCACATGCACAACAACACCCAGCCTTGCCTGGCGCTGAACTTCTGCATCAGCCTGCACGGCAGCTTCCCTGTGGCGGGGTGAGCAGGTCATGGCCCGTCTGGCTTTCCATCTTTTGCGTATGAGCGCTTGGTGCGGCCAAGGCTGGCATCGTGTTGCGTGGCGGTCGCAGTGGGGCGGACTGGGTCTTGGGTGGCTGGCCGCCTGTCTGGCCATCGCACTGCCCGCACAGGCGGCTGTCACCCCCGGCTCGGTGGATTTCGGCTCCGGCGACCCTGAGCTGGGCCTGATCGGAGCACTGGCTGGTATCGCATTTGATGGGGCGGCCGCGGTCGATGGCCAGGGCTGGGTGTACGGCAAGGCCGACACCTACACCTCATGCACCAACTGCGCGGGCCGTGGCGGCTTTGCGCTGCCTGAGAACGGAGGGGCAAGCACCCCCTCGGTGGCGTTCTTTCGCGCCGCGACGTCCGGAGACCGCTTTGGTGTGAGTGGCGTGCGCATCTACAACCCCAGCCCCGCCAATACCAGCATGACGGTGCAGGGCTTTCGCGAGGGCGTGTTGGTGCGGACCGTGACGCTCCCGCTCACGGTCGTGTCCCCGCAACTGGTGAGTTACGACCTCGGGCTCACCGACGTCGACCGGGTGAGTTTTACTTCCAGCCACGATTGGTTTTTTGCCATCGACGATCTTGGCATTGCCCCGCGGCCGGTCGTGAGCGGACTATCGCCCGTTGGGGGGGCGGGCGGCAGCACGGTCGTGATCACGGGCAGCGGCTTCACAGCCTCCGGGTATCCAGCGGGGACGGTCGTGCGGTTCGGCGCGACCACGGCGACAGCCACTGTGGACAGCGATACGCAGATCACGGCCACGGCCCCCGCAGGTGTGGGCACGGTGGACGTCACCGTGACCACTGCTGGCGGCACCAGTGCCACGGGCAGCGCCACGCAGTTCGCCTATCCACTGGCGTCGCAGAGCATCAGCTTCGCCGCGCCCGGTCCACAGAGTTTCGGCAGCGCCCCCACGCTGGTGGCGACAGCCAGTTCGGGCTTGCCAGTGAGCTTCAGCACGGGGTCGGCGGGCGTCTGCACCATCACCACCGGGGGGCTGCTGAGTTTTGTCGCCACCGGCAACTGCACCATCCATGCCGACCAACCGGGGAACAGCAGTTACAGCGCTGCGCCTCGGGTTTCGCACACCTTCGCTGTGCAGCCGGTTCCGCCGGGGGCGCCCACCGCGGTGGTGGCCACCGCCGGCGATGGCGAAGCCTTCGTCGCGTTTGCAGTCCCGGCCAGCAGTGGTGGCGACCCCATCACCAACTACACCGTCACCTCCAGTCCGGGGGGGATTGCTGCTTCCGGTACGACATGGCCCATTCGAGTGTCCGGACTGACCAATGGGCAGACATACACCTTCACCGTCACGGCGACCAACGGAGCGGGCACAGGCCCCGCGTCGGCAGCCTCAGCCCCGACAACGCCCCGCAGTGCGCAGACCATCACGTTCAACCCCCCCTCGTCGCAGTTCTTCAATGCAACGCCCACGCTGACCGCCTCTGCCAGCTCGGGCCTTGTGGTGAGCTTCACCTCGTCTACCCCGGCGGTGTGCAGCATCACCTCGGGCGGTGCGCTCACTTTTCTGACGGCGGGCACTTGCACCATCCAGGCCGACCAGGCGGGCAACGCCAGCTTTTTGCCCGCCCTGCAGGTCACGCGGAGCTTCCAGGTCAGCCAGCAATTGGGCGTGGTCAGCGCCGTGCCCGGCATGAGCGGCTTTGCCAACGTCTTGCTCAGCGGTGGGGGCGCCACCTGCACCCTGGTGAGCGCGGATACCCGCTTCATGTCCCCTGCGCCCTTGCCGGGTGGTCGCAGCGCGCCCCATGGCGGCTTTCAGTTCCGTTCCGTGGGCTGTACGGGCAGCGTCACCATTGCCATCACGTACCCGGAGCCGCTGCCGACAGGCGTGGCGTTCTGGAAGTTCGGGCCTGCAACGCCCGGCGCTGCCAGCAGCTGGTTTGCCTGGAGCGGTGCCACGCTCAGCCCAGACCGGCGCACCGTGACCTACTCCATCACCGACAACGGGGTGGGCGATGGCGACCCCGCCGTCGGTGCGGTGCGCGACCCGTTTGTGCCGGCCCTGGGCGGTGCGGACGCAGCGGTGGCCATTCCGGTGGATGCGCCCTGGGCGCTGGCGCTGTTGAGCGCCCTGCTGGGCTGGCTGGGCTGGCGACGCGCGACGGCCGTACGCCCGGCCTGAGCGGCCGCGCGAGGCCTCAGGGCCCGTTGCGGCGGCGGTGCCGCAGTGCCCGGATGCCCCAGCGTGCCCGGGGCGGGCGCGGATCGGGGAAAATCCCGGGTTTACCCTCCTGTGGCTCTGGGGTCGCCGGATCGCTCTGGCCCCTTCCACCTGTCAGCACCACCGTGCCGGATTCCCTCACTTCTGCGCCGCATGCGGCGCCTGCCACGCCCGCTGCCGCTGCCAGCAGCGCCATGACACCGCTGGAGCGCCGCTCCAGCGTGAGCCTGGCCCTCATCTTCGCCCTGCGCATGCTGGGCCTGTTTCTGGTGCTGCCCGTGTTCGCGCTCGAAGCTGCGCGCTACCCCGGCGGCGACGACCCGGCCTGGGTGGGGTTGGCGCTGGGCGCGTACGGGCTCACGCAGGCGCTGTTGCAGTTGCCGCTGGGCCTGGCGTCGGACCGTTTCGGGCGCAAGCGTGTGATCGTGGCGGGGCTGGCCGTGTTTGCCATTGGCAGCCTCTGGGCGGCCCTGGCCGACAGCGTCACGGGCCTGCTCATCGGCCGGGCGCTGCAGGGCGCGGGCGCGGTGTCGGCTGCCGTCACGGCCCTGCTGGCCGACCAGACGCGCGACACGGTGCGCACCAAGGCCATGGCGCTGGTAGGCGGCAGCATCGGGCTGACCTTTGCCCTGGCGCTGGTGCTCGCGCCCGTGCTGTCGGCCCGCGTGGGCCTGGCGGGGCTGTTCGGTCTGACCTGTGCGCTGGCGCTGGCCGGCATGGCCGTGGTGATGTGGTGGGTGCCGCCCGAGGCGCCCCACACGGGTGCCAGCCACCCCGGCCGCCTGGCCGACGTGTGGCGCCACCCCGACCTGTTGCGCCTGAACGTGGGCGTGTTTGCGCTGCACACGGTGCAAATTGCCATGTGGGTGGCAGTGCCCGCGCTGCTGGTGCAGGCGGGCCTGGCCAAGGCCCAGCATTGGCAGGTGTACCTGCCGGCCGTGGTGCTGTCGTTTGTGGCCATGGGCGGGCTGTTTACGCTGGAGCGCCGCGGCCATTTGCGCGCGGCCCTGCTGGGGGCGATTGCGCTGGTGCTGCTGGTGCAACTGGGCTTTGGCACGCTGGTGCTGGCTGGGCAGGGCGCGGGGCTGTGGCTGCTGGGAGGGCTGCTGTTTGTGTTTTTCTGCGGCTTCAACGCGCTGGAGGCCAGCCAGCCGAGCCTGGTCTCGCGCATGGCCCCGGCCAGCCTGCGCGGTGCGGCGCTGGGCAGCTACAACACGCTGCAGTCGCTGGGCCTGTTTGCCGGTGGCGCGCTGGGCGGCGCGCTGGTGCAGTGGGGCGGGCCGGCGGTGCTGTTCGGGGCCACGGCGGGGCTGTCGGCCCTGTGGCTGGCCCTGAGCTGGGGCCTGCGGCCCGTGGGCCGCGCCCGCACGTCCGGCTGAGCCCGCTGGCAAGCCCTTGCGGCACAATCGGGCGTTTTGGCGCGTCGGCTGGCCGAGCGTCCCCAACTTGAGAGGTACACACCATGGCATCCGTGAACAAAGTCATCATCGTCGGCAACCTGGGGCGCGACCCTGAAATGCGCACCTTCCCGAGCGGCGACCAGGTGGCCAACGTGACGATTGCCACCACCGACAAGTGGCGCGACAAGCAGACCGGCGAGATGAAAGAAGCCACCGAGTGGCACCGCGTGGTCTTCAACGGCCGCCTTGCCGAGATTGCGGGCCAGTACCTGCGCAAGGGCTCGCAGGTGTACGTGGAAGGCTCGCTGCGCACCCGCAAGTGGACGGACCAGACCGGCGCCGAGCGCTACAGCACCGAGATCCGTGCCGACCAGATGCAGATGCTGGGCAGCCGCCAGGGCATGGGCGGCGGCCAGCAGGGTGGCGGGGGCGGTGGCCAGGGTGGCTACGACGATCCGTTTGGCGACGGCGGTGGCTACGACAGCCCCGCACCGCGCCGCGCCGCCGCACCCGCCCCGCGTGCCATGGCCCCGGCACCCGCGCCGCGCCCGGCCCCCGCGCCCATGGCCCCGGCACCGCGCGCTGCGTCGGGCTTTGACGACATGGACGACGACATTCCGTTCTGACCCGCTGGGGGCCGCCGGGTGCGGCCCTGGCGCTGATCGCAGAACCCGCATGGCCTGGCGTTGTGCGGGTTTTTTTGTGGGTGTTTTCGGCTGCTCGTGCTTGAAATTCAAGCACGAGCAGCTATCAAATTAATAGCAATTGGCGGTGGACTGGCAGAGCACCTGGCGGTGCGGGCATGCACTGCCGAGGGGCGGTGTCTGGCGTGGGATGGCGGCTGGCAAGCTGCGTGGCAGCCGCGCCGGGGCCATGGCCCCCGCCGGGTGCGTCAGGTGGCCGCGATCCGCGGGCGGCGCTTGACGGTGACTTTCACCGGCGCTGGCACGGGGGCCTGGCCAGCAGGCGCATCGACCTGCGCGATCACGCCGCCGCCCAGGCACACGTCGCCGTCGTACAGCACGGCGCTCTGGCCCGGGGTGACGGCCCATTGCGCGTCGGCAAACGCCAGGCCAAAGCCGGCTGCGTTCTGTGCGTCGGCGCCCAGGGTGCAGGCCGCGTCCTGCTGGCGGTAGCGCGTCTTGGCGGCGTACGCCCCCGGGGCGGGCGGTGTGCCAGCGATCCAGCTGGCGTCCAGCGCCTGCAGGCGGTGCGACAGCAGCCAGGGGTGGTCGTGCCCCTGCACCACCTGCAGCACGTTGCGTTGCAGGTCTTTGTGCGCCACGTACCAAGGCTCGTGGTCGCCGCCGCCACGCGTCGGCTGGCCAGACGGCGCTTTCGATCCCGCGCCCGGGTCCTTCACGCCGCCGATGCCCAGGCCCTGGCGCTGGCCCAGCGTGTAGAACGACAGGCCCACATGCTGGCCCAGCGTGCGACCGCGTTCGTCCTCGATGCGGCCCGGTGCGTGCTGGATGTAGCGGTTCAGGAACTCGCGGAACGGCCGCTCGCCGATGAAGCAGATGCCCGTCGAATCTTTCTTCTTGGCGTTGGGCAGGCCGATCTCGGCAGCGATGCGGCGCACCTCGGTCTTGTGCAGCTCGCCCACGGGGAACAGGGTTTTGGCCAACTGCGCCTGGTTCAGCCGGTGCAAAAAATAACTCTGGTCCTTGCTCGGGTCCAGGCCCTTGAGCAGTTCGTGCAAGCCCGTGGCCGGGTTGTGGCGCACCCGGGCATAGTGCCCCGTGGCGATCTTCTCGGCCCCCAGGCGCATGGCGTGGTCCAGGAAGGCCTTGAACTTGATCTCGGCGTTGCACAGCACGTCGGGGTTGGGCGTGCGGCCCGCCTGGTATTCGCGCAGGAACTCGGCGAACACGCGGTCCCGGTAGTCGGCCGCGAAGTTCACATGTTCGATCTCGATGCCCAGCACGTCGGCCACGCTGGCCGCGTCCAGAAAGTCCTGGCGGCTGGAGCAGAACTCGGAATCGTCGTCGTCCTCCCAGTTCTTCATGAAGATGCCCACGACCTCGTGGCCCTGCTGCTTGAGCAGGTAGGCCGTCACGGCCGAATCGACGCCGCCCGAAAGGCCGACGACCACGCGATGCAGGGTGCTGGAACTCATGGCCCGATTGTATTTTTGTGCGCGCATCGGCGCGGGCCCGGGGTTGTGTCAGCCCGCCGCGGCCAGTACCGACGGATCGGTGCGCACCAGCTCCAGCGGAAAGCGCCGGCCCGCGAGGTAGTCCTCCAGGCAGCGCAGCAGCAGCGGGCTGCGGTGCCGGTCGGCGCAGGCCCGGATCTCGTCGGGCGTCATCCACACGGTGCGCACGATACCTTCGTCCAGCGTGCGCCAGGCGTGGTGCGTGCCCAGTTGGCCAGCGAATGCAAAGCGCAGGTAGGTGATGTCGTCGCCCGTGCGGGTGCGTGTGAAGCGGTTCAGGTACACGCCCACCAGGGCCTGGGGCACGAAGTCGTGCGCGGTTTCTTCCAGCACCTCGCGCGCGCAGGCTTGCTCGGGCGATTCGCCGGGGTCGAGGTGGCCCGCCGGGTTGTTGAGCTTCAGGCCGTCGGCCGTGTCTTCTTCCACCAGCAGAAAGCGGCCTTCGTGCTCGATGAGCGCGGCCACGGTGACGTTGGGTTTCCAGCGGTTGGGCATGGCGGGCATTATCCGCAAGGGCCGCGTCCGCACCATGACGGACTGCGCAGACTGGCGCTGCCGTGGACCCGGCGCTACAGCCTGCGCTCCATGTACACGGCGTCGGGTCCGTAGCCGGCCAGGCGCTGCCGCTGCTCCGCATCGGCGAGGGCCACCACGGCATAGCCCTGGCGGGCCCAGTAGGCTTCGGAGCCCTGCACCGACACCAGGCTCGAATGCGCCAGGCCTTCGCGCTGCGCCAGCGCCCACACGGGGGCGAGCAGCGCGCGCGCAAGGCCCTGGCCAGCCCAATCGGGATGCACGGCCATGTCGTGCAGGTACAGCGTGTCGGGCTGGGCCGTGGCCTCGAAGTCTCCGTGCAGCGGCGTGACTTTGCCCCGGCGCGAACGGTAGGCGGCCAGATACGCCACCACCACGCCCTGCGCCATCGCCACCTGCGAGCATTGCACGGCGCAGGCAATGCGGCGCGCAAACACCTCGGCCGGCTCCAGGTAGCCCTCGCCATAGCAGGCACGTTGTACGGCGAGCAGGCCGGGCAGTTCGGTGGCCGTCAGAGGGCGGACGGTGAACCGTGCGTCCATAGGGCTCAGGGCCTGTTCACACGCTGTGTGCCAGTGCGAAGGCCTTAGCCACGCGGCAGGCTGGGCGGCTGCACCAGGTCGTCGAGCGACAGGCCCTTGTCCTTCAGCAGTGCTTCGAGCACGGGCGTGAGGCGGCCCAGGCTCTCCTGCACGGCTTCGCGCACCGTGTCCACCACCACCTGCGTGCTGCGCTCGATCTCGATGTTCAGCCGGTCGCCCGCCTGCTTGTGTTCGAACACCGTGGCGCGGCGTGTTTCGGGGATCAGCCAGACCTCGAACCAGCCTTCCTGCCGGTTCACCTCGGCCACCGTGAGGCTCGCGCCATGGATGGCGATGTAGCCCTTGGCGAACACGTAGCGCCGAAACGGCTCGGGCACGGCCACGCGCCACACAAGGTTGTTGTCGAACTCGCGGCGCTCGACGAGCGTGCCGGTGAAATCGACATGGCCCGACAGCGGGTGGCCGCCGATCTCGGCCCCGTCCTTGGCCGCGCGTTCCACGTTCACACGGTCGCCTTGCACATAGCTGCCGAGCGTGGTGATGTTCAGGCTCTGCAGCATCACATCGAAGTTGGCCTGCGTGGGGGAGAGGATCTCGGTGACCGTGAGGCACACGCCGTCGGTGGCCACGCTCGCGCCAATGGCCAGGTCCTGGCAGAAGCCCTCTGGAAAATCGAGCGTGAAGGTGCGCAGGCCCGCGCGGTCGTGGATGGCGGCAATGCCTGCCGTGGCTTGGACGATGCCGGTGAACATGGTGGCGTGCTGCGGAGAAGCCGCGTTGGAACGGAGCCTGGAATTTTGCCACCCGTGGCGGCGGCGGGCCGCGGCCCAGGCCCGAGTCCCTACGGCCCTTCAGGCTGCGCCCGCCCTGGCGCTGTGCGCGCCTTCGACAGGCTCAGCCCGAGAGAGTGGCGCACGGCGCAAACGGAAATGTGGCGGCTCTCCCGGGCCGGCAAAGCCAAGCACCCAACAGCGCAGGCTACGTCACCGCCGCAACAACTGGCGCGGCCCAAGAGCCAGAGCAGCCAAGCAAGGGCCGTCCCGCTGCGAGGGCTGCGTCCCCGTTCCCGAACTGCGCAGCCGTTCGAGAGAAGGGGCTGAGGGCCGCGGCTCCAAGCCTGCCTGCGCAGGCTTGGACGTGCCCGAAGAGCCTCCGCCTCCGGCGGTGGCACCGAGGCCCGCAGGGCCTCAGGGGGATGTACCCTCACCGCGCGCGCAGCAACTCCCCCACTTCGAGCAGGATGAGTTCGTTGTCGTCGGCCTGGTTGGGCTCGCGGCTGCTGCTGAAGGGCAGGTTGTTGTCGTTGCCCACCACGATGTGCGTGCCGTCCACGATGTCCACGTTCTCGATGGTGAAGAACGGGAAGGTGAGCACGCCGCCGTTCAGCGGCTTGCGGGCGAGCCTCTTCGGGTCCTGGATGTTCATGAGGTCGATGTAGCCGATCTTGCGGACAGCGTTGCCCACGTTGGCCTCGCTCATCTCGATCTTGTAGACGCGCTTGAACTTCGCCAGGTCATGGAAGCAGTCGCTGCGCTTCTGGCCTTCGGGGCAGGCCTTGTCGGCTGTGCCCTCACCGTTGTCGCGCTCAATCACCAGTGCCGTGTTCGCGTCGATCATGTTGATGTCGCCGATTGCATGGTGGTTGGCTTCGAGCACGTACTTCCAGTGGCGGCCGGTCCAGCGCTCGGTTTTCACATCGAACTCCAGCACCCGCAGGCTTTGCTTGCCAGCCAGGCTTTCGTAGGCTTGGGCTTTGTCGTCCCACAGGGCGCCTTCCAGCAGGGCGTAGAGCTTGCTGCCGTCGGGCGACGACGCCATGCCTTCAAAGCCCTTCGAACGCCGCACCTCGAAGGTGGGCGGCTTGGCCTCGGGTGCGCCGGGCAGCAGCAGGCCGGGCGCGTCGGGCGAGCGCACCACCTTGCCGTCCACCTGCGTTTCGAACACCGCGAGCACCTTGCCGTTCAGGTCGGCCTTGATGAGGAAGGGGCCGAATTCCTCGCCGATCCACAGGGCGCCGCCAGCAAACTGGAAGCTTTCCGGGTCGAAGTCGGCTCCGGTCAGGTAGCGCTTGTCGGTGCCTTCGTGCGTGATGCGGAAGGGCACTTTCTTGTCGGGGTCGTGCAGGAACACCGTCTTGAGCCGCGTGAACTGCCCGGTCTTGAAGTCCACCGTGTACTGGCTCAGGTGCAGCATGAAGTCTGGCGAGTTGGCCTTGGCCCCGGCACCGTTGTCGGTCAGCAGCCAGTAGCTGCCGTCGGCCATGCGCTTGATGCCCGAATGGCCCTGGACCGGCTGGCCCTGAAAGGGCAGACCGATGCCGGTAGGCCTTCCGCCGGAGAGCCCGGGGACAGTGCCCACGGCTTCGGTGCGGCGCGGGGTGGTGAACTTGCCGCTGATGCGCAGGTCGGCCGGGGCGTCTGGCGGAGCTGCCAGCAGCGTGAGGGCGGGCATCACGGCGTGCCCGGCCAGCGTGGCGGGGTAGGCCTGCTGGGCCCCGGCGGGTGTGGAAGACAAGGCGGCTGCTGCAAGCGCAGCGCCGGCGGCAAGGGCAGGGAAACGGGCCATGGAAGGTGCAGCAAAGTACGGAAAGCCGTGACGATGCCGTTGCTGCGTGGCAGCGCTGTGACACCTGCGGTGCTGCGAAGCGCTCAGGCCTCGGCCCGGCTGGCCCACGCGCCCGCGACGTGGCCCCGCGTGAACGCCTCTTCAAACACCGAGTAGCCCGACCAGTCGCTGTGCGCAAACGCGAGCCGCGCGGTGTGCGGTGTGGGCAACCAGCGTGGGCGCTCGCCGCCCAGTCGCACACGGGCCCAGCCGGGCGGCGGCGAGGCACCCAGACCTTGCAGATGGCCCAGCAGCCCGGGCACCGGCACGGCCATCGCGTGGCCGTAGCGGCACACCAGGGCACCGGTCAGGCGGTTGCGCAGGTCCGGGTGCGGCTCGGCCAGTGCCTGCACGGCCACGTCCACCCAATGCTGCCAAGGTGCCTGGGCGAGTTGCGCGCGGGCACCCGGTACGTCGCCCAGCGCGATGTAGTAGCTCAGCACCGTGGGCGCGGGGCGCGGGTCCAGCCGCTGGTGGCCTGCATCCACATAGCCCAGGCCGCCGGGCGTGGCGTCGGCGTACAGCACGTTGTCCCACGCGGGGGCTGCGCCCGGCCGGTCGGCCAGCGGCCCCGACAGCGCCAGGTTGACGACCACCCAGGGTGCGGTGTGCAGGCGTGAGGCCGCAGCGGCCACAAACGACGGCGCACTGGCCAGCACCCGCTGCGCCACCGCCAGGGGCAGCGCGACCACGCAACGTTCGGCCTCCCAGCGCTCAACCCGGCCGCTCGCGTGGTCCAGCGCATCCACCTGCACACGGTGCCGCCCCTCGGTGATGCGCAGCACGCTACAGCCGCTGCGCACCTGGCCCGCCGTACTGAGGGGCGCGGCCATGCGGGCGCTGAGCCACCCATTGCCTTCGGGCCAGGTGAGCACGCCCTCGCGTTCGCCCCCCGCAGGGTCTGCGTCGCCCGGTGCATGGAAGCCATGGCGGCTGGCAAAGTAGTGCAGCCCGGCCCATGCCGACACGCGTGCGAGGCCTGCCCCGTAGTCGTCGCGGCAGCAATAGTCGAGGTACCAGCGCAGGTGCGCATCGTGCAGCCCTTCGGCGTCCAGCCACTGGGCAAAGGTCTGGCCATCGAGCGTGCGCAGTGCCGCAGGCAGCGCACTGCCGCCGCTGACCCGCGCCGGTGCGGCCGTCAGCATGGGCATGTGAAACGGTGCGACCTGCGCCAGCGCTGTCACGCGTGCTGCAAAGTGGCGGTACTGTGCGAGGGTGGGCTCTCCCACTTCGGCCATCGGCAGCAAGCCCTCGTGCCAGTGGCCCTGCATGTGCAGGCGCTCCTGCGGGCTGTGGCACAGGTGGCGCTCGTCATACTGCCAACGGCCGGCCACGCGTTGGCGCAGGCCCAGGGATTCGAGCAGGTCCTGCACTTCGGCGGCCGCATCTCCGGGCACCGGCAGGTAGTGCGCGCCCTGCGGGCAGGCCATGCCCTGCAACTGTGTGCCCCGGCTATTGCCACCCGGCGTGTCTTCCAGCTCCAGCAGCATGGCGTCGTGCACGCCGGCCAGGCGCAGCGCACGCAGTGCGGCCAGGCCGGCCACCCCACCGCCGGCCACGAGCGCGCGTACGCGGTGGATGCGTGCCGGCGCTGGCAGCGCGCCCGATGCCATCAGGTCGCGAAGCGCATGGCCGCGGGCCAGGTCGGCGCCCGCAAAGCCTCCGGTCAGGGCCGGTGGGGCGGGGTCGCATCCGGTGAGCCAAGGGGCCAGCGACAGGCTCATGCCCGCGGTGAGCAGCGCACGGCGGCGCGGGTCGGCTCCCATGGGAGGTCAGTCGCTCCAGCGCGCGCGAATGTCCTCGAGCTGCGGTCGCAGGGGTCGCAGCAGCGGCACCAGGCGCGGGTCGAAATGCTGGCCCGCCTGGGCCTCGATGTGCTCCAGCGCCTGCTCAATCGTCCAGGCGGCCTTGTAGGGGCGGCGCGATGTCAGCGCGTCAAAGACGTCCGCCACGGCGACGATGCGCGCCGCCAACGGAATTTGCTCTCCCTGCAGTCCATGCGGATAGCCGCTGCCATCCCACTTTTCGTGGTGGGCGGCCGCGATGTCCCGGGCCATCTGCAGCACTCCGGAGGGATGATCTCCGATGATCTCGGCGCCGATCTGAGGGTGGCGCCGCATCACCGCCCATTCGTCGGCGTCCAGAGGTCCGGGCTTGCGCAGCACGGCATCGGGGATGCCGATCTTGCCCACGTCGTGCATGGGTGCGGCATTGAGGATGTCTTCTGCAAAGCGTGTGCCGAGGCCGGCAGCCATGGCCAGGGCATGCGCAACGTGGCTCATCCGGATGACATGGGTGCCGGTTTCGTTGTCTTTGTATTCGGCAGCGCGCCCGAGGCGTTGCACGATCTGGAGCCTGGTTTCCCGCAACTCGTCCAGCCGCACCAGCGACAGATGTGTGCGCACGCGTGCGCGAACCACCGGGGGACTGACGGGCTTGGTGATGTAGTCCACCGCACCCACGTCAAAGCCCGCCGCTTCGTCCTGGCTATCCGACAGCGCTGTCACAAAAATCACGGGGATGGACGCCGTGCCCGCATCCGACTTGAGCGCACGGCACACGGCGTAGCCGTCCAGTGCGGGCATCATGATGTCCAGCAAGATCAGGTCGGGTCGTTGCTCCCGAGCGATGGACAGGGCGCGTTCGCCATCGGTGGCAAACAACAAACGGTAGCCGTCTTGCAGCACATGGCGCAGCACCTGCAGGTTGGTGGGTTCGTCATCCACCAGCAGCAACCGTGGGCGTGAGTCGATCGTGAGCGTCATGGCGTGGGCTCTGTCATGTCTTGGGCGATCAAACGACTGAGTGACTGCAGGACCACGAGCGCGGTGTCGAAATCGAACGCGTCCAGTGCGTCTTGCAGGTGACGCGTCGCATCGGGGGGCAACAGCTGCAGCAAGGTTTGCAGCGGAGCCGCATCCAGCTCGGACCGCTTGAGCGCAGTGCTCAGCGCGCGCAGCGCTTCGAGGGCATCCTCGCGGTCGCGTGGGCTCAGCGCCTGCAAGGCCGGGCTGTCGGCAGGTGCTGGAGATGCTGCAGAACGCACTTCGGCCTCCAGCGCCTTTCGGACTCTGACAAGTTCGGGTTCTAGCTGCGAAACCATCGGTTCAAGCACCGAGGTGTCGCGGTGCTCGATGGCGCCTTCGATGGCCCCGAGAAGACTGCGCAGGCCCGGCATGGCCAGGTTGCCAGCTGCCCCATGGAGCCGGTGGGCAAGGCTCCGCAGGCCCACCAGGTCTTGTGTCTCCAGCAGATGCCGCATGGCAGCGGGTGCAGAGGCGTGGTCTCGCAGAAACCGCTGCAGGGCGTCCCGAAGCGGTGTCATCGCCCCCCACAAACGCATGCCCTGACTCCAGTCCACGGCGTCTGTGCCGGGCTTTGCGGGCTCTGGTGCCGGCGTGGGGTAGAGCGCCTCTGGTGGTGTCCCTGGTTGCTGGGCCGAGCCCTCGGCTGGAGTCGCCCACTCTCCGTGCCCCAGCACCCGGGCAATCTCCTGCATCAGCCGAGCAGGCTCCAGCGGCTTGTTGGCAAAACCATCCATGCCTGCCGCTCTGGCGTTGCGTCGGTCTTGCTCCAGAACACTCGCAGACAGCGCAATCACTGCGGTGGGTTTGCGGTGCTGGCTGCGTTCCAGTGTTCGGATGCGGCGCGTGGCCTCCAGTCCGTCGACGCCAGGCATATGAAGATCCATCAGGACAATGTCGAAGCGATCTTCTTGAAACGCCTGTACGGCCTCTTCGCCATCCCGCGCCACTGTGACGTGATGCTGCCCGCGTGCCAGATGAATCTGCAGCAGCTCCAGGTTGTGCGGCACGTCGTCGACGGCGAGCACCCGGAGTGGAGGCAGTGCAAGGCTTCCAGTGCCAGAAGGCTGCGTGTCGGGCGCTTGCCCGCGCGGCAGCGGCAGTCGCACGGTGAACACCGTTCCGGCACCAGGCGTGCTGCGCACCTCGATACGGCCTCCCATGAGTTCCGCGAGCTGCCGTGCGATGGTCGTACCCAGCCCGGTGCCACCAAAACGTCGCGTCGTAGAGGCGTCGGCCTGGGCAAACGGGTCGAAGATTTTTTGCAGTTGCTCGGCTGCGATGCCAATCCCCGTGTCTTCGACTTCGGCGATCAGCAGGTCCTCCTGGTAGTCGAGGCGCAGCAGGATATGCCCTTTTTCGGTGAACTTGACCGCGTTGCCCAGCAGATTGAGCAGAATCTGCTGCACCCGCATGGCGTCGCCCCGCACATAGGGCGGGACGGTCTCACTGCAGACGAACCGCAGATCCAGCCCCTTGCGACCCGCCTGGATGCGCAGCGATGCCAGGATCTGTTCGCAAGATTCATGGATGGAGAAGTCTGCCGTTTCCAGCTCCACGGCCCCTTTCTCCAGCTTCGCCGTGTCCAGAATATCGTTCAGAAGGCGCAGCATGGAGCGTGCCGCGTGGTGCACGGTGCCAAGATGCCGCCGCTGCTCGGGGGCCAGGGCAGAGTCCAGCAAGGTTTCCGTAAAGCCGATGATGGCGTTCATGGGCGTGCGGATCTCGTGGCTCATGTTGGCCAGGAAGGTGCTGCGGGCTGCGGCGGCCTGCTCCGCACGGTCCTTGGCGGTACGCAGTTCCTGTTCCATGGCGCGGCGCTGGCTCAGATCGGTTGCGAACTTCACCACCTTGAAGGGGCGTCCTTCGGCATCGAAGATCGGGTTGTAGGTGGCCTGGATCCAGACCGTGCGGCCGCCCTTGGCCTGGCGCTGGTATTCACCACCGTCCAGCTCACCCTGTCGCAGTCGCTGCCAGAGGTGCTGATGCGCTTCGCTCCCGGCGTAGTCGGGCAGGCAGAACAGGGCGTGGGGCTGGCCCACGACTTCGTCGAGCGTATAGCCCATGAGCGCAAGAAAGTTGGGGTTGGCGGTGAGGACGTTGCCTTCCATGTCGAACTCGATCACGGCGAGCGCGCGATCAATGGCGCGCACCGTGCTCTCAAAGACGGCGCTGTATTGCTTGAGCTCGGTCGTGTCCATGATCACGCCGTCGATCCACTGGACCTGGCCTGCGTCGTCCAGCACCGGGCGACCGCTTTCCGACACCCATCGCAGCCGCCCCTGCCGATCGGTGATTCGGAACTCCACATGGTAGGAGCGTCGCTCGGATATCGCGGCCGATACGGCCAGCTGCAGTCGGTCCACTTCGTCGGGGTGCGTCAGCTGCGTGAAGTTGATGCTCCCCTTGAGGAAGTCCGCAGGCTCCCACCCCGTGAGGGTCGTGACAGCATCGCTGATGAACAGCATGTCCCAGTTGGCGTTGTTCTGGCAGCGAAAGGTCACGCCTGGAATGTTGCCAATCAGAGAGCGCAATTGCTGCTCGCTGCGCTCCAGCTCTCGTTCCATCGCGCGACGCTGCCGCAGGTCGGTCAGGAAACCCACAAACACCGGGTCGCCGTCCAGTTGTACCCGCCCCACTGAAAGCCGGATAGGCACCAGTGACCCGTCGCGGTGCAGCGCCAGCAACTCCCGGCCTTCGCCGCCCGCAATGCCCACCCCCGAGCCCGCCAGAAAACGCTGAACGAAACTGTCGTGTCGGGAGCGTTCCGGTTCTGGCATCAGCATCCCCACGTGGCGGCCTACCGCCTCGGATGCCCGCCACCCCAGGATGCGCTCAGCGGCCGGGTTGAGTGACAGCATGGTGCCGCGCACGTCGATGGTCACGATACCGTCGGCCGCGGTATCGGCAATGGCCCGCAGGCGGGACTCGCTCTGGCGCACCTGCAGGAACATCTTCCGGTAGCGCAGACCTACATTGATGGCCACCACCAGCATGCCGATGACCACCATGACGGCAGCGATGCCGATCGCCAGCGTGCTCCCAGCCCCTGCGCCCGCGCCGTTGTCGGTTGGGACTTCCGTGAATCGCAGTGCCGCCATGCCGGTGTAGTGCATGCCTGAAATCGCCAGACCCATCACCAGGCCTGCGGCTGCATTCAGGCGCAGCCGGGACCAGCGCACGACCTTCTCCAACCCGAAGCGCACCCACAGCGCGAGCGTGGCCAGAAGCACCGCCACCACCACCGAGGCGGCGAACATCCAGGGGTCGTACCGCATGAACGGCATCCATTCCGAGGCCGCCATGCCGATGTAGTGCATGGCTCCGATGCCCGCACCCACAAACACGCCTCCGGTCAGCAGCGCGGCACGTGTGATGTGCTCGCGCATCAGCAGTTGCAGGGCCAGCCAGGAAGCCAGCACGCTGGGCACCATAGAGGCCACCGTTGTCCCTGCGTCGAAGTTGCCTCGAGAGCACACCGAGAAGGCGAGCATGCCGATGAAGTGCATGGCCCAGATGCCGGCGCCCAGTGCCAGCGCGCCGGAGCCTTGTGCAATCTGGCGCATCAAGCCCGGGTCCGCGCGCCGGGCCAGTGTGGCCATCTGCAGTGCGAGCACCGATGCCAGCACCGCCATCGCCACCGACAGCGCCACCAAGCCAGGCTGATGCTCCGCCCACAGCCATGGAGGCGCTGCAGCCTGGGTCAGAAAAAAATGGTCCAGCATCGTGAAGGCCTGTGAAGGAGCGCCGTTGCCTGTGGTTGCCTCAGTCTAGCGGGAACCCGCAGGACCTTGGCATTTGACCGGGTGACCCGCTGCCGGAAGCCTTGCGACCTGGACACCGAGGGGCTCAGTGTCCAGTCACCCGGCCCCACTCGCGCTCGTAGGTGTGAACCAGGGCCTGATTGGACAGGCGGTTCACCTCCGCAGGTACGCGCTGCATGTCCAGCGGAAAGTCAAACAGCCGGCCCAGCGCCTGGGGTGTGAGGTAGCGCAGCCCTTCGGGCAACGTATCGGGCGCGCTCCAGGGCCGTCGGCTGGCCATCACGAAGCCCCACTCGCCAAAGCTGGGCACATGGGCGTGGTACGGCATGGCACGCAGGCCCACCGATTCGATGGTGGTCACCACCGTCCAGTAGCTGCGCCGCGCGACCAGGGGCGAGGTGGTCTGCACCACCGCATAGCCGCTGGCGGCCAGGCGCTGGTCCAGCAACGCATAAAAGCTGTTGGTGTAGAGCTTGCCGATGGAAAAGTTCGTCGGATCGGGGAAGTCCACGATGATCACGTCGAAGGTGTCCTGCGTCTGCTGAAGCCACTGGAATGCGTCGGTGTTGACCACCTGCACCTTGGGCGAGCGCAGTGCGCCGCCATTGAGCTGCGCCAGCCGCGGCTGTTCGGTAAACAGACGCGTCATGTGCGGGTCCAGCTCCACCAGCGTGACCGACTCCACGCTCGGGTAGCGCAGCACTTCGCGCACGGCCATGCCGTCGCCGCCGCCCAGCACCGCCACCTTGCGCGGTGCGCCGTGCGCCGCCATGGCCGGATGCACCAGGGCTTCGTGGTAGCGGTATTCGTCGGATTCAGAGAACTGAAGGTTGCCGTTGAGAAACAGCCGGTGCCCGAGCCGCCCGTGCGTGACCACGATGCGCTGGTAGGGCGAGGTGGCCGTGAGCACGATGCGGTCCTGGTAGAACTTGTCCTCTGCCAGGGTGGTGATCTCGTCGGCCCCCACAAAGCCGGCCAGCAGGACGCCCAGCACCAGCAGGCAGGCTGTCACGTGGGCCTTGAGCCGCCGCAGCTCGTGTCGGAAGAGCCACACCGCCCACAGCGCCACCACTGCGTTCAGCAGCCCGAACAGCAGCCCTGTGCGGATGAGCCCCAGGTGCGGCACCAGCAGCAGTGGAAACGCGAGCGACACCGCCAGCGCGCCCAGGTAGTCAAACGTCAGTACCTGGGACACCAGATCCTTGAGCACCACGTTGCGCTTGAGGATGCGCATGACCAGCGGAATCTCCAGCCCTGCGAGCATGCCCACCAGCATCACCATGCTGTAGAGCAGGAAGCGGAAGGCCCCGGGCGCGTACGCATTCACCAGGAACAGCGTGGCTGGCAGCAGCCCGCCGACCAGCGCCACCATGAGTTCGATGCGGCAGAAGTGTGCGGGCAGCTGCCGCTCGAAGTAGCGCGACAGCCACGAGCCCACGCCCATCGCAAACAGGTAGGTGCCGATGATGGTGGAGAACTGCAGCACCGAGTCGCCCAGCACGTAGGACGCGAGTGCGCCGGCCGCCAGCTCGTACAGCAGGCCGCAGGCCGCGACCACGAACACGCTGGCCAGCAGCGCGACTTCAATGGGGCTGGGGCCCCGCGGGGGGGCTGCCGGGGGCAGGGGGGGCGCCGCCTCGGTGGGGGAGGGGGGCGCCATCGGATGCAGAGGCGCTGCAGCGGGCGCGGAGGAGGGATCGCTCATGGGCAGCAGGCGCAGGCCGCCCGGTCACCGGACGGCGCAGCGCACGGGGCGCGGGCCGGGCTCAGTGGATCGCCGCGGCCACGATGATGCTGATGCCCAGGCACATGGCGGCCACCACCATGCCCAGCGCCTTGTTCTGCTTTTCGACGATTTCGCGCCACAGGTCGTAGGGCGTGATCTTGTCGATGATGATGAAGGCCACCCAGAAGATGACGATGCCCATCAGCGCGTACAGCAGCGTGCCGCCGATCGACAGGGGATGGAGCCATTCGAATTTGGTCATGGAGTTCTCCGAACAGGATTGCGTGCGCGGTGGGCGCTACTTGTGGCCGCCGCCGCCCGAGGAATAGCCGCCGTATGAGCCGCCCGAGCTGCGGTAGCCCGAGGACGAGCAATTCTCCACGCGCGGGTCGCACTGTGTGCAGCGGCTCAGCAGAATCACCAGCAACAGCAGCACGATGGCCACGATGATGAGGGTGCCGCAGCCCACACCCTTGGCCGCTACGAAGGGGCCCGGGTCGTCGGTGCGTGCCGGGTTGCGCAGCTTGTCGATCTTGAAGGCGTCGGCCACGGTGCGGGCTTCGAGCCGCTCGCCGGACGACCAGGTGATCTCCTTGGGCGACTGCTCTAGCGACAGCAGGCTTTTGCCGCTGGCAAAGTCGCGGTTGCTGGTTTTCTGCCCCCGCACGACCTGCCAGTAGAACTCGCCGAGCACGTAGGTGGTTTCGGCTTCGTAGGTGTACTGCAGCTGGTAGGTGCGGCCCAGGTATTTGGCGGTGCGGCCGTTGCCCGCCAGCTGCGGCGCGCCGGTGGCGGGGCGCACCATGCTCCAGCCTTCGGTCGAGTCGACCAGAAAGGCAAAACCGCGCTTGCGGTGGTAGAGCAGGTACTCGTCCCAGCCGAAGTGCTCGTCGTCGCCCGGCTCCACGCCCATGCGGTGCTGAAAGCCCACCACCTGCCAGTCCACGCCTTCAAGGCGGCCGACGCGGCCCAGCGGGATCAGTGGGCTCACGGGTTCGTCCTGCAGCGCGCTGCGCAGCTCGCCGCCCACACCGCTGTCGAGCGCAATCACGCTCTGGCACGAGCCGCAGGTCAGGCTCTTGGTGGTGGACAGCTGCACCGTCACCGGTGCGCCGCAGTGCGGGCAGTTGAACTGGCGTCCCTGGCCTTCGCGCACCGACTCGTCCTTGAGCCCGGTGAGCTGCAGGTCTTCCAGCCGCACGGCGCGGCCTCGCTGCACCTGCGGCGGCTGGCGGCTGTACTCGATGCTGAGCACGTCGCCGTCGGCGCTTCTCAGCTCGACCATGTCGAAGGGCTGTCCCAGTGGGGGCAGCGCGGGCAGTTCGCCCTGCGCGGCGATCAGCGTGGCGCTGCCGCTGTAGGCCACGCTGTAGGGCGTGCCGTTGATGGCCGTGGTGGTGCCTAGGCGAAAGCGCGCGGCTTCCGGCAGCACGCGCCCCGGGTCGATGGGGCGGGTGAAAACGTAGGCGCCATTGTCCTCGCCCAGCGTGGCCATGCTCCCGTCCTGCAGGAAGGCCACCCATTCGGTCCAGACCCCGGCCTCACTCTTGTACTGCAGGCGGCCGATCAGGGTGAAGGGCGTGTCCTTGCCACCCTCCGCGATGCGCCCGCTGGCCATGAGCTGCAGTGGGCTGTGATCGTCGAAGAGCTCGGCCATCTTGCCCACGCGCGCCAGCACGTCGCCATTGCGCACCACCGTGCTCTGGCAGTAGCCGCACACGGCGTGCGTGGACTGGGCGCTGCGGAACTCGACCGGAGCGCCACAACCCGGGCAGGGCGCGCGGTAGGCGCGCTGGGAATTGTCTTGGGCCATGGACCAGGGGCGTAAAGCCCGCAGGCCGCCGGTGGAGGTGCCGCCCGCGGGCCCGGCACGGCCGGGGCCAGCGGGCGCGCGGTCAGCGCACGGCGGTGGGGCGCGGGCTTACACCGTTTTCAGACCAGCTTCTTGAGCAGCTCGGCCTTCTTGGCGTCGAATTCCTCTTGCGTGAGGATGCCTTTGGCCTTGAGGTCGCCCAGCTTTTCGAGCGTGGCCATCACCTCGTCGGGGCGCACGCCCACGGGCTCCGCCTGGGCGGCAGCCGCTGCGGCCGGTGCCGCCGTGCCACCACCCTGCAGGCCGGCCTGCAGGTTTTGCGCCAGCACCTGGCCCAGGGCCACGCCCGCACCCAGGCCCATGGCGTCGCCCGCGATGCCGCTGCCGCCGCCACTGGCCTCGGCAAACTTCGGAATCGACTGGGCGGTCTGGTACTGCATGAACTTGGCCATGTCGTTGCCGACCATGCCCATGCCGATCTTCTGGTCGAGAACCTTTTGCAGTTCCTCGGGCAGCGACACGTTCTGCACCGTGACGTTTTCGAGCGCCAGCCCGAGCTTGGCGAACACCGGGCCCAGCTCCTGGGCCAGTGCCTGGGCAAACATCATCTGGTTGGAAGCCAGGTCCAGGAAGGGCACACCGCTGGCCGCAATGGCATTGCTGATGTGCTGCAGCACCGTGCCGCGCAGCTGGCCTTCGAGGTCGGCCACCGGGTACAGGTCGCGCGTGCCCGAGACTTCGGTGTGGAAGAGCTTGGGGTCGGCAATGCGGTAGGCGTAGTTGCCGAACGCACGCAGCCGCACTGCGCCGAAGTCCTTGTCGCGGATGGTGATGGGCTGGGGCGTGCCCCACTTCTGGTCGAGTTGCTGGCGCGTGCTGAAGAAGTACACGTCGCTCTTGAACGGGGACTCGAACAGCTTGTCCCAGTTCTTCAGATAGGTCAGCACCGGCAGCGTCTGGGTGCTGAGCTTGTAGGTGCCCGGGCCGAACACGTCTGCCACCTGGCCTTCGTTGACGAACACCGCCATCTGCGACTCGCGCACGATGAGCGTACCGCCGGTCTGGATTTCCATGTCCCGCATCGGGAAGCGCCAGGCCAGCGTGCCATCGCCGTCCTCCGTCCACTGGATGATGTCGATGAACTGTTTCTTGATGAAGTCCATGAGGGCCATGTCTGCTCCTGAGCTCCTGGGCTGCGGCGCAACCGCACAAAGGGAAGAAGGGACGCACCGCCGGTGGGCGGCCGAATGACCATCATAGCAACGGGGATTCGGTGCGCGTCCCCGTCTGTCGTATCCACGCATCCGGCAGGCTGTGTACCGTCGATGGAGATGCGTTAAATAGTTGCTATCTATTGGTTTGCGATAGTCAATTGGCCTTTGTGAATGCGAATGCCTAGCATTCGTTACATCGGCTTCCGACCCCCGGAGGCCCCGTTGACCGAGGAGCCCGCCATGTCCACCCTTCGCCGTGTTGCCCGCCAGAACCAGCGGATGCTCATGAAAACCGGCAGCTACTACCTCGTGCACATCTGTGTGGCCGCGATGGTGGCCTATGCCGTCACGGGCAACCTGTGGGCATCGCTCACGCTCAGCCTGCTCGAACCCACGGTGCAGGCGGTGGCCTTCTTCTTCCACGAAAAGGCCTGGAGCCGTGCGGGCAGCGCCGACCCGACCCCCGCGGTGGCCGACGCGCAGCCGGCGGCGGCCTGACGGTTCTGCGCCGCTGACTCGGAGCGTTCCATGTTCACGCATCCCCTGCACCTGCTGGCGACCGGACTGCACCGGCCGCCGCGCCCCTGGCGTGCGTTTGCGGGCTGGCTGCTGCGGCGGCTGGCCGGGCTGGCGCCACTGCCCTGAGCCCGTCCTGCGCGGGCGCAGCGCCTAGAATCCGCGTCAGAGAGCGCCAGCAGCGACTGCGCGTTCCATGACAGGAGACACGACCCATGCGCATCCTCATCGCCGAAGACGACCAGGTGCTGGCCGACGGCTTGCTGCGCACGCTGCGGGGCTCGGGCGCGGTGGTGGACCATGTGGCCAGCGGCACCGAGGCCGACGCGGCCCTGATGACCAACAACGAGTTCGACCTGCTGATCCTCGACCTGGGCCTGCCGCGCCTGCATGGGCTGGAAGTGCTCAAACGCCTGCGCGGCCGGGGTTCGGCGCTGCCGGTGCTGATCCTCACCGCGGCCGACAGCGTGGAAGAGCGCGTCAAGGGGCTGGATTTCGGGGCCGACGACTACATGGCCAAGCCCTTTTCGCTGCAGGAGCTCGAAGCCCGCGTGCGCGCCCTCACGCGCCGCGGCATGGGCGGCACCAGCAGCACCATCAAGCACGGCCCGCTGGTGTACGACCAGGCCGGGCGGGTGGCCACCATCGACGGCAAGATGGTCGAACTCTCGGCGCGCGAACTGGGCCTGCTCGAAGTGCTGCTGCAGCGCGCAGGCCGCCTGGTGAGCAAAGAGCAACTGGTCGAACGCCTGTGCGAGTGGGGCGAAGAAGTCAGCAACAACGCCATCGAGGTCTACATCCACCGCCTGCGCAAAAAAATTGAAGGCGGGCCGATCCGCATCGCCACCGTGCGTGGCCTGGGGTACTGCCTTGAGAAGATCCCGGGCTGAGCCCGCCCGCGCCCCGTACGGCCGCGGGGCAGCCATCTGCTATCAAAATAATAGCTGTTCGTGCTTGATTTGCAAGCACGAGCAGGCAGCTTGATCCCGATTGCCGAGCCGCTGCCGTGAAGATCTTCCAGCGCGAGCAGCGGTCTTTGTTCGGCGAGATCCTGGACTGGATGCTCACGCCGCTGCTGCTGCTGTGGCCCGTGAGCCTGGCGCTCACCTGGCTGGTGGCCCAGGGCCTGGCCAACAAGCCGTTCGACCGCGCCCTCGAATACAACGCCCATGCGCTGGCGCAGCTCATCGTGGTGCAGCAGGGGCAGGTGCAGTTCAACCTGCCGCAACCGGCCAGTGAAATCCTGCGCGCCGACGAGTCCGACACCGTGTACTACCAGGTGATCGGGCCGGGTGGCGAGTTTCTGGCCGGAGAGCGCGAGCTGCCCGCGCCAGCACCCGACGAACAGCCCCAGCCCGGCGAGGTCCGCCTGCGCGACGGCGAGCTGCGCGGCATTGAAATCCGTGTGGCCTACATCTGGGTGCGCGTGCCCACCGCCCAGCAGCCGCTGGCCCTGGTGCAGGTGGCCGAAACGCGCGAAAAGCGCAGCGTGCTGGCCACGGAAATCATCAAGGGCGTGATGCTGCCGCAGTTCGTGATCCTGCCGCTGGCGGTGCTGCTGGTGTGGCTGGCGCTGGCGCGCGGCATCCAGCCGCTGCACCAGCTGGAGCAGCGCATCCGCGAGCGCAGCCCGGACGATCTCTCGCCGCTGGACGATCGCACCGTGCCGCTGGAAGTCGCGCCACTCGTGGCGTCGGTGAACGACCTGCTCACGCGCCTGCACGATTCGCTGGCCACGCAAAAGCGCTTTCTGGCCGACGCCGCCCACCAGCTCAAGACACCACTGGCCGGGCTGCGCATGCAGGCCGACCTGGCACAGCGCGAAGGCACGAGCACCGAAGAGCTCAAGCGCTCGTTGCAGCAGATCGGACGCTCCAGCATCCGTGCCACGCACACCGTCAACCAGTTGCTGGCCCTGGCGCGGGCCGAAGGCGGCGGCATTCGCATCGCGCGCCAGCCCTGCGACATGGCGCGGCTGGTCATCGACGTGGTGCGCGACTCGGTACCGCGTGCGCTCGACAAGCAGATCGATCTGGGCTACGACGGTGCCGAGCCGGGCGCGCCCGGCGTGTGGGTGGACGGCAATCCCACGCTGCTCAAGGAACTGGTGCGCAACCTCGTGGACAACGCCATCAACTACACCCCGTCTGCGCCGGGCCGTCCGGGCGTGGTCACGGCGCGCGTGCTGCCCGACACCTTTGGCCAGATGCTGCTGTTGCAGGTGGAGGATTCCGGCCCTGGCGTGCCCGAGGCCGAGCGCGAACTCGTGTTCCAGCCCTTTTACCGCGCCCTGGGCAGTGAAGCCGATGGCTCGGGCCTGGGCCTGCCCATCGTGCGCGAGATCGCGCGCCAGCACGGGGCCGAAGTGAGCCTGGAGGACGCGCACCCCGGTCAGCAGCCGCCCGGCGCGCGCTTTGCCGTGCGCTTTCCGTCGCGCCCGGCCGAGGACTGAGCCGCGCCGCGCGGGCCCTGGCGGCAGTGGCCGATGTCGGCCGGGCCAGCTCAGTGCAGGGCTGTGTTCTGTGCCCCAGCCAAGGCCAGCCGCGCACGGTTCATACCCAGCGCGTGGGGTGCCACCGGCGCGGGCAGTCCGGTCTGCGCATGGCCTGTGGTGTCCAGCCGGAAGAAGGCCACGGCATCCACCAGTTCTTCGGCCTGGCTCTTGAGGCTGGCCGCGGCCGCTGCCATCTCCTCGACCAGCGCCGCGTTCTGCTGCGTGGCCTGGTCCATCTGCGTCACGGCCTCGCCCACCT
>NZ_BAABEX010000024.1:94214-132457 GCF_039540375.1 Acidovorax lacteus
AAAAGAAAGTCACTGCGCCGCCGGGCGCACATCCCGGCTCCGGACCACAGCACAAGAACGGCGGCCAACTACCGCCAATCAACGAAAACGCTATGAAATTGATAGCCGCTCGTGCTTGATTAATAAGCACGAACAGCCCATTTGGCATCAAAACACATCCAGCGAGCGAACCACCCGGATTCAGCCCCCGAACTCGTTCCCCAGCTCCTCCGCCCGGTGGCGCGCCGCCTCCAGCGCACGCTCAAACGCCGCACCCACCCCGTCACGCTCCATCGACTGCAAGGCCGCATAGGTCGTGCCCCCCTTGGACGTGACGCGCTCGCGCAGCACGGCCGGAGGCTCTTCCGAGCGGCGGGCCAGCTCGGACGCGCCCACGAAGGTGCCCACCGCCAGCCGGTGCGCCTGCTCGGACGACAGACCCATGGCCGCGCCGGCCCGCTCCATGGCTTCGAGGAAATAAAACACATAGGCCGGGCCAGAGCCCGACAGCGCGGTCACCGCGTCGAGCTGCGACTCCTGCGCCACCCACAGCCAGTCGCCCGTGGGTGCCAGGATCTGCTCGATGCGCGAGCGCTCGGCCTCGGTCACCGCGGCCCGGGCGTACACGGCGGTCATGCCCTTACCCACCAGCGCGGGCGTGTTGGGCATGGAGCGCACCACGCGCTCGCTGCCCAGCCAGGCGGCAATGCTGTCCGAGCGGATACCGGCCGCCACGCTCAGGTGCAGCGCGCCCTGCGCGTGGGCGCGGGCCTGGGCGGCAGCGTCCTTGAAGGTCTGCGGCTTCACGGCCCACACCACGATCTCCGCCCGCGACAGCGCCGGCCCCGCCTCGGGCAACGCCGCCAGGCCATGGTGTTGCAACAGCGCCTCGCGCGTGGGCGCAAACGGCTCCACCACCTCGATCTGCGACGCTGGATGCCCCTGCCGGATCAGCCCCCCGATGATGGCGCTGGCCATGTTGCCGCCGCCGATGAAGGCAATGGTGGGAAGGGTGCTGGGAGCAAGGGTCATGGTGCAGTCCGGAACAAGTGGTCAACGCAGGCCTGCGATGGTAGCCGCGTTGGCCCCCATGGCGGAGCGACACCGCCCGGGCCGGCAAAGCCAGGCGCCCCGCAGCGCCCGGTTCGTCACGGTGGCTAAAACTGGCGAGGCCCCAAGCCAGGGCCGCCCAGCAAGGGCCGCCCCGCAGCGAGGGCTGCGCCCCCCTTCCCGAATGGCGCAGCCATTCGAGAGAAGGGGCTGAGGGTCGCAGCTCCGAGCCTGCCTGCGCAGGCTTGGACGTACCCGAAGAGCCTCCGCCTCTGGCGGTGGCACCGAGGCGCGCAGCGCCTCAGAGGGATGTCACCCCACCACCACCCCCGCAAACAACGTCGCCCCCAGCCAGTGGTTGATGCGAAAAGCCTGGAAGCACCCTTCTCGCGTGCGCCCCCAGATCAGCCGCGCATGCCAGGCCACCTGGGCCACGGCCACCGCCAGCGTGACCGCGCCCACCACAGGGTGCACCATGGGCGCCAGCGCCCAGGCCCACAGCAGCAGAAAGCCCGCGTAGAACGCCAGCACCGCCGCCACGTCCCAGCGGCCCAGCGTGATGGCCGAGGTGCGGATGCCGATGCGCAGGTCGTCGTCGCGGTCGACCATCGCGTATTCGGTGTCGTAGGCCAGCACCCACAGCAGGTTGCCCGCTACCAGCACCCAGGCCACGGGCGGCACCGTGCCCTGCACGGCGGCAAACGCCATGGGGATGCCAAAACTGAAGGCCACGCCCAGCACGGCCTGGGGCATGGCCACGGCGCGCTTGGCAAACGGGTAGAGCACCGTCACGCCCAGTGCCGCAAACGACCACAGCACCGTGGGCGCATTGGTGGTGAGCACCAGCGCAAAGGCCAGCAGCGCCAGCGCCGCACCGACGGCCAGGGCCTCGCGCACGCCCAGGGCGCCGCGCGTAACGGGCCGCTGCGCCGTGCGCTTGACGTGCTTGTCGAAGTCGCGGTCGGCCACGTCGTTCACGCAGCAACCGGCGCTGCGCATGAGGATGGTGCCCAGTGTGAACACTCCCAGCAGGTGCCAGCCCGGAAAGCCACCGGCTGCCACCCACAGCGCCGTGAGCGTGGGCCACAGCAGCAGCAGCCAGCCCGCGGGGCGGTCCCAGCGGATCAGGTCGAGGTAGAGCGCAAGGCGGGACGGCAGGACAGCGGCAGACATGGCAGGCGGCAGGCAAGCAAACGGACAGGCAGACAACGCGCGGGGTACGGCGGCACGGCCCGTGCGGGCGCCAATGTACCAGTGCGAGACTGCGAGCGCCGGTACGGGGCCACCCGCGGCGGGCGCGCCTCAGCCACGTGCTGCGAGCAACCCGGCCACCACGGGCGCGAGCGCCTGCGCCAGCCGGGCGTGCTGGTCGGCGTCCAGGTGCACGCCGTCGGTGCGACTGGCCTGCACCACCGTGCCCGCGTCAAAAAACGCGCAACCGTGCTGCCGGGCCACGGCCTGCTGCGCGGCTGCCAGGCCCAGGCAGCGCACATCGCCGCCCGCAAACTTCTCGGCTGCGGCACCGCAGGGCGTGCCCAGCGGCGGCGGGGCCACCACCAGCACGGGCGGCTGCGGCATGCCGGGCTCGATGGGGGCCTGGCGAATGGCCTGGAGCAACGCCCCCAGCCCCTGGGCCGAATGCCAGGCGGTGTTGGCATGGCTCGACTGGAAATCGTTGGTGCCCAGCATCAGCACCACCAGGGCCAGCGGCGAGCAGATTTCGATGCGCTGCGCCAGGCCTTGCAGGCCGTTGCGGCCGGGCTTGAAGGGGTCGTCCCACACGGTGCGGCGGCCGTTGAGGCAATCCTCGATCACCCGCGCGGCCGTACCCTGTGCGGCCAGCAGGCCTTCCAGCGCGCCGGGCCAGCGCTGGCCAAACGGCAGGCGCTCGCGCGTGCCCGGCACGATGCCCCAGGACAGCGAATCGCCATAGACCAGGATCTGCTGCATGGCGCGGCTCCGTGCAAAAGCAGGGGCTTACTCTTCGAGCAGCGAGCGCAGCATCCAGGCCGTCTGCTCGTGCACCGTCAGGCGCTGGGTCAGCAGGTCGGCCGTGGGCTCGTCACTGGCCTTATCGGCCAGCGGGAACAGGCTGCGCGCGGTGCGGGCCACGGCCTCGTGGCCTTCGACCAGGATGCGCACCATCTCCAGCGCCTTGGGCGGCTTGGAGGGTGCGTCCTTCACACTCGCGAGTTTGCCGAACTCGGCGTACGAGCCCGGGGCCACATGGCCGAGCGAGCGGATGCGCTCGGCAATCGGGTCCACCGCGTTCCACAGCTCGGTGTACTGGGCCATGAACATCGCATGCAGCGAGTTGAACATCGGTCCCGTCACGTTCCAGTGGAAGTTGTGCGTGGTCAGGTACAGCGTGTAAGTGTCGGCCAGCAGGCGCGACAGGCCCTGGGCAATGGCGGCGCGGTCTTTGTCGCTGATGCCGATCTGGATCGCGGGCGAGGCATGTTTGGTCGAGGCTTTGGCCATGGAAAGTGCTCCTGTGCAAGGCGGACGCGCAGGCCGTCCGCAAACCGGAACCCGCCACGGCGGCGGGGCTGCAGGCACTGTATCGCAAGCCCTGCGGTGTGCACCCCGTCCGTGGGGGTGGCCCCGTGCGCCGCGCGGGCTCAGGACAGCCGCGTCACGCCCGGCAGCTCGCAGGCGTAGATGGCATTGCGCAGCGCTGCGATCGCCTCGTAGCGCGTGAAGCTGCGGCGCCAGGCCAGCACCACCCGGCGCATGGGCGGCGGGCTGCCGTCGGCCTCTTGAATCGGCAGGTAGCGGATGTAATGTTCGTCGCTCTTGCGGCGGCGGGCCACCGGCGCCAGCGCATCGCGCGGCACCGACAGGCGCGGCACCAG
Source organism: Acidovorax lacteus (assembly GCF_039540375.1). Classification (NCBI taxonomy): domain Bacteria; kingdom Pseudomonadati; phylum Pseudomonadota; class Betaproteobacteria; order Burkholderiales; family Comamonadaceae; genus Acidovorax; species Acidovorax lacteus. Next base: position 98,099 of record NZ_BAABEX010000024.1, read on the forward strand.
CGTCACGCCCATGCCCGCAGCCACCATGTGCTTGATGGTCTCCAGCGACGAACCTTCAAAAGTCTTGCGGATGCCCTCGGCATTGCTTGCGTAACGCGCAAACTCCGGGCAGACCTCGAGCACATGGTCGCGGAAGCAATGGCCCGCGCCCAGCAGCAGCATGGTCTCGCTCTTGAGTTCAGCCGCCGTGATCGAATCCTGCGCTGCCAGCGCGTGGCTGCTGGGCACAGCGGCCATGAAGGGCTCGTCGTACAGCGGGGCCATGGCCAAGCCGGTGTCGGGGAAAGGCTCGGCGAGGATCGCGCAGTCGATCTCGCCGGTGCGCAGCATCTCCAGCAGCTTGACGGTGAAATTCTCCTGCAGCATCAGCGGCATCTGCGGCGTGCGCGCAATCGACTTGCGCACCAGCTCAGGCAGCAGGTACGGGCCGATGGTATAGATCACGCCCAGCGTGAGCGGGCCCGACAGCGGGTCTTTCCCGCGCTTGGCGATTTCCTTGATGGCGGCGGCCTGCTCCAGCACGCTCTGGGCCTGCCGCACGATCTGCTCGCCCAGCGGCGTCACCGTGACCTCGCCCGCGCTGCGCTCGAAGATCTTGACGTCCAGCTCCTCTTCGAGCTTCTTGATGGCCACCGACAACGTAGGCTGCGAGACAAAGCAGGCATCGGCCGCATGGCCAAAGTGCTTCTCTCGCGCCACAGCAACGATGTATTTGAGTTCGGTAAGGGTCATGGCAGGGCTCCAGCCCCCCGATTGTGCAACGTCGTACGGGTTCAGGCCTTGAGGTAATCGGCCTTGCCCCCGAGCCACCGGGCCACATGGCGCTCTGCCAGGGCCGGATGCCGGTCCAGCAGCACCGGGGCGGCCTCGCGCGCCCAGTCGAGCAGCAGGGTATCGGTCTGCAGGTCTGCAAAGCGCAGCAAGGGCGCGCCCGACTGGCGCGCCCCCAGAAACTCGCCCGGCCCGCGGATCTCAAGGTCGCGTCGCGCAATCTCGAAACCGTCGCTGGTCTCGGCCATGGCACGCAGGCGCTCTTTGGCGGTTTCGCCCACGCGGCCACTTTCGTTGGGCGCATACAGCAGCACGCAGGCCGATGCCGCCGCGCCCCGGCCCACGCGTCCGCGCAACTGGTGCAGCTGCGACAGCCCGAAGCGCTCAGCGTGCTCGATGACCATCAGCGAGGCGTTGGGCACGTCCACGCCCACTTCGATCACAGTGGTGCTGACCAGCACGCCCATCGCGCCAGAGGTGAAGAGCTCCATCACCGCGCGCTTCTCGGCCACCGGCATGCGTGAGTGCAGCAGGCCGACCAGCACGCCGGGCAGGGCCTCGCTGAGTTCGGCATGCGTGGCGGTGGCGTTGGAGAGGTCCAGCGCCTCGCTTTCCTCAATCAGCGGACACACCCAGTACACCTGCCGACCCGCGGCGACCTGCGCGGCAATCCGGGCCACGACCTCGTCTTTGCGGCTGTCGGCGATCAGCTTGGTCACCACGGGCGTGCGGCCTGGGGGCAGCTCGTCGATGGTCGACACGTCCAGGTCGGCGTAGTAGCTCATGGCCAGGGTGCGCGGAATGGGCGTGGCGCTCATCATCAAAAGATGGGGTTCGAGCTGCGAGGCCGCCAGCTTTTTCCGCAGCGCCAGACGCTGTGCCACGCCAAAGCGGTGCTGCTCGTCGATCACCGCCAGGCCCAGGCGGGCAAAACGCACCTGCTCCTGGATGACGGCGTGCGTGCCCACCACCAGCGCGGCCTCGCCGCTTTCCACCAGGGCGAGCATGGAAGCCCGCTCTTTTTTCTTCTGTGCGCCCGCCAGCCAGGCCACGCGCAGCCCACGCGGTGCGAGCAGTGGCTCCAACCAGCCCACGAGCTTGCCAAAGTGCTGCTCGGCCAGGATTTCGGTGGGTGCCATGAGCGCGCACTGCCAGCCAGCGTCGATGGCCACCAGCGCCGAAAGCGCGGCCACCACGGTCTTGCCCGAACCCACGTCGCCCTGTAGCAGACGGTGCATGGGCACGCCGCGGGCCAGGTCGGCCGCGATCTCGGCGCACACGCGCTCTTGCGCGCCCGTCAGGCCGAACGGCAGAGCGGCGCGCAGCAGGGTGGGCAGATCGCCCCCTTCTGCCGCTGTCTGGATCGCCAGCACCGGCGCGCGCAAGTGGTCTCGTGCGCGCTTGGACTGCAGTTGCGAAATCTGCTGGGCCAGCAGTTCCTCGGCCTTCAGGCGCTGCCAGGCCGGGTGGCTGTGGTCTTCGAGGGTGGCCAGCGGCACATCGGGCGGCGGGTGGTGCAGAAACTGCAGTGCCTCGCGCAGCGTCATGGCGCTGCGCCCAGGCTGCCACAGGCCCGGCCCCAGGGGCAGCGGAGGCAGATCGGGGGCCACCGTCTCCGGCAGATCGACGCGCTGCAGCGCCGTGACGATGGCGCGCCGCAGGTAGGCCTGTGGCAGGCCGTTGACCGTGGGGTACACGGGTGTGAGGGCGCGCGGGAGTTCTCCACTGGCCGCGCGAAACGCCGGGTGCAGCATCTGCCGCCCCCAGAAACCGCCGCGTACCTCGCCCCGAAAGCGCAGCCGCGCGCCCACCGCCAGGGTCTTGAGATGGGAGGGATAAAAGCTGAAAAAACGCAGCTCACAGGTGCCTGTGCCGTCGTCCACCTGTACCAGCAACTGGCGGCGTGGGCGCAACTGCACCTCGCTTGTGGTGACGGTGGCCTCGATCTGCACGGTGCTGCCGTCGCGCGCCTGCGCCAGCGGGGTGATGCGGGTTTCGTCTTCGTAGCGCAGCGGCAGGTGCAGTGCCAGGTCGATGTCGCGCACCAGGCCCATCTTGATCAGGGCCTTGCGGGCGGGTGACTGGGCAGCGGGGGCGGCAGAGGGCATGTGGACAAAAGCGGCCTATCGGGGCAATCCCCCGGGCGAACAGGCCAAAGTGTGCCGATTCCACCCTGGAGGGAAGGGACATAGAGGCCCTTGAGGGCCAACAATGCCCATTCGCCGAGCCATCGGAGAAGGAACTGAGCCCCGTTGGGATTGCCATGGGCGACCGCCCCCAAAAGGGCTACCATGGTAACCATTCGTTGCCGGCAGACAGGCCGGACAGAGACCGACTAGCAGCCATGCTCAAGAGAATTCGCATCGAACACCTGACGCTGGGCATGTACTTGCACGAATTTTGTGGTTCGTGGATGGAGCACCCCTTCTGGCGCGCCAAGTTCGTGCTCAAGGATCCCAAGGACCTGGCCCGCATCCAGGCCACAGCCATCCATGAGGTATGGATCGACACCTCCAAGGGGCTGGACGTGGCAGACGGCGTGTCGTCCATGTCGCGCGAAGAAGTGGACGCCCAGATTGACACCGACTTCAGCCGACTGGAGGAACTCCCGCCCCTGGTGGTGGCGCCCCCGCCCCCACCGCCTCCGCCCGCCCCACGCCGAGGACGTGCACCGGCCTCCATGCAGAGCGAACTGGCGGCCGCCGCCTCGATCTGCGTCGAATCCAAGGACGTGGTCATCTCCATGTTCAGCGAAGCGCGCATGGGCAAGGCGATTGACTCGGTGGGCGCGCAGAACCTGGTGACCGAAATCTCCGACTCCGTCACACGCAACCCAGGAGCGCTGATCAGCCTGGCGCGCCTCAAAACGGCCGACGACTACACCTACATGCACTCCGTAGCGGTGTGCGCGCTGATGGTGGCCCTGGCCAAGCAGATTGGTCTGAACGAGGAGCACACCCGCGTCGCCGGCATGGCCGGCCTGCTGCACGACCTGGGCAAGGCGGCCATTCCGCTGGCCGTGCTCAACAAACCGGGCAAACTGACCGACCAGGAGTTCGTCGTGGTCAAAAGCCACCCGGTGCACGGCTACGAAATGCTGCGAGAGGGCGGCGGCGTGGACGACAGCGTGCTCGACGCCGTGCTGCACCACCACGAAAAAGTGGACGGCTCGGGCTACCCAGACAAGCTCAAGGGCGACCAGATCAGCCTGATCGCCAAGATGGCCGCCATCTGCGACGTGTACGACGCCATCACCTCCGACCGGCCGTACAAGCGTGGCTGGGATCCGTCCGAGTCGCTGCGCCGCATGGCTGAGTGGACCAACGACCATTTCGACCAGCGGCTGTTCCAGGCGTTCGTCAAGAGCATTGGCATCTACCCTGTGGGTTCGCTCGTGCGGCTGGCCTCGGGCCGCATCGGTGTGGTCACCGAGCAGGGCAGCAAATCCCTGACCACCCCGAAGGTCAAGGTGTTCTTTTCCACCAAGTCGGACCTGCGGATTCCGCCCGAGGTGGTGGACCTTGCCGACCCGAACACCAACGAGAAGATCGTCGCCCGGGAAGACCCCGACAAGTGGCGCTTTCCGGACCTCAACGAGCTGTGGTCGGGCTTTGCGGAGCGGCCCTGGTGAACGGGCTGCGCTGCATCACCGTCACCCCCAATCCGGCACTGGACCTGAGCACGCGCACGCCGCGCGTGGAGCCCGCCCACAAGCTGCGCTGCGAAGAGGCCTTGCGCCATCCGGGGGGCGGCGGCATCAACGTGGCGCGGGTGCTGCACCGCTTCGGCATGCCGGTACAGGCCTGGGCCCTGCTGGCTGGGCCTGCGGGCGCGCAGGTGGAGCAACTGCTCGTCCGCGAGGGCCTGTCGCTGCGCAGCTTTCCCATCGAAGGGGATACGCGCCAAAGCCTCTCCGTCATTGACGACAGCACCGGGGCCGAATACCGGTTCGTGCTGCCAGGCCCGGAGGTGAGCGCTGCCCAGTGGCAAGGCCTGCTCGGTGTGCTGACGCCCGCCGATCCGCACGGAGCGGAACGTCCGTGGGTGGTGGCCAGCGGCAGCCTGCCGCCGGGACTTACGGCACAGGCGTACGCACAGCTGGCGCAGCGCGCACGCGCCCAGGGTTGGCGCGTGGCGCTCGACAGTTCCGGCGCTGCACTCACCGAAGCCCTGACCGCAGGCGTGGACCTGGTCAAACCGAGCCTGCGCGAATTGCGCCAGGCCACCGGCATGCCACTGGCCACGCTGGCAGAACAAGCACAGGCTGCCCGTGCGCTGATCGCGCACGGACAGACCCGGGCTGTGGCGCTGTCGCTGGGCGAGGCCGGCGCCCTGCTGGCCACGCCCCAGGGCTGCTGGCAGCAAGACGCCGTGCCGGTGGCCGCAGGCCAGGGCAGCACCGGCGCGGGCGACAGCTTCCTCGCGGGTCTGCTCTGGGCCTGGGAGCAAGGACAGACAGACGCGCAGGCCCTGGGCTGGGCCAGCGCCTGCGGCGCGGCGGCGGTCATGGCTGCCGGCACTGGCCTGGCCACGCCGGCCGTGGCGCACGCGCTGCACGCTCAGTGCCCTCCGGTGCGCACGCTCTAGGGCGCGCACCAGGGGCACGGCCATGGGACAATCGCGCCCCTGTTCCATTCTTGGCACGGGCCCGTCCGGCCCTCAAGCACCATGACCGATGTCTCCCTGGCCCCTGCGGCCCGACCCTACACCCTCAGCGACTTCGACTTCGATCTGCCCGAAGCCCTGATCGCCCAGCACCCCACCCCTGAACGCAGCGCCTCACGCCTGCTCGATGGCCGCGAGAGCCAGCCGGCCGACCGCATTTTTCGCGACCTGCCCGGACTGCTGCAGCCTGGCGATCTGCTCGTGTTCAACGACACGCAGGTCATCAAGGCGCGCGTGTTTGGCGAGAAAGCCAGCGGCGGCAAGCTGGAACTGCTGATCGAACGCGTGCTGGGCGGCCAGGAGGTCGTGGCCCACATGAAGGTCAGCAAAAAACCCGCGATCGGCAGCACCGTGCTGATGGCAGGCGGGCGGACGCGAGGCGGTTTCGACGCCACGCTGCTGTCGCGCTGGCCCGACGCAGACGGCCCGCTGTTCCGCTTTCGCCTGCAGGGCCCGGGCAGCGAGACGCCCTACGACCTGATGGAGCGCCACGGCCACTTGCCGCTGCCGCCCTACATCGAACGCCAACAGTCCACGGGCGAAGACCCGGACGCCGCCGAAGACGCCGAGCGCTACCAGACCGTGTTTGCCGCCAAGCCCGGCGCTGTGGCCGCGCCTACGGCCGCGCTGCACTTTGACGAAGCCGTGCTGGCCGCACTGGCCGCGCGTGGCGTAGAACGTGCCAGCGTCACGCTGCACGTGGGCGCGGGCACATTCCAGCCGGTCAAGACCGAAAACATCGCCGAGCACCAGATGCACAGCGAGTGGTACCAGATCCCGCCCGAGACCCTGGCCGCGCTCGAACGCTGCCGCCAGCGCGGCGGGCGGGTGGTGGCCGTGGGCACCACGACCATTCGTACCCTCGAATCCTGGGCGCAAACTGGCAAGACGACAGGCGACACGAACATCTTCATCACGCCCGGCTTCCGCTTTGCCGTGGCCGACCTGCTGATCACCAACTTCCACCTGCCCAAGAGCACGCTCATGATGCTGGTCAGCGCGTTTGCAGGCTATGCGCACATCATGGGCCTGTACCGGCATGCGGTGCAGCAGCGCTACCGCTTTTTCAGCTACGGCGACTCGATGCTGCTCGCGCGCGCGCGCCAAGCCGCCCCCACATTGCCCACCGAAGGTTCCCCATGAACGCCCTGACCCTGTTCCTGCCCTGCGCCGCAGGCGTCGAAACATATCTGGCCGACGAGGTGCACCGCCTCACGGGCCTGACCGGCGAAGACCTGCTCGTGGGCCGCGCGGGGGTGCTGCTGCGCGCCAGCTGGCGGCAGGCACTGCAGCTCAACCTGCACAGCCGGCTGGCGCAGCGCGTGCTGGTGCAACTGGCCGAGCAGCCCTACCGCAGCGAACAGGACCTGTACGCCATCGCGTCCGAGGTGGCCTGGGAGATCTGGTTCACGCCGCGCCAAAGCTTCAAGGTCGAGGTCACGGCCCAACACAGCCCGCTCAAGAGCCTGAACTTTGCGGGCCTGCGCATCAAGGACGCGGTGGCCGACCGCTTCCGCGCGCGCGGCGGCGTGCGGCCCAACGTCAACACCCAGTGGCCCGACGTGCGCGTGCACCTGCACCTGACCCACGACACCGCTACGGTGTACATCGACACCTCGGGCGAAGCGCTGTTCAAGCGCGGCTGGCGCGAGGACAAGGGCGACGCCCCCCTCAAGGAAACCCTGGCCGCGGCCATGATCGCCGCCACCGGCTGGGACCCGCTGGCCGAAGAGCCCCTGCCGCTGTACGACCCCTGCTGCGGCAGCGGCACCATCGTGGTGGAGGCCGCGCAGATGGCCTGCCGCATCGCCCCCGGCCTGCAGCGCCGCTTTGCGTTTGAAACGCTCCTGCCCTTCCAGCCCCATGTGTGGCAGCAGCTGCGCAGCGAGGCCCAGGCCGAGGCACAGCCCTCGCGCGCGGCCATCTTCGGCAGCGATGTGTCGCACCGCATGGTGGACTTTGCGCGGCGCAATGCCGAGCGGGCTGGCGTGGCCGACGCCATACAACTGCGCGGCGGCGACGCGCTGCAGCGCATGCCGCCCTGTGACACCCCCGGGCTGATGCTGCTCAACCCGCCCTATGGCGAGCGCATTGCCGCTGCGGGCTCGGCCGGGCGCAATGCGGCCGAACGCGCTGCTGCGCGCGCCAGCGGCCAGGCCGTGGGCCGCGAGCAGGCCGAAGGCGACGAAGACGGCACCTTCTTTGCACAGCTGGCCAGCCACTGGAAGAAGCACTACCCGGGCTGGACGGCCTGGATGCTCACGCCTGACCTGAAGCTGCCCGGCCGCATGCGCCTGAAGGAGTCGCGCCGCGTGCCGATGTGGAACGGCCCGATCGAATGCCGGATGTTCCGCTTCGACATGGTGCGCGGCACCGCCCGCCCGCAGCGCAGTGAAGGCGCGGCACCAACGGCAACGGGCCATGGCGGCTAAGGCCCCGCGCCTGGTGCACACCGTGGTGGCCGATGCGCCGCCGCGTGTGCTGGTGCTGGACACCAACATCGCGCTCGACGCGCTGGTGTTTGCCGACCCGGGTGTCGCCGCGCTGCCTGCGCTGCTGGCCAGTGGCCGCCTGCGCTGGATCGGCACCGAGGCCATGCGGGCCGAACTGGCGCGCGTGCTCGGCTATCCCCAGATCGTGCCGCGGCTGGCCTACTATCGGCTGGACGCCCCAGAGGTGCTCGCGCGCTGGGACGCGCAGGTGCAGCGCGTGGCCGCTGCACCGCGCATCGCGTTTGTGTGCAAGGACGCGGACGACCAGCACTTCCTCGACCTCGCAGCCGCGCACGGCGCGTTGCTGCTGAGCAAAGACAAGGCCGTGCTGTGCATGCGCAAGCGCCTGCAGCGCATGGGCGCTGACATTGCCACGGCCGTGCAGGCAGACGTGGTGGAGGCGACGGCCCCCGCGGCCACCTGACGCACCGCGGCCTGCTCAGCCCAAATGGGCCGCGGCCAGCAGGTCGTAGGCCGCGCGCAGACGCAGCGCGTCGCGGCCCCAGCGGCGGTCGGCCGGCAGACGGCGCGCCCAGCGCAGGCGATCCACCGTCTGCGCAAGCCATGCAGCCACGGCCGGGTCACCAGCCTGCACATGGGCACGCCAACGCGCGGCCGCTGCCTCGGCGCAGCCGGCTTCGCGCAGCAGCAGCGCGGTGGAATGCGCATAGCACAGCAGGTCGCGCGCCTGACACACGGACAGCGGCAGCACGGCCTGTGGGTCGTCTTCAAAGTCGATGAAGCCCACCACCCCGTCGGGGCCGCGTACCATGTTGCGTGCAAAGCCCTGGCTCAGGCAAGTGCCTGCTGCGTGCACCTGGGCCAGCGCCTGCAGGCCCAGCGCCCACAGGGCGAGCATCTGCGCCGGGTCGGTGGCACCGGCGCGCTCGATCTCCTCGGCCAGAGACGGCGTATGGTCGCCCCCCGCGCCCAGATCGCGCATCAAGAAACCATGTTCCACCACTGCCAGCACCTCGGGCACGCGCAGGCCGCGTGCGCGCAGGTCTTGCAGTCGGCGCGCCTCGGTGGCAATCGCCGCGCTGCCGCCCGGATTGGGCACCGGGGCCAGCACCGGCAGGCGCAGCAGGCGCGCCACCACCGCGAGCACGCGCCCACGCGCACGGCCCAGCGCAGGGCCCGCGCGCTTGACCCACACCCGCGCATCGCCCACAGCGTGGCGCTGCACGTTGTGCGGCTGCTGGGCCAACTGGCTCTGCAAAAACGCCCTGGTGGCCGGGCTGCCGGCCTGCAGTTCGGGCGCACTCATGCCGCAGCCCCCACACCGGGCACCGGGTATGCAAGAAAAGACAAAGGCACTGAAGAAGGCACGAACAAGCTCACGGTTGACCAGGGGGCGCGGCTACACTGGCGGCCTCGCGCGGGCGCGCGGGCCTGCACCACCGCCGTGCCTGCCTGCGCCATCGGCCCGCATCATAAAGACGGCGCGGCCCCTTGCGGCCCCGCCACCCCAGAGCCGCCCCATGACCGACACCTCCGCCGCACCACCCGCCCTCACCGCTGACGAGCTCGAAGAGCTTGACCTGCTGCTGGATGACCTGCGCACGCGCGGCGAAGAGATCCCGCAGTGGGAGTTCTGCGACGGCGCGCTGGCCGCCCTGGTGTGCTGCCGCCGCCCGATTCCGGTGGCCGAATACCTGCCCATGCTGCTGGGCGATGGTGCGACGCTGGACGTGGCCCCGGGCGAGCCCCTGCCGCTGCTGCCGGCCTTCCGCGATGCCGCGCAGCAGGAACGTTTTCTGGCGCTGTGGCAGCGCCGCTGGGCCGAGGTGGAGCACCAGCTCGACACCGACGTACAGACGCTGGAAGACGAGCGCACCTACCAGCCCGAGGCCATGGACATGCGCGGTGCCGTGGCGAGCCTTCCGCCCGAGGAGCGCGCGGCCATGGACGGCCAGGACATCCCCTCGTTCGGCCAGGTCTGGGCGCTGGGCTTCATGTTCGTGGTCGAGAACTGGGAAGAGGAATGGGCGGCCCCGCGCGACAAGGAGGCCGCCGGTTGGGTGGACGAAGCGCTGGAGCGCATCGTGGCCCTGACCGAAGACGACACCGGCAAGCCCGAAGTCTGCATGTACAGCGAGGACGGCCCCCCCAGCACCAGCCAGGCCCGTGTCGAGGCCTTTGGCGAAGCCATCTGGGCCGTGTACGACCTGCGCCAGGTCTGGAAGAGCCTGGGCCCGCGTGTGGCCGCCGTGCGCAAGGCCCCTGAGCCGGGCCGCAACGACCCCTGCCCCTGCGGCAGCGGCAAGAAGTACAAGAAGTGCCACGGGGCCTAAGCGTCCATCACCGCCTGCCGACATAGAGGAGCACACATGCTCGAATGGATGGCCCAACACGCGGCGCTGTGGCCCGCCGCACTGCTGCTGGTGTGGGGCGGCCTGCTGGCGCTGGCCGAAGCGCGCTGGCCCCGGCGGCCCGGTACGGCCCAGGTGCGTACGCGCTGGCCGGTCAACCTGGGGCTGTACGCGGCCGGGGCAGCCGTGCTGGCCAGCGGCCTGCTGCAGCCGCTGGAACAGGCGGCGCTGCAACTCGGATCGCGCCTGGGCGCCCACGGCATTGCCGGGCTGCCCTGGCCTGACACCGCCAAGATCGCGCTCGGCGTGCTGGCCATCGATGCCGTGCAGTACCTGCTGCACCGGCTTTCGCACGCCGTGCCGCTGCTGTGGCGGCTGCACCAGGTGCACCATGCCGATATCGCCATGGACGTGAGCACCAGCGTGCGCCACCACCCGCTGGAAGTGGCCGTGCTGCTGCTGCTCACCCTGGTGGCCTGTGCGGCACTGGGCGTGCCGGTGGTGTCGCTGCTGCTGTATCTGGCGCTGCAGGTCACGCACACCGTGTTTTGCCATGCCAACCTGGCGCTGCCCCCACGGCTGGATGCGGCGCTGCGCTGGATCTTCGTCACGCCCGACATGCACCGCATCCACCACTCACGCATCGAGGCCGAGGGCCAGCGCAATTTCGGCATGGTGCTTCCCTGGTGGGACTGGTTGCTGCGCAGCTACCAGGCGCAGCCACGCACGCCGCACGAGCGCATGGGCCTGGGGCTGGACGATGCCGACCCCACGCGCGACCTCGGCTGGTGGGGATCGCTCGCGCTGCCTCTGAAGCGGCTTGGCTCAGCGGCGGACACCGCCCGTGCGCCCAAGCACAAACCCGACTGAAGGCCAAGCAACAGCCCGTGGCCGCGCAGGGTTGCAACGCATGCGAACGTTGCATGGCGCGGCGGGTACAGACAAAGCCCGCATCCCTTGGTACAAACCGCGTCCATTCAACAGGCGCTCAGCCGAAGCGCCGCTGTGTACCAGGGAGTTTTCATGCACCGTTTTCGTGGCCCACTGATCCGTGCGGCCTTTGTCCTGTCCGCGCTAGCAGCAGCCCCCGCTGCGCACGCAGGGGTGGTCTTCACTTTCAGCAAGTCGTTTGCAGACGCGACGATTCCGCTCAACGGCTCCACCGCGCTGACCTTCAACATCCAGCGCTTGGGCCCCGGCGGCGCCAACAACATCAACTTCACCGACCCCCTGCCCGCCGGGCTGGTGGTGTCCACGCCCAACGGGCTGGCAGGCGACTGTGGGGTCGGCAGCGCCGTGACGGCGGTGGCGGGCAGCGGCAGCATTGCGCTGGCGGGCGGTACGCTGGCAGCGGGCGCCAACTGCAGCTTCAGCGTGAATGTGACAGGCACCACCGCGGGCGCCAAAAACAACACCACCAGTGTGCTCAACAGCAGTTCAGGCAGCGCAGCCGCTGCCACCGCCACGCTCACCGTGCTGCCAGGTGCTGGCGGCACCACGGCCGTGCCCACGCTCAGCGAATGGGCGCTGATCCTGCTGGGGGCGGCGCTGGGCGCATCGGCTCTGCGCCGCGTGCGCAAGGGTTGAGGGGCTGCGACCGCTGCGCCAGCGCTCGGATCAGCCGCTGAAAAATGCTGCCAGCGCCTGCGCCGTCTCGGCCGGGCGCTCTTCGGGAATGAAGTGCCCCGCGGGCACGGCCTGTCCCGTCACGGTGCCTGCACACTGCGCCTGCCACAGCGCCAGCGGCTCGAACAGGCGGTGCACCACGCCGTTGGCTCCCCACAGCACGAGCATGTCGCAGGCCACCCGGTGGCCGCGGGCGCGGCTGTCGCGGTCGTGCTCCAGGTCGATGCCGGCGCTTGCGCGGTAGTCCTCGCAGGCGGTGTGGATGGCTTCGGGGCGCGCAAAGCAGCGCTCGTATTCGGCCAGGGCCGCAGGCTCGATGTGGGCCAGCCCCCTGGTGCCCCAGCCGCCGAGCTTGGCATGCAGGTACTCGCGCCAGCAGCCTTCGATCATGCGCTCGGGCAGCGGTGCGGGCTGGATCAGGTGGAACCAGTGGTAGTAGGCGCGCGCAAACGCCATGTCGGTGCGTGCGTACATGTCGAGCGTGGGAGCGATGTCAAGCACGCAGAGCTTGCGCACCCGCGCTGCGTGGTCCAGCGCTAGGCGGTGCGCGACGCGGCCGCCACGGTCGTGGCCACACACAAAGAAACGTTCGATGCCCAGGGTGCTCATCACATCGGCCAGGTCCTGGGCCATGGCGCGCTTGCTGTGCGCCGCGTGGTCGCCGCCGCCCGGAGCCAGCGACGAATCGCCGTAGCCGCGCAGGTCGGGCATCACGAGGAAGAAACGGTCGGCCAAGGCCAGCGCCATGCGCCGCCACAGCACATGCGTTTGCGGGAACCCATGCACCAGCAGCACCGCGGGGCGCTGAGCGTTGCCCAGCGTGCGCACGAACAGGCGTGAGCCCTGGGTGTCGATATGACGGGCGGTGAAGGCCTCGAAGCCTTCAGGCGCGGGGGTGGCAGTCGTCATGGGAATTTCCAGGTATCCCCCGCCGCAGGCCTTAGGCCGCGGCGAGCAAGGCGTGCAGGCGGGCAAGCGCATGGCGCACCGTCGCGGCGCGCACGGCCGCGCGGTCACCGGCAAAGTGCTGGCATTCGCTGTGGGTGCGGCCCCGCACATGCCAGGCCAGCCATACCGTGCCCACGGGCTTGGCGGGCGTGCCGCCCGTGGGGCCGGCCACGCCGGTCACCGCCAGGCTGGCCTGCGCGGCCGAACGGGCCACCGCGCCTTCGGCCATGGCACGGGCCACAGGCTCGCTCACGGCGCCGTGCGCGTCGATGAGCGCGGCGGGCACGCCCAGCATGTCGGACTTGGCGGCGTTGGAGTACGTGACGAAGCCGCGGTCGAACCACTGGCTGGAGCCCGAACGATCGGTACAAGCCGCGGCAATCAGGCCACCGGTGCAGCTCTCGGCCGTGGCCAGCAACAGGCCCTGCGCCAGCAGGGTCTCAGAAATCGGCACCAAATCGGGCTCCAACCCAGCAAAGTCAAGCACAAGCAGCTCCTATTTCAATAGCACACCATGCCCATTCAGCGAGGCTCTCAGCCCATGAAGCGCCACACCGCGAGCACCAGCAGGGTACAAAACGCGGCCACGAGGTCGTCCCACAGAATGCCCCAGCCACCGCGCCAGCCCAGACCCTTGAAGCAGGCGTCGGCCCAGGCCACCGGGCCGGGTTTGACGGCGTCGAAAAAGCGGAACAGCGCAAACGCGGCGAGCTGGCCCCAGCCGCCCATGGGCATGGCCAGCCAGAGCACGATCCAGAACGCCACGACTTCGTCCCACACGATGCTGCCCGGATCGGCCATACCCAAGTGGCGTGCCGTGAGCGTGCAGGCCCACCAGCCCAGCGGCAGCGCGACCGCGATGGCCAGCCCCAGCCCCCAGGCCCCAAGGCCATACCACAGCAGCAAGCCCGACAGCCAGGCCCACAGCGTGCCCACGGTGCCCGGGGCCACGCGCGACAGGCCCGCGCCGAAGCCCAGCGCAATCCAGTGCGCGGGGTGGGCGAGCATGAAGCCCACGCTGGCGCGCCGCGGTGCGGCAGGCGGGGTGCCGCGCGGCGGCGGCAGGGTGGAGGCCACAGGTTCGGCCAGCGGATCAGGGGCGTGCGGGGTCATGCAAAGCGGCGGGCAGACAGCGCCCGGGCGGCCACATGCCGCACGGGGCGGCCCTGATTGTCGGGCCAATCGACGCGGCGCGCAGCCGCCGGGGCACCCGGGCTGGCATCGGCCTCCAAGCAGTAGCGGCCACACGGCGCGGGCCGCAGCGGCTGCGCACGACAACGAGGCTCAGGGCTTTTCGACCACCGCCAGGTCGCGCGGATAGCGCACCCAGTGCTCGGCGCTGAAGCTGGCCGTGGTGCCGGGGGCCAGTTCCTGTCGCCAGGCCACCAGGCCGGGCTGGCGGTTCCAGGCGGCATCGACCACCGGGGGCTGGTAGCGCGACTCGATCTCGATGCGCTCGTGGCGCGACAGCGGTGCGGCATGCAGCACCTGCAGCGTCACCGGGCTGCGGTGGCGGCTTTCGATGCGGTAGTCGCGGCGCAGGCGGCGCTCGGTGCGCGTGCCACCAAAACCGGCGGTTGCCGTCTGGTCCTGCGGAGTGTCGGCCTGCACCACCAGCAGCTCGTCCCGGCCAAAGGACAGCGCCCAGGGGCTGGCCGCGCCATCCAGCCGGCCCGTGCCCGCCTGGCTGCCGTCGCGCAGCAGCGTGACGCTCGCACTGGGCCAGACGCCGGGGGGCGTGGGCAGTTCGGCCACCACGTACGCCACCGGCTCCACCGCCGGGGCCACGCGGCTGAGCACGGTGGCGGGCAGGGTCACGGTCTCCAGGGTGAGGGCGACTTTTTCGCTGCCCGAGGGCACGGTGATGCGCTGCGGCACGCTGAACTCGGTGGCAAAGCGGCCCTCGGTCACGGTCACATCAAAGCTTGGGGGCGGGGCTTCGGCTGCGCGTGCCAGCATCACCGGAGCGGGTGCCGGCATTGCCAGGTTTGCGGCCGCAGCGGCAGGTGTGGGCGGCGGCGGGGGCGGCGCCACATCCCAGGTGCTGCTGCGCGGCAGGCGGCCCTGCGTGGCGCGCAGCGACTGGCCGGTGGAAAGCACCAGCGGCACCTGGACCCAGTCTTCGCCGCTGGCTTGCGCCACCAGGGCCTGGCGCTCCATCGTGACGGTGCGGCGCGCCGTGTCGAGGCTGGCGCGGTAGGTGGGCTGCCAGCCCGGGCCGCGCAGGGTGTAGGCCAGGCGCAGATCGCCGTCGCGCTCGGCCGCTACGCGCAGGGTGACCGTGGTCACGCGCGAGCGCTGCTGCGCCGTGCGGTCGCGCTCGGCCTGCAAGGGACGCAGCGACTGCTCCAGCGCCTGCAGGCGGCGCTCGATCTGGTGGCTGCGCGTCTGGGCCTCCAGCGTGGCGCGGCGCAGCGCGTCGGCCGTGGCTCCGATCTGGCCAGGCGCCGGTACCGGGCCGACTCCGCCAGCGGCGGAGGCCGACGCGGGCTGCGCAGGCAAGCCGGCCACGCTGCGCAGGTAGCCCTGGGCCACCTGCTCGGCCATGGCCTCGGCGCGTACCTGGGCGATCTGGTCTTCCAGCGCGCGAATGCGGCCGTCGAGCGCACTGGCGCAGCTGGGCTGGGCCTCGCGCTCCTCGGTGCGCACCTGCAACTCGCCCCAGCGGATGCCCGCATCGGCATCGACCTGCAGGGTTTGCGCGTCGATGCCCGCAGGCAGACAGGTGAGCGTGAGGCTGCGCGCGCCCGTGGCCACGCGCACCGTGCGCTCGACCACGGCACTGCCCGCATACACCGTGACGCGGCTGAGGCGCGAAGCGTGCGGACCCTCGGCCGCGGGCACGGTCTGCGCGGTCGCCAGGCCTGCCAGCAGGCCGGTACAGGCGCCCAGCAGCAGAACGTTGCGGGCGATCTGCCGACCGGGATGGATGGAACATGTCATGCGAAATCTCCAGGGGAGCGGGCCTGTGCCAGGGGCGGGGGAGCGGGGGGCGGCAGCACCAGCCCGGTGGCTGCCAGGCCCTGGTGCATCAGACGATGGGCCTCGTCAAAGTCGTACGCACGTGCGGCGGTGAGCACATCGGTCAGCGCCACACCCAGCACCTGCGCCCAGGCATCGGCCTCGCGCTCCAGGTCGCCCACACTGGCGAAATCGCCAATGCGCAGACGCTCGAGCATGGCCAGGCAGCGATCCGGCGAGGGCACAGCCACGCCCGTGGCAGCAGGCGCCCCACCCGAGGCCCCGGAGAGCGCCGCCTGCACGCCTGCGACCAGGGCCTGCAGGGGCGTGGCCAGGCGCTCCAACAGCGGCGCGATGGCCGCCATATCGGCACCCGCCAGCAGCGCCTGCTCCAGCGCCGCCGCATCGCCCTGCACGCCCGCCGCCCCCACCTGGCCCGCCACGCCCTTGAGCGAATGGGCCAGGCGCACCGCAGTGTCGCGGTCGGCCTGTTGCAGCGCCGCACGCACGGCCTCCACCGCCCCGGACTGGCTGTGCGCAAAGCGTTGCAGCAGCGAGCGGTACAGCGCATCGCGCCCCAAGGCACGGCGAAGGCCCGCCGCAGCATCCAGCCCGGGTACGGCCTGCAACTGCGCGAGCAGGGCTTGCGCATCGGCGCTGGGCTCGGGCGAGGCTGGCCCTGGTGCGTGCGGCGCCGTGGCATGCCGCGCCGGAATCCAGCGCAGCAGCGCACGCGCCAGCACATCGGGATCAATGGGCTTGGGCACGTGGTCGTTCATGCCTGCGTCCAGGCAGCGGCGACGGTCGCTGTCCATGGCATTGGCCGTCATCGCGATGATGGGCAGATCGCTCCACCGGGCCTGCTTGCGGATCTCGCGCGTGGCCGTGAAGCCGTCCATCACCGGCATTTGCAGGTCCATGAGCACTGCGTCGTAGATGCTGTGTTCAAGACGCTGCAGCGCCTGTGCGCCATCGGCCGCAAGGTCCACGGCCAGGCCTTCGGCGGCCAGCAGTTCGCAGGCCACCTCCTGGTTGAGCAGGTTGTCTTCCACCAGCAGCACCCGGGCGCCTGCAATGCGGTCCAGCCCCATGCCCTGCGCCGCCCCCGGGGCTGGCGCACTGGCCCGTACGCTGGCCGGGCGGCTTGAGCCCAGCGCCTGCATGGCCGCATCGAACAGATGCGAGGCCGCCACAGGCTTGGTGAGCACCTGCGCCACGCCACACTGGCGCGCCTCGCGCAACAGGTCTTCGCGCTCCTGGCCCGTGACCATCACGATCTGCGGCCGGTGCGTCAGGGGCAAGGCCTGCAGCGCGCGCGCGGTTGCAATGCCATCAGGCGCTGGCATCTGCCAGTCCAGAAAGACCAGTTCAAAGGGTTCCCCCGCCTCTTGTGCACGCCGCACGGCATCGATGGCCTCGGTACCAGACGCCGCCTGGGCGACCACGAAGGTCATGCTGCGCAACTGATCGGCCAGCACGTCGCGGGCCGCCGCGTGGTCGTCGACCACCAGCACATGGCGGCCGCGCAGATCCGGCTCGGGCAGGTGGGGCACGGCGGCTTGCGAGCCCCGGGCCACGCGCACCGTGAACCAAAAGCGCGAACCTACCCCCGGCGTGCTCTCGACCCCCACGTCCCCCCCCATGAGCTGCGCCAGGCTCTTGCTGATGGCCAGGCCCAGTCCGGTGCCACCGTACTTGCGCGTGGTCGAGGTGTCGGCCTGCTCAAAGCTGCGGAACAGCCGCTGCTGGTGCTCGGCGTCGATACCGATGCCGGTGTCCTGCACCTCCAGGCGCAACAGCAGCTCGTCGCCCTGGGCCATCACGAGCCGCACACGCAGGGCGATCTCACCCTGCTCGGTGAACTTCACGGCGTTGTTCACGTAGTTGAGCAGCACCTGACTGATGCGCAGTGGATCACCCACCAGCTGCAAGGGCACATCGGCACCGGTGTCCACAATGAACTCCAGCCCCTTGGCCAGCACCTTGTCCATCACGAAGGTGCCCACCTGGTGCAACAAGTCCTCGAGGTTGAACTCCACGCGCTCGACCGAGAGCTTGCCCGCCTCGATCTTCGAGAAGTCCAGGATGTCGTTGATCAGCCCCAGCAGGTGCTGGCTGGAGCCGCGGATCTTGTGCAGGTAGTCCTGCTGCTTGTCCGACAGGGGTGTTTTGGCCAGCAGATGCGACATGCCCACGATCGAGTTCATGGGCGTGCGAATCTCGTGGCTCATGTTGGCCAGAAAGTCGGCCTTGGAACGGGCCGCGTCCTCGGCCAGCTTGCGGGCGCGCTTGAGCTCGTCCATCACGGCGTGTTCAATGCTGATGTCGTCCACCATGACCACCCGGCCACGGCTCAGATCACCCGCGTCCAGCGCGCGGACCGACAGACGCACCCAGAACGTGCTGTCGTCGCGACGGCGTGCCAGCTGCTCCATCGAGAAGGTTTCGCCGTGGGCCAGACGCTGCTCGATGCTCTCGGTCTCATGGCGCCATGCCGACTCTTCTGCGTACAGCATCTGCACCGGCTGGCCGTGCAGCGCCCCCCGTTCGTAGCCCAGCATCTCTTCCAGCCGACGGTTGCATTGCAGAACGCGCCCGTCCTGTTCCAGCAGGATGCCCAGGCTGGCGGCATCCAGAATCGCCTGCTGCTGGGCATTGGCCCGCTGCAGTTGCTCGGTGGCGGTGCGCTCAGCGGTCACGTCCACAATCACCCCTGCAAGCCCCCGCGAGGGATCTTGGCGGTCCATCACCTGAGCGGACATATGGCCCCAGAAGCGCGATCCGTCGCGGCGCACCAGCTCGCGCACCCCCTCAAAGTACCCGGTCTCGGCGAGCGCCCGGGACAGCGCTGCGCCCACGTCGCTGTAGGCGTCTTCATCGGGGTACCACAGGCGTGTCTGCTGGCCCTGCATCTCGCCTGGCCCATAGCCGAACAGAGTCTCCAGCGCACGGTTGCAGCGCAGGATGGTGCGGCCCTTGACGAACACGAGACCCACCGTGGCCGCATCGAACAGGGCCTGTTGCTCGGCGTTGGCTTCCTTCAGGGTCTGGGCCATGGCAGCCAGCGCGGCAGTGCGCTCGGCCACCGTGGCCTCCAGGCTCTGCTGGTGCGCCGCCAGCGCCCGCTCCGCACGCTTTTGTGCGGTGATGTCGTCCCATACCACATGCAGCACCACACGGCCGTCCTGCTGCAGCGCCGTCAGCAGCACACGGGCCGTGAACAGGGAGCCATCGTCACGGCGGTGCTCCCATTCGAAGGCATGGGCACCGCGCTCGATGGCCAGGTGCATCATGCGCAGCCCCTTGGCCAAGGACGACTCGCCGTCGGGCTGATGGGCTGGCGACATCTCGATGAGCGAGCGCCCCAGCAGTTGATCGGCATCCTGAAGGTGCAGCAAACCAAGCGAGGCAGCGTTGACCGCGATGACCTTGCGATCGGCCACGAGCACGCTGGGCTGGTGCGTGAGTTCAAACAGGTTGCGGAACTGGGCCTCGCTCTGCTGCAAGCGTTCTTCGGCCGCACGGCGCTGCAGCATGCCCGCCATGCGCTCGGCCACGGCATCGATGAGCTCACGCTCTTCGTGCAGGAACGGGCCGTCGTCCTGCACCGGCGATGCAAAGCGGTAGGCCACCGTCACGCGGCCGCGCACGGTACTACCCACGCGAATGTCGGCACTGAGCTGGGCCACGGCGCCCTGCAGGCTGCCCGTTTCGGCCCCGACGCCATCGATCTCGACCCGGGCCACGGCCATGTCAGGGTGCAACCAGCCCATGGGCAGAAGCCGCGCCACCTGCTCCAGCACGTCGGCCATGGGGCGCGAAAGATCCTCGCTTGCACGGAACACGGCATACAGGCAGCGCTGCTCTTTCACGCGTTCGCGCAGCACGGTCTGGGCCTGCATCAGGTCGGCGGTGCGCCGCTGCACCTCACTGCGCATGGAGCGCACCCAGATCACAAGCAGCAGCACCAGCGTGGCCAGCACGCCCCCCGCAATGCCCAGGTGGCGCAGGACAGCAGGCTGCTCGGGCTGCGGCACGGGGGCGCCGAGCCAGCGGTTCTCGATGCGCCGCCGCTCGGCCAGACCCACCCGCGCCCAACCCTCCGTCACGCGGGCAAAGGTGGCGCGATCACCGCGGCGCACAGCCCAGTGCCCTGTGGCGGAATAGAGCGGCGGTGTATGGCGAAACGACTCGGACGCCCCGAGGCGCCCCAGGTGGTAGTTGGCCTGCACCGTATGGGCACAAAACACCCGCACCTCCTGCCGGACGGCGGCCTCCACCATCTCGCCGTAGCTGCGGTAGGTTTGGATGCTTGGGATACCAGCCGCCAGCAGATGGGTTTGGCAGGCATCGCCCGCCCCCACACCCACCACGTAGCCCCGTGCCGTGGCCGCATCCACAATGCCAGCGATGCTTGCATCGTGGTACAGGGCCACGTCGAGTTGCATGTACGGCTCGGAAAATTCGTAGCGGCGGCGGCGCTCCTCGGTGACCGTGATGCCGTCGATCACATCGGCCTGTCCTGCATCCAGCTGGGCCAGCGCATCGGCCCATGCCGTGGCCACAAACTGCACCGGCTGGCCGGTGCGTTGGCTCCACAGCGTCCACAAGTCCACATACAAGCCGCGCAGAACGCCATCGCCGTCCCGAAAAGCCAGCGGCGGGAACTGATCGTTCAGAGCCACCCGCAACGCAGGCCCTGCCGGCACAGAGGCCGGGGAGGCCAACGCGTCGGCCGGGCTCGGCACGGACTCGGTGGCCCGCACGGGCAGCACCAGCAACAGACCCGCCAGCGCGACGGCCAGCGACAGCCGTGGCGCGCATACCGCGCACCATCCGGCCCACCGCCAGAACGCCCCGTGCCTGCGCCCTGCCGCACTCACTGTGCGGCTCCATCACCCAGGCGCAAGGACGGATCCGCCAACTGCTCTGCAATCGCCTCAAAGGTGTCACGGCAGGCGAGGTAAGCGTCCACCACGTCGGGATCGAAATGCGTGCCGCGGCCCTGCAAGATGATCTGGTGCGCCTGCTCCCGGGGCATGGCCGCCTTGTACACGCGGCGGCAGGTAAGCGCGTCGTACACGTCGGCCAGCGCCATCAGCCGCCCGCACACCGGAATGTCGTCGCCTGCCAGGCCCGCGGGATAGCCGCCACCGTCCCAACGCTCGTGGTGGCTGCGCGCAATGGCGCTGGCCACCCGCAGGAAGGCAAAGGCCCCTGACACATCGGCAAGCGCCGGGGCTCCGGCGGCCTCCTGGACATCGCGCAGCGCCTTGTCGATGGCATCGGCCCCAATGGCTGCGTGGGTGCGCATCACGGCCATCTCTTCGTCGTCCAGTCGGCCCGGCTTGCGCAGGATGGCATCCGGAATGCCGACCTTGCCGATGTCGTGCAGGGGCGCGGCCTTCACGATCATGCTGCGCATGGGCCCCTCCAGCGCTGCCGCAAACCGGGGATGCCCAGCCAAGTGATCGGCCAGCACCTGCACGTAGGCCTGGGTGCGCAGGATGTGGTGTCCGGTCTCCATGTCGCGCGTCTCGGCCAAGGTCGCCAGGGCGCGAATGCTCAGGTCCTGCACGAGCAGGTTCTCGCGCATGCGGCGGTTGACTTCGGTGTCCAGGCGTTCGTTCTCGCCTGCCAGCCGGTCGCGCGCTGCCTTGAGCTCGAGGTGTGTGCGCACGCGCGCCAGCACGATGGCCGGATTGAAGGGCTTGGTGATGTAGTCCACCGCGCCCAGCTCCAGCCCACGCTGCTCGTCCTGATCGGCCGCCATGGCCGTGACGAACACCACCGGAATGTGCCGCGTGGCCGGGTCGGCCTGCAGGCGCCGCAGCACCTCCAGGCCATCCATGCCGGGCATCATGATGTCGAGCAGCACGATCTGCGGACGGGGCTCTGTGGCCACGGCCCGCAGCGCACGCTCACCCGAATTGGCGGCGCGGACCTGGTAATGGGGCTGCAGCAGCTCGCCCAGATACATCAGGTTTTCGGGCTGGTCATCGACGATGAGGACGGTCGGCGGTGCGCTGGGCATCGAGGTCGGGGGTGCGGTCATGAGCGTGCCTGCATGGGTCGTCCGGGGTGGGGGTCAAGGCAGCCTGTGGTGCGTCTGGCGCGCAGGCGTCAAACCATGCTACTCCGGTCGGTGGAGGATGTAACGGCTTGTGTGCGCCGCATCCGCGAGGCCGGTGCAACGGCGGCTCCCGCGTCGGCCGCCAGGGCTGTCGGCACCTGCTCGGCCAGGAAGTCGTACACGGCACGGATGCCCGGATTGCTGCGAATCTCCCGGTGCACCGTGAGCCAGATCGGAAGGCGCGGCAGCGGCAGTTGCGGCAGTACCGGCTGCACCTGCGGATCGGTGCGCACCAGGTACTCGGCCACGAAGCCAATGCCCAGCCCTGCCCGCACAGCCGCCCAGTAGGCCATCAGGTCGTCGGTGCGAAACCCGAAACGCTCGGGCTGCACCGCGTAGCCCATGGCGGCAAAGCCGCGCTGGATGTCGGGCTGTCGGTCGTGGCCGACCAGCGCATGGCCCAACAGCTCTTGCGGCGTGCGGGGCGTTCCGCTGCGGCGCAGGTAGTCGCGGTGGGCGCAGGCACAGATCGTGACCTCGGCGATCTTGCGGGCCACCAGCCCGGTCTGCTCTGGGCGCAACATGCGCAGCGCAATGTCGGCCTCGCGGCGCAGCAGGTTGCTTACCTCGTTGCTGGAGACCAGCTCGATCTGTACCTGCGGCCACTGCGCGCGCAGGCGCGCCAGCACCGGCGGCAGCAGCACGCAGGCCACGGGCTGGCTGGCGGTGATGCGCACCGTGCCTTCGACCCCGGTGCGTGCCCCCGCCAGGCTGCGGGCCAGCTGGTGGGCTGCGGCCTCCATGGCGCGCCCGGATTCCGCCAGGCGCAGCGCCAGCGCTGTCGGGACCAGGCCACGCCCGGTGCGCTCGAACAGGGCGCCCCCCAGCTGCTGCTCCAGCGCAGCCACGTGGCGGCCAACCGTGGGCTGGCTCGTGGACAACGCACGCGCCGCTGCCAACAGGCTGCCATGGTCCAGCACGGCCAAAAACGAGCGGATCAGGCTCCAGTCGAAATCGCTATTCATTCTTGTATAGCTGAGAGGCAGTTTCAGCCAATTGTGTGGTGAGCGCATCGTTTCCACAATGCCTGCAACACCCCCGACCTGCCGGTTCATTGACATGCATCACGCCAATACGCCAACGCCCATCCTGCCGCCCGCTGGCATCGGCCGCACCGCTGCGGCGCACGCATGAGGCACCAACCGGGCAGACCCAACACCCCATTCCTTGCCTTGACCCCCTTGAAGGAGAACACCATGCAACGTCGCGCATTCATCCGCCTGGTGGGCGGTGGCACCGTCGCCGCCGTGGCCCTGCCCCCGCTGGCCGCCTGCAGCAGCAGCCCGCATTACCCGGCGGCCGCCATTGAAGCCTGGCAGGGCCCGGCCAAAGACCTGGAGCCACGCCGTCGCGCGGTGGCCTATGCGATCACCGCGCCCAACGCCCACAACCGCCAGCCCTGGCGCGTGGACCTGCGCACGCCAGGCCAGATCGTGCTGCACGTGGACCGCGAGCGCCTGCTGCCCCACACCGACCCGCTGGGCCGTCAGATCCTGCTGAGCCAGGGCACCTTTCTTGAAGTGCTGGTGATGGCGCTGGCCGAGCAGGGCCTGGCCGGCCGGGTGGAACTGTGGCCCCAGGGCCCGCAGCCGGCCGCGCTGGCCGACTGGGACGACCGACCGGTGGCGCGCATCACCGTGGTCCCGGGCGGAACGCCAGACCCGCTGTTTGCCCAGGTGCTGCGCCGTCGCACACCCAAGTCGGCCTACGACATGCAGCGCCCGGTGGATGCGGCCTTGCTGCCACCGCTGATCGCCAGCGTGGCCCCGGTGGCGGGCATGGCCGCCGGGGCTACGGTAGATGCCTCGCGATTGCCTGCCCTGCGCACGCTGTGCATGGACGCGGCGCGGGTGGAGGTGCGCACGCCCCGCACCTTTCTGGAAAGTCTGCACCTGCTGCGCATCGGGCCCGACGAAATCCTGCAGCACCGCGACGGCATCTCGATCAACACGCCCATGCTGCGCGCGCTGAACACGCTGGGCCTGGTGGACCGCCAGAACATGCCCGCTGAAGGCAGCACCGCAGACCGCAGTGCCCTGCAGCGTTTTGAGGACCACAGCCGCACGGCCATGGGCTTTGTGTGGATCCACGGCCCCAACACGCGGGCCGACCAGGTGCGCGCCGGCCAGGCCTACCTGCGCCTGCAACTGCAGGCCACGGCCCAGGGCCTGGCCGTGCACCCCATGAGCCAGGCGCTGCAGGAGTTTGCCGAGATGGCCCCGCATTTCGAGGCCGCGCACCGCCTGCTGCTGGGCACGGGCGCGCCGCGCAGTGCTGCCGACCCCACGCTGCAGATGTTCTGCCGCATCGGCTACCCGGCCGAGGCCGCCCCGGCCACACCGCGCCGGCCCGTGGCCGCTCTGTTGCAGGCCTGAGGCGCCCACGGGCGGGCCGGCTCAGCCCGCCGCGCCGAAGTGGTCAAACGAGCGCCAGCGGTGCGGCACCGTCTGGCCCGCGGCATCGACCAGCCGCAGCCCGGGCACCGCTTCGATGTGGCCGATGCGCGCCACGGGCGTGCCCACGGCTGCGGCCACGGCCTGCACTGCCTGGCGCTCGGCCGCCGGGGCGGTGAACAGCAGCTCGTAATCGTCGCCCCCGGCCAGCGCTGCACGCTGCCAGACTTCGGCATCAAAATGGCTGCTCGTGCTTTTTAAATAAGCACGAGCAGCTATCAATTCAATAGCACGCTCTATCTCCACCACCGCACCGACGCCCGAGCGGTCGAGCACGTGCGCCAGGTCACCCAGCAGGCCGTCGCTGACATCAATGGCGCTGGTGGCCAGCCCGCGAAGTGCCTGGCCCAGCGCCACGCGCGGCGTGGGGCGCTCCAGGCGCTGGCGCGCGGCCTGCAGCACCTCGGCGGGCAGCGTGAGGTGGCCTTGCAGCGCTTCAAGGGCCAGGCGTGCATCGCCCAGCGTGCCGCTCACGTACACATCGTCGCCCGGCCGCGCGCCGCTGCGCAGCAGCGCCTGCCCCGCGGGCACCTCACCAAACACGGTGATGCACAGGTTCAGCGGCCCGCGCGTGGTATCGCCGCCCACCAGCTCGCAGCTGTGCGCGTCGGCCAGCGCGAACAGGCCGCGTGCCAATGCAGCGAGCCAGGCATCGTCGGCCTCGGGCAGCGCGAGCGCGAGCGTAAAGGCCAACGGCCGCGCGCCGCAGGCGGCCAGGTCCGACAGGTTCACGGCCAACGCCTTGTGGCCCAGCGCCTCCGGGTCCACGTCGGCAAAAAAATGGCGGCCCTGCACCAGCATGTCGCTCGACACCGCAAGCTGCATGCCTGGTGTGGGCGCGAGCAGCGCACAGTCGTCGCCCACCCCCAGTACGGCGCGACGCACCGGACGTGTGAAGTGGCGCGCAATCAGATCGAATTCACCCATGGTTCCTGTTTCTCTCCTGACGCTCATGCGGGCGGGCAGCGGTCAGCGTGGGCAAACCACGCCGCCCAGTGGTCAATGCACACCTGCACCTTGGGCAAGCGGTGGCGGCGGCTCAGCGTGACGGCATGGATGGGCGTGGGCTGCGGGTCCACACAATCGGCCAGCACCGGCACCAGCAGGCCCTGGCGCACGAGCGGACCGGCCACCAGGGTGGCCAGGCGCGCAATGCCCAGTCCTTGCAACGCCATGCGCGCCGTGGTGGCCGTGCTGCCTGAACGCCAGTGCCCCTCGGCCGGCCACACGCGTGGCTGGCCTTCGACCATGAACGGCCACTGGTTGAGAAAGGCCACGCTGCTGTTGGCGATCAGGCGGTGCTCGTGCAGATCGTCGGGCCGGGCGGGCACGCCGTGGGCCTGCAGATAGGCGGGCGCGGCATACAACGCGCGCGCCAGCATGCCCAGTGGGCGCGCCACCACGGTGTCGGTCAGCGGCGGCCCCGTGCGAATGGCGATGTCGATACCGTCGCGCACCATGTCGGCCATGCGGTCGTCCACCAGCAGTTCCACGCGCAACTGCGGGTAGCGGGGATACAGCTCCGCCAGGCTGGGGATCAGCAGGTGCTCGGCCAGCACCGAGCTGCACGCCACGCGCACCCAGCCCCTGGGCTGGCGGCTCTGGCTCGCAAACTCGCCTTCCAGCTCGTCCAGGGTGCCCGCGATGCGGCGGCAATAGTCCTCAAACGTCTGCCCCTCTGCAGTGAGCGTGAGCCCCTGGGTGCTGCGGTGCACCAGCCGGGCCCCGCAGGCCTGCTCAATGCGCGCCACGGTGCGCGACACCTGGCTGACGGGCACATTGCGCTCGCGCGCCACCGCCGACAGCGAGCCCAGGTCGGCCACGCGGACGAACAGGTGCAGGTCTTCGAGGCGGAGGTCGCGCATGCGCCGATGGTAATCGGCACCTGCAACAGCCCCCGCGCTGCGCAGGCCTTGCAGCGCGCGCAAAACGCTGTTGCAGCGCCTGCGGTTTCGCCGCGTGCAGCCTGTTTTTACAGTGGCCTCATCGTTCACCCCCTGGAGCCCACCATGACCCCCCGCCCCGCTTTGATGGCCGACCACGCCGCCCTGCACCGCGCCGCCGAGCGCCATGCCCAGACGCTGCGTCGCCAGGCGCTGCACGCAGCCTGGGACGCCGCAGGCACCGCGCTGCGGGCCGGTGTGCGCTGGCTGCAGCAGACCGCCACCCGCCTGCGCCGCCCGCACGCCGCCGCGTCTGTGTGCCACGCCCGGAGCTGAGCCATGCCCACCCTGCTCCTCCACATCGCCCCGTTGCACAACCCCGAGCGCTACCGACTGCTGGCCGATGCGCTGACCACCCTCACCGTACAATGCCTGCGCAAGCGCCGAGAGGTGACGGCGGTGGTCATCAACGACCTGCCGCAGGCGCGCTGGCATATCGGGGGCGTACCCGCCGAGCGGCCCACAGCGCTGCTGGAGATCAGCATCACCGCCGGCACCAACAGCGACGCCGAGAAGGCGGCATTCATTGCCGCGGTGTACGCAGAGCTGCAGCGCCAACTGGGCGGCAGTGCAGGGCTGGCCCCGGCCAGCTATGTGATCGTGCGCGAGCTGCCCGCCACCGACTGGGGATACGACGGGCGCACGCAGCGCGAGCGGCACCGGGCACACCCGCCTGCCCCGCAGCCCACACCCCTGCCGGCCTGAAACCGGGCATGGCAGACCTGGCGCTTCAGGCGGGTGCGCCGCGAAAGCGATGCGCCGCCTGGCGGCTGACTTCGGCCAGCAACTGCTCGTGCCGCTGGCGCTCGCGCAGCCAGCGCGCGTCGTTGTGGCCCCGCTCGGCCTCGGTGCGCAGCATGTGCAGCGCGTTGTGCGCGCCCTGTGCGGCCGCGTGTGCGGCCACCTGGTCCATGGTCTTGAGAATGTGCTCGCGCAGCGGCATGTGGCTGCCGGTGGCCGGGTCCACATACACAGCGTCCAGCCCGAAGCGGCAGGCCTGGAAGCGGTTGTAGGTGTAGACGAGGTAGTCGTCTTCCGCCGGTGCAAACGGCTGGTCGGCCAGAAACCACGCGCCCAGCGACTGCACATAGCCCGCCAGCGCAGCCGCGCGCTCGATGGTCAGCGGCGTATCGAAGACGCGGATCTCGATCGTGCCGTACTCGGGCTTGGGCCGGATGTCCCAGTAGAAGTCCTTCATGCTCTTGACCACGCCGGTGCGGGTCATCTTGTCGAAGTACTGGCCGAAGTCGTCCCAGGTGAGCACAAAGGGCGCGCGCCCCGAAAGCGGGAACGCAAACACCGAATTGAGCCGCGCCGAATCAAAGGCCGTGTCCTGTCCCTGCACGTAGGGGCTGGACGCCGACAGCGCAATGAAGTGCGGGATATAGCGGCTCATGCGGTGCAGCATCAGGAGCGCGGCATTCGCATCCGGGCAGCCGATGTGCACATGCTGGCCGAAGATGGTGAACTGCTTGGAGAGGTAGCCGTACAGCTCGGACAGCTCGCGAAAACGCGGCTTGTCGTAGATGCGCCGCTCGTGCCACTGCTGGAAGGGGTGCGTGCCGCCGCCCGCCACGGCAATGTTGAGCTTGTCGGCGCTTTTGACCAGTGCATCGCGGATGGGCGTGAGCTGGCCCAGCACCTCGCTGGCCGAGCGGCACACCGCCGTCGAAATCTCGATCATGCTGTTGGTCATCTCGGGCACCACGCTGCCGGGCAGCGGCGTCTTGCGCATCAGGCGCAGCATGTCTTCGGCGTAGGGCGCGAGGTCGTAGTCGTGCGTGTTCAGGAGCTGCAGCTCCAGCTCCACACCCAGGGTCAGCGGTTCGGAATGGCGAAACGGTTCAAGGCTCACGCGACTCTCCTTGCGAACGGGCGAGCGGCGCCCAGGGCTTGGAACTCTCTCCGGCGCGGTAGATGGCGGCGGTGGCCACCACGGCACCCAGCACCTCCATCAGCAGGATGGCGGGCAGCGCCACTGCGGCAATCTGCGGCCCCGTGGCCGGCGAGGCCAGCACCAGCTGGGATGCGATCAGCAGCGCAATCGAGGACATGGGCGTCATGGCCGCCCCCACCCACAGCGCCTGCTGCCAGCTCGCACCGCTGCCCACATTGCCCAGCGCCACACCCAGCACCTTGGCCAGCAACCGCACACCGATGAGTGCCAGCACCAGACCGGCCACCGGGCCGCTCCAGTCGGCCTGTGCGGCCACCGTCGAGACCAGCACGAACATCAGCATGGTGAGCAGGCCCGAGGCGGTGCCCAGCTGGCGCGGCCAGCCCCAAGGGCGCGGGTGCACCTGCTTGAGCAGCATGCCTGCCAGCAGCGCCGCCAGCGGGGCCGATCCGCCCATGTGCGCCGCCACCGCAGTGGCCGCGGCCACCAGCGCCAGCAGCAGCATGGAGGTGCTCTCGCTCGTGGGGCTCATGACCCGCAGCGCCAGCCGCAGCACCAGCGCCAGCAGGCCGGCGACCAGCATGGACACCCCGAGCACCACCACCACGGGCGAGATGGCATCGGCCAGTGTCACGCTCTGGCGGTTGATGAGTTCGGCCTGCGCGCTGCCCAGCGTGAGCGCATACAGCGTGGAGAGCGTGGCCAAGACCACCGCCCGGTCGGTCACAGGCCCGGCGGCCCGCGTGTCGGCGACCACCCGCGTCAGCACCGCAGGCGAGGCCGCCAGGGCCACCAGCGCCAGCGGGCCAGCCACCTGGGTGGGCTGGTTCAGCCAGACCAGTGCGTAATACACCGCAAAGTAGGCCAGCGCCGATTCGGCCACGCTTTGCACCAGCACCATGGGGTTGTGGCGGAACCAGCGCAGCGGAATGCGCCCGCCGCACTCAAAGAGCACGAGTGCAATGCCCAGCTCCAGCAGAAACAATCCAATGCCCTGCAACGGCCAGCCCACGCCGCTGAAACCGGCCAGGCCTGCCACCGTGCCCACCAGTGAATAACCCACCACCTTGGGCAGGCCCGTGTAGCGCTGGCCCAGATAGCCCACCACGGCGGCCACGGCCAACAGCAGCGACCACTGCACCGTGGGCAGGCCCGCCGAAGGGCGCAGCCACTGGGCCCAGAAGCTCAGGAGTTCGTTCATGTGCGTCCGCAAGAAAGGCGCTCGCGCAACGGCGTGCACCAGGTCGAAAAACTGCGGCGGGCCAGAAAAACGCCCGGCCTCCGCGTCGGGCCGTTGACTCTATCGCCCGCGCGAACAACCCGCTGTAGGACAAGGACGCAAAAGGGCGCGAACTGGGCCGGCGCGCTGCCAGCCCCCAAGCGCAGGCAGAGGTCAGCCGCGCTCGCGCGCGGGCCAGAAGAAGCTCAGCGGTGCTGCACGCCAACGCGCCACCAGGGCCGCGTTGATGCGGCTGCGTTCCACGCCGCTCACGTTGCGCGCACGCAGGGCAACCTTGAAGGCGAGATAAAAGCTCACGCCCACATTGAGCGCCCCAAGGAATGGAATGCTCGCCACCGCCCACCAGAACGCGGGCTCGTGCAGCACCGACACCCCCAGCGAGGCGGCGGCAGCGCCGATCTGCCCGGTGGACAGTGTCACGTGGCGCACATCAAGCCCCAGGCCAAAGAACCCTGCGATGGCCGGCACCAAGCCCAGCATGAAGCCCAGCGAAATGTTGGCCGCAAAGCCCGAGATGTTCTCGCGCAGAAAACGGGCCCAGCGGTCGGCACGCTCAGCCCCGAGCCAACCCGTGGCGCGGGGGTGGTAGCGCAGGGCGGAATCCACCCGGCGCAGCACGAACCAGTTTTCCGTCCAGCCCGCGATGATGCTGGAGGCAAACAGCAGCACACCCGTGAAGGCCGCAAACAGCAGCGAGGGGCCCAGCAGGTGCAGGCTCTCGAACACATGCTCCGCCTTGTGCGCGTCGAGCGCTGGCGCGCCCGTGCCCCAGGCCATCAGCAGGCAGATGCCCACCACGGCCGGGAACACCACCAGCACGTTGCCCAGCACGGCCGCGACCTGCGAGCGCACCAGGTGCGTGACCTCGTCCACAAACGATTCGACCTCAGCGCCAGAACCCAGGTCCTTGAGCTTGGCTGCCATGGCCGGAGCCGTCATGGCCGGCTGTTTGGTGGCCACGGTGAAATGCAGCAGCTGGATGAGCACGAAGCTCACCGCGTAGTTCACGCCCGCCCAGAAACCGCCCCAGAACGCCGACAGCGCCAGCGCATACAGGGCGAACTTGACCATGGTGGTGAAAGCCATCACCGCGCCGCCACCGGCCGCATTGCGCAGCATGGCCCGGTATTCGGCGCGGTTGCGGGTGATGTAGTGCTCGCCGGTTTCAGCGCTGCGCTCGGCCACCTTGGCCGCCAGCAGCGACGAGTTGGACGCGAGCAGCGCACGCACGCTGCGCCGCTCCTGCCCGACCAGTACCAGCTGCGCAAAAAAACGCGCCGCGGCCACCGCCGGGCGGGGCGCGAGCAGGCCGTCTAGCAGGTCGCGGATGCGCAGGATGCGCTCGCGCAGCTGGCGCAGGCGGAACACGAGATCCACCGAGATGCCGTTGTCCTCGAAGTGTCCGTACACCGTGGCCGCCGCCGCGCGGCAGTCTTCGAGCCGGCCGCGCAGCGCGCGTGCGGCATCGGCCACGGCCGCGGGGGCTGCGCCGTCGGCGGGCTGCGCGGCCTGCACGGCTTCGCGCAGCGCCTCCACATCGCGGATCAGCCCGTGAAAGGGCTGCGATTCGCGCGCGGCTTCGGTCATGCGCAGGCGCAGTTCGGGCGCAAAGCCGGTGGACAGGATCTGCCCGGCGCAATAGACCATGGCGTCGAGCAGCGCCGCCTGCCAACGCTGGGCCGCCAGCGCGCCATCCGGCTCCAGCATTTGCACCAGGCGCTGCAGCGCGGCTTCGTCGAGCGCGGCCAGCCAGCGCGCGTCCTGCACGGTGGGCAGGCTCAGCATGAACAGCTCGGACGCGTCCAGCGTTTCAGGGCTGCCGGGCAGCAGCTTCATGCGCAGCCGGTCGGCCATTTCCGTGACCAGCGAGGCGCGTGGCGAAAAGCCGAAGTCGGCCAGCAAGGTGGTGGCGTCCACCTGGTCGATCAGCACGGCCCACCAGGCGCGCAGGCGCTCCTGCAGCTCAGGCCGCGCCTGCAGGGCGTCAAGCAGCAGGCCAAAACGCCCCACCGCACCGTCGGTCGTGCCGTCACCGCGCACCCAGGCCAGCAGGTTCACCAGCCACACATGGCGCTCGGCCAGGCCGGCCTGCGGGTCGAGCTGCGCCAGCAGCGCGGCCAGATCAGGCCCGCGGCTCAATGCAGCACCCGTCCGGGCAAGGTCTGCCCATGCGGGCCAGGGCCAGTGGCCTCCAGCACGAACAGGGGAACCGTGGCCGTGAAGGGCGATCCGTCCTCGCCCACGCAGTGGTAATGCCCATGCATGGTGCCGCTGGTCGTACGCAGGCGGCAACCGCTGGTGTACTGGAACGATTCACCCGGCTTGAGCAGGGGCTGCTTGCCCACCACGCCCAGGCCCTTGACCTCTTCGAGATGGCCGCGTGCGTCGGTGATCTTCCAGTGCCGCGCGATCAGCTGGCCCGGGGCGTCGCCCGTGTTGGTGATGGTGATGGTGTAGGCAAAGGCGTACACCCCCTGCGCCGGGTCAGACTCCTCGGGCAGGTACGCGGGCTCGGCCTCGACGGCGAACTGGTACTTGGGCATGGGCGAATGGTAACTGCGACAATTCCGCCATGAGCCGCAATTTCCGCATCGCCCCCTCCATCCTCTCGGCCGACTTCGCCCGCCTGGGCGAAGAAGTGCGCAACGTGATCGCCGCAGGAGCCGACTGGATCCACTTCGACGTGATGGACAACCATTACGTGCCCAATCTGACCTTCGGCCCGATGGTGTGTCAGGCGCTCAAGCCCCACGCCGTGACGCCTGCAGGCCAGCCTGTGCCGATCGACGTGCACCTGATGATCCAGCCTGTGGACGCGCTGGCCGCGGCCTTTGCCGACGCCGGGGCCGACTACATCAGCTTCCACCCCGACGCATCGGCGCATGTGCACCGCAGCATCCAGGCCATCCGTTCCAAAGGCGTGAAACCCGGGCTGGTGTTCAACCCGGCGCAGCCGCTGGACGTGCTGGACTGGGTGATCGACGACATCGACCTGATCCTGATCATGAGCGTGAACCCGGGCTTTGGCGGCCAGAGCTTCATCGACTCGGCCCTGCGCAAGATCGAGGCCGTGCGCCGACGCATCGACGCGTGCGGCAAGGACATCCGCCTGGAGGTGGACGGCGGCATCAAGACCGAAAACATCCGCCGCGTGGCCGACGCTGGGGCCGACACCTTCGTGGCTGGCAGCGCCATCTTCGGCAAGCCCGATTACGCAGGCGTGATCTCGGCCATGCGCGCCCAACTGGCCGCCTGAGCGGCTCGCCCTGCAACCCTGGTGCCCGGCGCCGGTCTCACAGACCAGTGCCTGGTGCGCGCCCATCCATCTCCATGCTCCCTGAACGCACCCCCAGCCCGCTGCGCCGCGATGCGCTAGACGCCGCCATCGTCGATCTGGACGGCACCATGGTGGACACGCTGGGCGACTTCCACGCCGCGCTCACTCGCACGCTGGCCGAGCTGGGCCTGCCCGGCATCGCAGCCCCCACCATCGAGACCATGGTCGGCAAAGGCTCGGAGCACCTGCTGCGATCGGTACTGAATCACGTGCTCGTGCTTGAGAATCAAGCACGAGCCGCTATCAAAACAGAAGCACTGATGCCTGCTGCCTGGGATGCCTACCAGCGCCACTACCTGGCCATCAACGGCCAGTGCTCGGCGGTGTATCCGGGCGTGCTCGAAGGCCTGGAGGCCCTGCGTGCCCGCGGCCTGCGCCTGGCCTGCCTGACGAACAAACCCACGGCGTTTGCCCGCCCGCTGCTGGCCCAAAAAGGCCTGGACGGTTTTTTCGAGCAGGTGTTCGGTGGCGACGCGTTCGAGCGCAAGAAGCCGGATCCGCTGCCCCTGTTGAAAACCTGCGAAGCGCTGGGCACGGCCCCGGCCCGCACGCTGATGGTGGGAGATTCCAGCAACGACGCCCAGGCCGCACGGGCGGCCGGATGCCCGGTGGTCCTGGTCACCTACGGCTACAACCACGGCCAGCCAGCGCGCAGCGTGGACGCCGATGACTGGGTGGACACACTGACCGAACTGCGGCTGGCCTGACCGTGGGCCAGGGCCTCTGCCCTCGGCGCCCCACAGTGCCTCGCCAAGGTCGGCGGGATTGCTGGACACGCGGCCCTGGCGCCCCCTGGTGGGCATGCGCGAGGGGCGGTACGGTCATCTCAACGGGCCATCGTCCCGTACCGTCCACGCCGCATCGTTCAGAAACTCTCCCACTCTGCATCAGACGCTGCCGGTGCAGCGGCGGTTTTGGCACCGGCCGGTGCTGGGGCCGGCGCCCGTGAAGCCGCCTGCGGCGGCGCCAGGCGCGCCGAAGGCTTGCCCGCCTTGGAGCCCGCCCCCCCGCCGATGCGCGCGCGCGCCGGAGCGGCCGCCATGGCTGGGCGCGGGGCCGGCGCAGGCGCAGGCGCTGCGCGTCGGGCCACACCCTCTTCGAGCTGGAACACCGCCACGGCATTGACGAGCTCGGCCGCCTGGCTCTTGAGGCTGGCCGCGGCCGCTGCCATCTCCTCGACCAGCGCCGCGTTCTGCTGCGTGGCCTGGTCCATCTGCGTCACGGCCTCGCCCACCTGCGCCACGCCCGAGCTTTGCTCGCTGCTGGCCGCGCTGATCTCGCCCATGATGTCCGTCACGCGCCGGATCGCCGTGACCACTTCCGTCATGGTGCTGCCCGCCTTGTCCACCAGCAGCGTGCCCTGCTCCACCCGCTCCACACTGGCGGTGATCAGGCTCTTGATTTCCTTGGCCGCCTCGGCGCTGCGCTGCGCGAGGCTGCGCACCTCGCCGGCCACCACGGCAAAGCCGCGGCCCTGCTCACCGGCCCGCGCGGCTTCCACCGCGGCGTTGAGCGCCAGGATGTTGGTCTGGAAGGCAATGCCGTCGATCACGCTGATGATGTCGGCAATCTTGGTGCTGC
>NZ_BAABEX010000024.1:132467-144221 GCF_039540375.1 Acidovorax lacteus
CGCCACCACGGCAAAGCCGCGGCCCTGCTCGCCGGCCCGCGCGGCTTCCACCGCGGCGTTGAGCGCCAGGATGTTGGTCTGGAAGGCAATGCCGTCGATCACGCTGATGATGTCGGCAATCTTGGTGCTGCTGGCGTTGATGCCCTTCATGGTCTCGACGACTTCGGCGACCACGTCGCCGCCTTGCTGGGCGACGGTGGAGGCGCTCATGGCCAGCTGGTTGGCCGTGCGGGCGTTGTCGGCGTTCTGGCGCACGGTGGAGCCAAAAGCCTCCATGGAGCGCGAGGTCTCCTCCAGCGCGCTCGACTGCTTCTCGGTGCGGGTGGACAGGTCGCGGTTGCCCTGCGCGATGGAGCCGCTGGCCGCAGCCACACCGTCCACGCTGTGGCGCACGCTGTCCACCAATGTGGCCAGCGTGCCGCGCATGCCCTCCAGCGTCCCGAGCAGCACGGCAAACTCGTCGCGGCGTTCGTTGTGCACCGGCTGCGCCAGATCACCACGGCCGACACGCTCGGCCGCCTCGCAGGCCACTGCCAGACGGCTTCGGAGCGTGCGCGCAATGCCCACCGCCAGCAGCAGCAGGCCCAGGCCCGCCGTGATCGCCATGGTCCACAGCACCGTCAGCGTGCCGAACACGCCCCGCTGCACGGCCACGAGTGCGCTGTCCATGCCCGCCTCTTGCAACTGCCGGGCGTGGGCCAGATCCTTCAGCAGTTCGTTGCGCGCCGGAATGAGTTGGTCCACCAGATAGGCGAAAGCCTCGTCCTTGCGGTCGGCCAGTATCATGCCGATGGCGATCTCGCCGCGTCGCCAGAACTCCTGCACTTCAGGCGCAACCACCGCAAACTGGCGACGCGCTTCGGCCGTGAGCAACTGCTGCGAAAACGCCTGCAGCGTGCTGTCGATCGCTTGCCGCTTCTCGCCAATGTCCTGCAAC
The DNA here is from genome assembly GCF_039540375.1 of Acidovorax lacteus. Taxonomy (NCBI): domain Bacteria; kingdom Pseudomonadati; phylum Pseudomonadota; class Betaproteobacteria; order Burkholderiales; family Comamonadaceae; genus Acidovorax; species Acidovorax lacteus. The sequence goes on from NZ_BAABEX010000024.1 coordinate 133,405, forward strand.
GCAGCGTCTCGCTCCTGGGGCGTGCGCGCCAGCATCGCATGGCGCACCTGCAGCGATGCCCGCGTGACATTGAGTTCCAGGGCGGCAATCCGGCCCATCTGCGCCACGCGGTTGCGGCTGGCTTCCTCGGTCAGGCGCACCACGTCCGTGAGCTGGAGCCAGGCCACCCAACACACCGTGGCCAGCACCACAAACAGCACGGCGGCCGCCGCATACAGCCGGGATGTGATGCGGTGCAGATTCAAAAATGACACTTTTGACCCCTCTGATAATGATTAAAATGATAATCTGGGGGTGGGCAGCGCGGGAGAATAGCCTTGCTCCGGCAAGGGCTTTACGCGGGCGGGGTGGGGCGTCGAAAGGGCGCAAGCCCTCAGCCGCAGGTGCGCAACGTCTTTCCGGCCATGGCCGGGCGCAGTGCGTCGAGTTGCGGGCGCAGCGCATCGCCCACGGCGGGCAGGCGCAGGGTGAAGCCTGCGGACTCGGGCCGCTCCAGCACCACCCGCGCGGTGCGCACGCCGCGGTTGCCCAGGTTGGCCAGTTCGCGCTCTGCGGCCTCGGACGAACTGAACCGACCCAGCGACAGGCCCAGCTCCAGCGCGGGCGTGCCAGCCCGGTCGTGCGGCACGTTGCGTGCGCGCAGTTCGGCGCGTTTTTTGTCCAGCGCGTCCATGTCGGCAAACTTGCCCATGTAGATCATCCAGCGCCCGGGCACGGTCGTGGGTTCGAGCGACCAGCTGCCTACGGGCAGGCCGGCGGCGGCCGCGCGCAGCGCCTGGGCCTGGCGCTCATCGAACACGCCAGCCTGCAGGCATTCCGTGGCCTCGGGGGCCGATGCCGCGCTGGCCTGCGGGGCGGCCGCGTCGCCGCTGGCAGGGGCTGCAGGGGCCGCTGGCGCGGGCGTGGGCGCTGCCGCAGGCGTGTCGGGCGTGCTCACGCTGCCGCTGGAGCGCTGGCGCAGCACCTGCAAGGTCTCGGGCCGAATCTGCTGCGCCAGGCGCTGGGGTTCGGCCTCTTGCACGGGCGCAAAGCCCCACTCGGCCAGCAGGCCCTGCGACCAGGCGTAGTAGCCGGCGTTGGCCAGCAGCAGGGCGATGACGGCCAGGCGCAGCATGGAGGGTCTTTCGGTTCAGTGGGCGGGCGGCAGGCCCTGGGGGCGCACGCTGATCTCGGAGCTGGTCACGGCTTCCATGCCCTGGGGCGTAAGCACGAGCAGCGCGCCCGAGTCGTCCACGCCGTGGGCGGTGCCGGTGCGCCCGTCGCTCAGTGTCACGGCGCGGCCTGCCAGCAGGTCGCGTTGCGCAAAGCGCGGCTGCACCGGCGCAAAGCCATAGCCTTCAAATGCCTGCAACATGCCCACCAGCGGGGGCACGATGCGCAGCAGGGCCGCGGGGGCGTCGAGCGCGGCGTCCACCTCCTGCAGCGCGGCCGGCGGCATTGACAGCCCCTCGCCCGCGCGCGGCAGCACGTTGATACCGATGCCGATCACCACATAGCGCGAAGCGGCGCTGGCCGCGCTGGACGTGCCAGTGGCCGCCTGCGGGGTCACGTGGCTGGCGGTTTCGACCAGGATGCCGCCGAGCTTGCGATCGCCGCCCAGCCACAGGTCGTTGGGCCACTTGAGCCCGATGCGAGTGCCCTGGCCGGGCGTGGGCAGGGCGGGTTGCAGGCTTTCGGCCACGCTCACGCCCACGGCCAGCGACAGGCCCGACCAGTCGCCCGGCGCCAGCGTGAGGCCCAGCGACATCATGAGCGATGCTCCGGGCTCGCCCTGCCAGGCGCGGCCCAGACGGCCGCGGCCGGCGGTCTGCGCTTCGGCCACCAGCAGCACGGGCTCAGCACGGCCCGCGCGTGCGCGGCGCATGAGTTCGGTGTTGCTCGAATCGACCTGCGGCAGCACTTCGACGGTGAAGCCGGGCAGCAGCGGGGCCACGGCCTCCCAGACGGCTTCGGCGGGCCAGCGCAGCGGGGCGGTGTTCATGGGCGGCGGCGCGCAGTGGCGGGCGCTGCGGCGGGCTTGCGGGCGGGGCGCCCAGGTGCGGGCGGGGCCGACGTTTCGGGCATGGGCGGGCGCCAGCCGCGCTTGGGGGCCAGCAACGTGCCGCGGCAGTGCGGACTGCCGCACCAGCACGGGTATTCGGCCTTGAGTTTCTTCGTGTAGGGCTCGTCGATGATCAGGCCGTAGTCGTAGCTCAGTTCTTCGCCCGCGTGGATGTTGCGCAGCGCGGTGATGAAGATGCGGCCGTCCCGCTCGTCGGCGTAGCAGTTGGGTTCGCAGCTGTGGTTGATCCAGCGGGAGGAGTTGCCGCCGAACTTTGCGTCGATCACGCGGTCTTCGTCCACGTGGAAGTAGAACGTGTGGTTGGGCTGGGCCGGGTCGTGCGGGTGGCGGTCCTGGGCTTCGTCCCAGGTGATGACCTCGCCCGTGTATTCGATCAGCACTTCGCCTGCTGCGATGTCGACCAGCGCGAACACGCCACGCCCGTGCACGCCCGAGCGCCGGGTCTGCAAGCGGCGGCCTGCGGGGGGCGCCGGGGCGCGGGGCGGGGCTTTGCGGGGCATGGTCAGAAAACTCTGTTAACTTGAATAGGCACACATGCGCGTGCGCGTACACGCGTGTGCAAGGATTGTAGAAGCGCCCGGGCAGACTCCGGGCGCCGACCGGAACGAGAAAGCCTTCATGAGCAAGACCCTGGTAATCGCAGAAAAGCCTTCGGTGGCGCAGGACATCGTCCGTGCGCTCACCCCCGTGGCGGGCAAGTTCGAGAAGCACGAAGACCACTTTGAAAACGACCGCTACGTGGTCACGAGCGCGGTGGGCCACCTGGTGGAGATCCAGGCCCCCGAAGAATTCGACGTCAAGCGCGGCAAGTGGAGCTTTGCGCACCTGCCGGTGATTCCGCCGCACTTCGACCTCAAGCCCGTGGACAAGACCAAGAGCCGCCTGAACGCGGTGGTCAAGCAGGCCAAGCGCAAGGATGTGACCGAACTCGTCAACGCGTGTGACGCGGGCCGAGAAGGCGAGCTGATCTTCCGCCTGATCGAGCAGTACGCAGGCGGCGCCAAGGGCGGCCTGGGCAAGCCCATCAAGCGCCTGTGGCTGCAGAGTATGACGCCCCAGGCCATCCGCGACGGCTTTGCGCAACTGCGCAGCGACGCGCAGATGGCGGGCCTGGCCAGCGCGGCACGCAGCCGCTCGGAGGCCGACTGGCTGGTGGGCATCAACGGCACGCGCGCGATGACCGCCTTCAACTCGCAGGGCGGCGGCTTCTTCCTGACCACCGTGGGCCGGGTGCAGACGCCCACGCTCTCGCTGGTGGTGGAGCGCGAAGAAAAGATCCGCAAGTTCGTCAGTCGCGACTACTGGGAAATCCACGCCAGCTTCCATGCCGAGGCGGGCGAGTACCCGGCCAAGTGGTTCGACCCGCAGTGGAAGAAAGGCGACGACCCGGAGGCCCGCGCCGACCGCCTCTGGAGCGAAGCCCGGGCGCGCGAGATTGCCCAGGCCGTGCGTGGCAAGGCCGCCACGGTCACCGAAGAAAGCAAGCCCACCACCCAGGCCAGCCCGCTGCTGTTCGACCTGACCAGCCTGCAGCGCGAAGCCAATGGCAAGTTCGGCTTTTCGGCCAAGACCACGCTGGCGCTGGCGCAAAGCCTGTACGAGCGCCACAAGGCGCTGACCTACCCGCGTACCGATTCGCGTGCGCTGCCCGAAGACTACCTGCCGGTGGCCAAGCAAACCTTCGAGATGCTGGCCGACAGCGGCATGCGGCACCTCGCGCCGCACGCGCTCACGGCGCTCAACAACGGCTATGTGCGCCCGAGCAAGCGCATCTTCGACAACGCCAAGGTGAGCGACCACTTCGCCATCATCCCGACCACGCAGGCACCGTCGGGCCTGTCGGAAGCCGAGCAAAAGCTCTACGACCTGGTGGTTCGGCGCTTCATGGCGGTGTTCTTCCCGAGCGCGGAATACCAGGTCACCACGCGCATCAGCCAGGTACAAGGCCACCATTTCAAGACCGAGGGCAAGGTGCTGGTCAAGCCGGGCTGGCTGGCCATCTACGGCAAGGAAGCCGCCGACGAGGTGGAGGGTGCGAAGGACGGCGACAAGGGCCAGAACCTCGTGCCCGTGCAGCCGGGCGAGATGGTGCGCACCGAGCATGTGGAGCCGCGTGGCCTCAAGACCAAGCCGCCCGCGCGCTACTCTGAAGCCACGCTGCTGGGTGCGATGGAAAGCGCGGGCAAGCAGATCGACGACGACGAGCTGCGCGAAGCCATGCAGGAAAAGGGCCTGGGCACCCCGGCCACGCGCGCGGCCATCATCGAAGGCCTGCTGACCGAAAAGTACATGCTGCGCGAAGGCCGCGAGCTGATCCCCACGGCCAAGGCCTTCCAGCTCATGACGCTGCTGCGCGGGCTGGAGGTGGAAGAACTCTGCCGCGCCGACCTGACCGGCGAGTGGGAATACAAGCTCGCGCAGATGGAAAAGGGCCAGCTCTCGCGCGAAGCCTTCATGGCCGAGATTGCCGCCATGACCGAGCGCATGGTCAAGAAGGCCAAGGAATACGACCGCGACACCATCCCGGGCGACTACGCGACGCTGCACACGCCGTGCCCCAACTGCGGCGGCGTGGTCAAGGAAAACTACCGCCGCTACGCCTGCACGGGCGCAGCGGGCGCGGGCGAAGGCTGTGGCTTCAGCTTTGGCAAGTCGCCCGCAGGTCGCACCTTTGAAACCGCCGAGGCCGAGGCCCTGCTGCGGGACCGCAAGATCGGCCCGCTCGAAGGCTTCCGCTCCAAGGCGGGCTGGCCGTTCACGTCCGAGATCGTCATCAAGTTCGACGAGGAGGCGAAGAACTACAAGCTTGAATTTGCGTTTGGCGACGACAAGGGCGACGAGGAGTCTGGCGAACTGGTCGAGTTTGCCGACGAGGCCCTGGGCCCGTGCCCGGTGTGCGGCGCGGCGGTGCACGAGCACGGCAGCAACTACGTGTGCGCCAAGGCCGTGCCCACGGCCGCGCAGCCCACGCCGAGCTGCAGCTTCAAGAGCGGCAAGATCATCCTGCAGCAGCCGGTGGAGCGCGCGCAGATGGCCAAGCTGCTGGCCACCGGCAAGACCGACCTGCTCGACAAGTTCGTGTCGATGCGCACGCGCCGCGCGTTCAAGGCCTTCCTGGTGTGGGACGGTGCGGCCGGCAAGGTGAACTTCGAGTTCGAGCAGCGCGACAGCAAGTTCCCGCCACGCAAAACGGCTGCTACCAAAACAGGAGCTGCTCGTGCTTCAGGGGCAAGCACGAGCGCCGCAAAAGCCTCTAAGCCTGCCAAGGCCGCCAAGGCACCTGCAGCGCCCAAGGCCAAGGCCCCGCGCAAGGCCGCAGCTGGCCAGCCGCCCAGTGCGCAGCTGGCCGCCGTGATCGGCAGCGAACCCGTGGCCCGGCCCGAGGCGGTGAAGAAGCTCTGGGAATACATCAAGGCCCACAACCTGCAAGACCCGAAGGACAAGCGCACCATCGTGGCCGACGACAAGCTGCGCGCCGTGTTTGGCAAAGACAGCGCGGGCATGTTCGAGCTGGCAGGCCTGCTGGGCCCGCACCTGGGCGGTTGAGGCCGCACCGAGCCCCCATGCCCATCGCACCGCGCCGCCGCACGCTGGCCATCGTGCTCACCTTGCTGGCCGCGGCCGCCGTGGCCGCCGCGCTCACGGCCGACCGTTGGACCCCGCAGGCCGGCGTGTGGCTGCAGCAGGGCTGGCAGGCGCTCACGGGGGCCGGGAGCGCGCCCGCCAGCCGCACGGGCGCGTCTGCGGCCACTGGCAGGGCGACCTCCGCTCCCTCGCCGGCCCCTGCGCCTGCCGATGCGGCCTCGGTCAGCGCCCCGCGCCCGCGCAAGTGCGTGCAGGGCGGCAGCGTGCTCTACACCGACCAGTCCTGCCCACCCGGCAGCACCGAACAGGCACTGGAAGGCGGCAGCATCACGCTGATGCCGCGCTAGCTGGCGCTGCGGCCCCGGGCCGTCTGCCTGGCGGCGTGCATGTCGGATTTTTCCTAGCCTGCACGGGCTGCTTGCCGGTGCAATCGGGGTGTGTTCCACCCAAGGGGCGGCCTGGTGGCCGCGCACCGTCATGCTCCGTGTTTCCCTGCTGCGCACCGCGCTGTGGGCGCTGGCCGCCGTCGGCCTGGTTGTGCCCTGGATCTTCAACCTGCAGTTTTTGGCCACGGGCGGCAGCCTGCGGCCCGAAGTGTTCTGGCCCGCGGCCTTCGCCAACCCGCTGACGACTGCCATCACGCTCGATGTGTACCTGGCCGCGCTGGCTTTTGCGCTGTGGGTGGCGGCCGACCGTGCGCTGGGCCATTGGCGTTGGGCGCTGATCGCCGCGTGCTTCGGGCTGGGCCTGTCGTTTGCGCTGCCTGTGTACCTGGCGCGGCGGATGGCGGGGCAGCGCTAGTCCTGCGGCGCTTGGCTCTGGGCCCCCACCTGCAGCGGCCAGTGCGCGTCGCCCGGCGTCTGGCCCGATGCGCGCAGCGTTTGCAGCGCCGCGCCCGCCAGGCGGCGCAAATCGCGGCCCCAGTGCGACTGGTCGTAGTAGCCCTGCGCGGTGGCCAGCTCGGCGGCGGTGTCGGAGGGCTGCGCCAGCGCACGGGCCAGCGCGCGGTTGAGCCGCGCCGTCACCGCCCACTGTTTGGGCGTGCGCCCCCACTGCGCGGCAAAGCGCCGCTCAAACTGCCGGGGTCCCAGACCCTGACGCAGACCCTGCGCGTCAGGCGGATGCTGGGCGGCCTGCAGCCACGCCAGCGCGTCGGCGCGCAGCGCATCGCACGGCGAGGGCGGGGCTGCCAGGGCCCGCAGGTGGTCGAACAGCAAGGCCAGGCGGCGATGGTCGTCAGGGGCAGCGCGCACCGCGTGCGCGGTGCAGGCCCAGGCCTGCGCCGCGGCGGCGGCCTCGGGTATCCCACGGGCGGAGCGGGTCAGGGCGTCGAGCGGCCACACCACATCGATTTGCGCTTGCGCCCCCGCCCACAGCGCCGGTGCCGCTTCAGGCCGCAGCACCAAACCTACGGCATGCACCGGGCCCAAGTGCTGGTACTGGGTGGGCCGCGTGCTGGGGCTGATCCATGCCGCGGCCGGCACGGGTCCATCGCCGCGCTGCACCGTGCCCGCCAGCCGCAGCACCAGCATGCTGGCCACCATGGCCGGAAACCGTGTGTGCGGCAGTGCTGCGGTGCTGCGCACCACCACGGCGGCTTCCACCCACGGCATCAGATCGGGCGGCGGCGGCAGGTGCTGGAACATGCGGGCCATGGTATCCGGCCCGGCGGCCGCGCCAAGCGCCACGCGGGCGACATGGCGCGCGGCCTGCAACGCCTAAGCTTGCGGTTTTCTGCCACGCCCCGGAGCGCACCGCCATGTCTGCCCCTTCACGCCACCTGCCGCTTTCCGGCGTCACCAACTTTCGCGACCTGGGCGGCTACACCGGTCACGGGGGGCGCACGGTGCGCTGGCGGCGCATCTTCCGCTCGGACCACCTGGCGGGCCTCACGCCCGACGGCCAGCAGGCCCTGGCCGCACTCGGCGTGGCCCGGGCGGTGGACTTTCGCGGCGTGGCCGAGAGCGCGGCCTATGCGTATGCGCTGCCCGGCGTGGCTTATCACGGCCTGCACATCGAACCCACCGTGGTGCAGCGCGCACAGGCGCTGCTGCGCAGCGGGGCCACGCTCACGGCCGCCGATGCCGTGGCGCTGATGCAGGACACCTACCGGGGCTTTGTGCACGAGAACGCGCCGCGCTTTGCGCAGCTGTTTGCGCTGCTGCTCGAAAGCGATGCGCCGATGGTGTTCCACTGCACGGCCGGCAAAGACCGCACGGGGTTTGCGGCCGCGCTGATTCTGCTGGCCCTGGGCGTGCCGCGCGACGTCGTGATGCACGACTACCTGCTCACCAACGACCTGTACCGCCCGCCGGAAGGCCTGGCTGGCCCCGCCCCGCGCGAGGTGCTGCAGGTGCTCTGGCGCGTGCAGACGGAGTTTCTGGATGCCGCCTTGCACGCGGTGGACGCGCAGCACGGGGGCCTTGAGCCGTTTTTGCGCGAGGTACTGGGCGTGGACACCGCGGCCCGCGCCGAACTGCGCGCGCGTTACCTCGAAGCGGGCTGAACGTCTCGCCCTGCACCGGGTAGGCGCTGCGCGTGCGGCTACCGCCGGGGGCCGCATGCGGCGTTGTCCTACGCCAGCCAGGCGCTTGGCCCTCCACAATCGACACGGTCTCCGGGGCCCTGCCAGATCCACCACGCGGGCGGGTTTCCCCCCCTCCACCTGCCTGCGCGGGTGGCATGGCACCCCCGGGGGCACCTGGCGAACACGGCCGTGCAGCCGTGCGCATCGTTCCACCGGCGCACCAGTGCGTTGCAGGGGCATGGCCTTGGCGGGTGCGCACAGGCCCCGCATCTTGGGCACACTGGCGCGCAGCGCACCGCCCGGCCCTTGCCGGGCCGCTGCCCCGCCCCGGAGAACCTGCCATGTCCGCTGCCTTCACCGCCTCTGCTCCTTCGCCTGCCGGCACCTCGCCCGTGCTGCAGGCCCAGCCGCTGGGCCCGCTGTGGCCCACGCTCGACCCGTTCCTGTTTTGCGCCCATCACGACGACGCCTACCCCGCGGGCGACGGTGCGTTTGCGCCCGCCGTGCCGCTGGAAGGCCGCCAGATCGGCAGCGACTTCAGCCGCAAGGACGGCTGGAGCATGTACCACGGCGACACGGTGCCCGGATTCCCCGGGCACCCCCACCGCGGCTTTGAAACCGTGACCCTGGTGCGCAAGGGCCTGATCGACCATGCCGATTCGCTGGGCGCAGCTGCGCGCTTTGGCGGCGGCGACGTGCAGTGGGTCACGGCCGGGCGCGGCATCCAGCACTCCGAGATGTTCCCCTTGCTCGATGCCAGTGCGCCCAACCCGCTGGAGCTGTTCCAGATCTGGCTGAACCTGCCCGCGCGCAGCAAGATGGTGGAACCTCACTTCACCATGTTGTGGAACGAGCGCATTCCGCGGCTGGTACACCACGACGCCGACGGCCGCGCCACCACGGTGACGGTGGTGGCCGGTGCGCTGCCCGGCGCAGGCGCGCCGCTGCCACCGCCGCCCGAGTCGTGGGCCTCGCAGCCCGAAGGCGACGTGGCCATCTGGACGCTGCACCTGGCCCCGGGTGCCCGCTGGACCTTGCCCGCAGCGGGTGGCCAGGGCACACGCCGCATGCTCTACTGGTTTGCTGGGCAGGGCCTGCAGCTGGGCGGGGCCGCACTGCCCGGCCATGCCGCTTATGAGATGGTGGCCGCGCACGACTGGGAGCTGGTCAACACCGGCAGCACGGCGGTTGAGTGCCTGCTGCTGCAGGGCCGCCCGATTGGCGAGCCGGTGGCCCAGTACGGCCCGTTCGTGATGAACACCCAGCAGGAAATCATGCAGGCCATGATGGACTACCGCCGCACGCAGTTTGGCGGCTGGCCCTGGCCCGAGTCCGATCCGGTGCACGGCCCTGAGCCGCGCCGCTTTGCGCGCTACCCGGGGCAGACGGTCGAGGAACTGCCAACACCCGCACCCGCCGCCTGAGCACACGCCACCGCGCCGCCTGCCGCGGTTGGCCCCGCAGCCCTCTGGGCCGGCGGTGCCCCTGGCGGCCCCGCCGAGTGCCCGGCTCAGAGACAATCGCCCCACCCGGGCCGCACGCCGTGGCGTTGCGGCCCTTTTTTTCTTGTTGGGGCATTTGCCTGTTGAACGCACCCGGGACACCACCGCCATGAACATCACCCAAGACACCGCCGTCACGCTGAACTACAAGGTCACCAGCCCCACCGGCCAGCCGCTGGACCAGGGCACGCTGGCCTACCTGCACGGCGGCTACGACAACATCTTCGCCAAGGTCGAGGCCGCCCTTGCCGGCCAGGCCGCGGGCTTTGCCACCACGGTGGATCTGGCCGTGGACGACGCCTTCGGCCCGCGCGACGAAAGCCTGGTGCGCGTGATCCCCAAAAGCGAGTTCCCTCCGGGGGTGAAGGTGGGCGGCCACCTGCAGGGGCCCGGCGCCGACGGGCAGCCGCAGTCCTTCCGTGTGGTGAAGATCAAGGGCCCCGAGGTCCACCTGGACGGCAACCACCCGCTGGCAGGGCAGGCGCTGCGTTTTGCCTGCAAGGTGGTGTCGGTACGCGCCGCATCGGTCGAAGAGATTGCGCACCGCCATGTGCACGGCGCGCATGGGCACCACCATTGAGGTCGATGCTGTCTGCTATTGAAATGATAGCTTCTCGTGCTTGATTGATAAGGGCGGTTTCAAGTCCAAGCGCAACACTTGTATTGGTTCAATGCACCGAATCAGGCTGCTGCGTCAGACGCTGCAGATGTTGGGCATACACCTCCAGCGGAGTGCTATAGCCCAGCGTCATCCGCGGCCTGCCATTGAGCTCGTCGGCCACCGCGTCAAGCTGTTCCTGGCTGTAGCCGCTCAGATCCGTGCCTTTGGGGAAGTACTGGCGCAGCAGCCCGTTGGTGTTTTCGTTGCTGCCCCGCTGCCAGGGTTTGTAAGGGTCGCAGAAGTACACCTTCATGCCCGTGCGCTGGCTGAGCTGGGCGTGCTGGGCCATCTCGCTTCCCCGGTCGTAGGTCAGGCTCTGGCGCATCGGTGCAGCAATGCGGTTGAGCTTGTCACTAAACGCCTGCAGCACGTGCGCCGCTGTGGCCGGGTGAGGATGGGGCAGCTTGACTAGCAGCACCAATCGCGTGGTGCGCTCGACCAGCGTGCCGATGGCGCTGGCGTTGTTCGCCCCTTTGATGA
>NZ_BAABEX010000024.1:144231-175452 GCF_039540375.1 Acidovorax lacteus
CACCACGTCGCCGCCTTGTTGGGCGACGGTGGAGGCGCTCATGGCCAGCTGGTTGGCCGTGCGGGCGTTGTCGGCGTTCTGGCGCACGGTGGAGCCCAGCTCTTCCATGGAGGCGGCGGTTTCTTCCAGCGCGCTGGCCTGGCTTTCGGTGCGGGCCGAGAGGTCCTGGTTGCCCGAAGCGATTTCGGCGCTGGCCATGGCCACACCTTCGGCGTTGCCGCGCACATTGCCCACAATGGCCGCCAGCCGCTGCTGCATGGTCGCGAGGGCCTGCAGCATCTGACCGATCTCGTCCTGCGTGCCCACCTGAATGCGGTGCGTGAGATCGCCTTCGGCAATGCGCTCCGCCGCGCGCATACCGCGCAGCACCGGCTGCACGATGGAGCGAGTGACCGTCCAGGCCAACACCGCGCCCAGGGCCACGGCAATCAGCGCCCCCAAGCCGACCAGCACCTGGCTGCGACTGGCCATTGAGCGCGTGTCTTCCTGGCTGGCCGTCAGGCTGGCGGCCATGTGGTTGCGCAGATCGTCCAGCGTCTTGAGGTATTGGTCGGCCAGCGGACGCAGGTCCTTGTCGACCATGGTGGGCACATTGGGCTCGCCGCCGCGGTGCAGCTCACGGATCTCGGCGAGTTTTTCCTCGTACTTGCGGCCTGCGTCCTGAATCGCCTGCAACTGGCTTTGGCCCTTGGCGTCCTGCACCAGCGCCTCGATGCGCTTGACCTTGTCCTTCTTGCGCGCGTCGGCCGCCTGCATGTCGGCCGTGAGCTTGTCCATGTAGTCGCGGTCAATCGCCTTGAGGAAGGCCTCGGTGCGCACCCAGTTCAGGCGAATGTCCGCAGCCCAGTCCTCCACCAGACTGCGCTGTTCGATCTCTTGTGTGGCCACGCGCTCACTCGCGCCCGCAAGTCCTGCGATACGCCACATGCTGGCACCGGCAATCAGTGCCGTGATCAACAGGATGGCCCCAAAAGACAGCCCGAGGCGCAGGCCTACAGAGAGGTGACGGATGTTCATGTTCGAGTCTGGCGCTAAAGGTTTCTCAAATGCGGCAAAGCCGCAAGGCACACGCGGGGAGTGCGCCGGCAGGGTGGGCTGGCGCGGCTTCCGGAGAACGGCAGACTGCGGATGGCGACTGGTTCATACAAGCGACCGTGGTGCGGGATGGGCGCACGCCCGGCCTTGGGGGTTCAGCTTACGTCAAGCGGTCCGCGCATCACATGTCCGGCTCGCGACAGTCCGAGGGAAAGCCCCGAGCGTCGCTGCCGCGCATGCACTTGCACGCGGGCCACCGGAGACCTCAGGACGGGTTGGCTGCCGCCTTGCCCAGCAGCGCATCCTTGAGCTTCCAGTCGGCCGGCGCATTGCCCAGCCAGATGCCCATGAGCGCGTTGAAGAACTCGGGCTCCTTGAACGGCTCGCCCTGCGGCTTGCCCTTGACGGTGATCAGGGTGCCCGTGCCCGGAATCCAGTCGATCATGAACTGATCGCCCGCCACGAGCTTCTTGTGATCCGAAAAGATCTGGCTCATGCGCAGCACGCCCGGGATGAGCTTGGAGAACGCTGCCTTGTCCATGTTGTCTTCCATGCCGCGGGAGAACAGCTTGCCGAGTTCGGTCGAGTCGATCTCGCGCAGCATGGTGATGCTCAGCCGCTTGGGCCCTTTGAGCGCCATCACTTCCTGGGGCGTGCCGACTTTCTTCTCCAGGTACAGGCCGGCGGTGTACACCCTGAATACCGCCTTGTACCGCACCCCCGCCCCGTTGAGCTGCAGGGGCGCACCTTGCAGCGTGACCGTCTCGTCGTACTTGACGCTGGCCACCGTCACAGGCTCGGCGTGGGCATTCCAGGCCAGCAGCAGGGCCCCGACCCAGATCGCGCATTGCGGAAGGAATTTCATGCTCGTCTCCGAAAAAAGAACGGTCGTTCGTTTCTAATTGTTGCAAGCCCCTTGCCCCCGCGCAACAGGGTTTTCGAGCGGTTTTGCGCCGTCTCAAGGCCTGCAAAAGAGCTTTGCTACACTGTGCCCCCATGTTCATCCACCACGTGGTCATCACAGGTTGCAGCGACCGGGGAGCCTGGCCCTGGCGTACGCCTGCTCGCACGACCTCCTGAAGGCACCCGGGCCCTGCCCGCGCGTGCGTCCCCCGTGGCCCATTCGGGCCGTCATTGCATGAACAAGCGCGGCTGCCAGCCTGCAGCGCAGCCCGCCGAGCAGGGAGCCCTTGCCCGTGATCACCGAACTTGAATTCAAAAGCCTGGCCAGCGAAGGCTACAACCGCATTCCGCTCATGGCCGAAGCCTTTGCGGACCTTGAAACCCCGTTGTCGCTGTACCTGAAGCTCGCCCACACGCGCGACGGCGGCAAGCACAGCTTTTTGCTCGAATCCGTGGTGGGGGGCGAGCGCTTCGGCCGCTACAGCTTCATCGGCCTGCCCGCGCGCACCCTGCTGCGGGCCAGCGGCTTTGGCGAGGCAGCGCGCACCGAGGTGGTGACGGACGGTCAGGTGGTCGAGACCGCCACCGGCAACCCGCTCGACTTCATCGCCGCGTACCAGCAGCGCTTCAAGGTGGCGCTGCGCCCGGGTCTGCCGCGTTTTTGCGGCGGGTTGGCCGGCTACTTCGGCTACGACGCGGTGCGCTACATCGAGAAAAAGCTCGAAGCCAGCTGCCCGCCCGACACGCTGGGCTGCCCCGACATCCTGCTGCTGCAGTGCGAAGAGCTGGCCGTGATCGACAACCTGTCGGGCAAGCTTTACCTGATCGTGTACGCCGACCCGGCCCAGCCCGAGGCCTACGCCCGGGCCAAAAAGCGGCTGCGCGAGCTCAAGGACCAGCTCAAGTATTCGGTGAGCGCCCCGGTGGTCAAACCCACCGAGAGCCACCCCGCGCAGCGCAGCTTTGCCAAGGCCGACTACCTGGCCGCCGTGGACCGCGCCAAGGAGCTGATCGCCGCGGGCGATTTCATGCAAGTGCAGGTGGGCCAGCGCATCCACAAGCGCTACACCGAATCGCCGCTGTCGCTGTACCGCGCGCTGCGTTCGCTCAACCCCTCGCCCTACATGTACTACTACCACTTCGGCGACTTCCATGTGGTGGGCGCGAGCCCCGAGATTCTGGTGCGCCAGGAAAGCACCGACGAGGGCCAGAAGGTCACGATCCGCCCGCTGGCGGGCACACGCCCGCGCGGCGCGACGCCCGAGAAGGACAAGGCCGCCGAAGTCGAGCTGGTGAACGACCCCAAGGAGCGCGCGGAGCACGTGATGCTGATCGACCTGGCACGCAACGACATCGGCCGCATCGCCAAGACCGGCAGCGTGAAAGTGACCGAGGCCTTCGTGGTGGAGCGCTACAGCCACGTGATGCACATCGTGAGCAATGTGGAGGGCATCCTGCACGACGGCATGACCAACATGGACGTGCTGCGCGCCACCTTCCCGGCCGGCACGCTGACCGGTGCACCCAAGGTGCACGCGATGGAGTTGATCGACCAGCTCGAACCCAGCAAGCGCGGCATCTACGGCGGCGCCTGCGGCTACCTGAGCTACGCGGGCGACATGGACGTGGCGATCGCCATCCGCACCGGCATCATCAAGGACGGCACGCTGTATGTGCAGGCCGCCGCTGGCGTGGTGGCCGATTCGGTGCCAGAACTGGAATGGAAGGAAACCGAGCACAAGGCCCGCGCGCTGCTGCGTGCGGCCGAACTGGTCGAGGAGGGCCTGGAATGAGCCGCGGCATCGACAAGGTGCAGCACTGCGCCACCATGGCCGACGTGCGCGCACGCATCGACGCACTGGACGACATCCTCGTGCCGCTGCTGGTGGAGCGCGGCGGCTACATGACGCAGGCCGCGCGCATCAAGCAGCATGCCGACCAGGTGCGCGACGAGGGGCGCATCCAGACCATCGTGGACCGCGTGCGCGCGCATGCGCTGCGTGAAGGGGGCGACCCCGACGTGATCGAGACCATCTACCGCAGCATGATGGAGGCCTACATCGCCTACGAGCACCGCGAGTTCGCGCGGCTGCGCGCCACCCCCGACACCGCCTCGCAAGGATGAGCGCCATGAAACTCCTGATGGTCGACAACTACGACAGCTTCACCTACAACATCGTCCAGTACTTTGGTGAACTGGGCGCCGAGGTGGAAGTGTTCCGCAACGACGAGATCACGCTCGAAGGCATTGCGGCCCGCGCGCCCGACCGGCTGGTGATCTCGCCCGGCCCCTGCTCGCCGGCTGAGGCCGGTATCTCGGTGGCCGCCATCCAGCACTTTGCAGGCAAGCTGCCGATCCTGGGCGTATGCCTGGGGCACCAGAGCATCGGCGCGGCGTTTGGCGGCACCATCGTGCGCGCCAAGGAGCTGATGCACGGCAAGACCAGTGTGATCACCACCACGCAGCAGGGCGTGTTCACGGGCCTGCCCGCGCAGTTCACCGTCAACCGCTACCACTCGCTGGCCATCGAGCGCGCCACCTGCCCGGCCGACCTGGAGATCACCGCCTGGACTGAGGATGGCGAAATCATGGGCGTGCGGCACAAGACGCTGGCCGTCGAGGGCGTGCAGTTCCACCCCGAGAGCATCCTGACTGAGCACGGTCACGCGATGCTCAAGAACTTCCTGGAGCAGCGCGCGTGATCAGCGCAGACCAGCTGGTGCTGTTCATTGCCGCTGGCTGGCTGCTGAACCTCACGCCCGGGCCCGACGTGTTCTACATCGTGACGCACGCCTTGCGCAGCGGTGCGCGCGCCGGCCTGGTGGCCGGGCTGGGCATTGCCGCCGGCTGCTGCGTGCACATCGTGGCCGCAGCCCTGGGCGTAGGTGCGCTGCTGGCCTCGTCGGCCACAGCCTTCACCGTGCTCAAGTGGCTAGGTGCCGCCTACCTGGTGTGGATGGGCGTGCGCATGCTGCGCGCGCAGCCGGGTGACGGCCTGGCCGCCGTAGCCCGCAGCGCCCAGGCCGAGCGCGCACCGGCCACGCCGCTTGTGCAGGTGTTCCTGGGCGGCTTCTGGACGAATGTGCTCAACCCCAAGGTGGCGCTGTTCTTCTTGGCCTTCGTGCCGCAGTTCATTGCACCGGACACGGAACACAAGACGCTCGCCTTTCTGCTGCTGGGCCTGCTGTTCAACGTGAACGCACTGCCCATCAGCGCTGCATGGGCGCTGGGCGCGGCCTGGATGGCGCGGCGCGTGGGTGCGCTCCAGCGGCGCATGCACTGGCTGGACCGCGTGGCCGGTGCCATGTTCATCGGCTTCGGACTCAAGCTGGCCTTCACGGACCAGCCGACCGCTTAAACATTCAGGAGGCGTACCCATGCCCATCACCCCCCAGGAAGCGCTGCAGCGCACCATCGAGCACCGCGAAATCTTCCACGACGAGATGCTGCACCTGATGCGGCTCATCATGAACGGCGAGCTATCGCCCGTGATGACGGCTGCCATCATCACCGGCTTGCGCGTGAAGAAGGAAACCATCGGCGAAATCACCGCCGCCGCGCAGGTGATGCGCGAGTTTTCCACCAAGGTGCATGTGGGCGACCGCACGCACCTCGTGGACATCGTAGGCACGGGCGGCGACGGCGCCAACACCTTCAACATCTCCACCTGCTCGATGTTCGTGGCCGCAGCCGCCGGTGCCAAGGTCAGCAAGCACGGTGGGCGCGGGGTGTCGAGCAAGAGCGGCAGCGCCGACGTGATGGAATCGCTGGGCGTGCACATCAACCTCAAGCCCGAGCAGATCGCGCAGTGCATTGCCGAGGTCGGCATCGGCTTCATGTTCGCCCCCAACCACCACCCGGCCATGAAGAACGTGGCCCCGGTGCGCAAGGAACTGGGCGTGCGCACCATGTTCAACATCCTGGGCCCGCTCACCAACCCGGCCGGTGCGCCCAACATCTTGATGGGCGTGTTCCACCCTGACCTCGTGGGCATCCAGGTGCGCGCGCTGCAGCGCCTGGGCGCCGAGCACGCGGTGGTCGTCTATGGCCGCGATGGCATGGACGAAGTCAGCCTGGGCGCGGCCACGCTGGTGGGCGAATTGCGCAATGGCGAGATTCACGAATTCGAAATCCACCCCGAAGACTTCGGCCTGGCCATGGCCAGCAACCGCACGCTGAAGGTGGACACGCCCGAGCAGTCGCGCGACATGCTGCTGGGCGTGCTGCGCGGCGACAGCGGCCCCGCGCACGACATCGTCTGCCTGAACGCCGGAGTGGCGCTGTATGCGGCCAACGTGGCCGACAGCATGGGCGACGGCATTGCGCGCGCGCGCGCGGCGCTGGCCAGTGGCGCGGCGCTGGCCAAGCTTGAGCAGCTCGTGGCCCGCACGCACGCGCTGGCCGCCTGACGGACCCCGGCCGTGTGGCACGACAGCGGCACCTGG
The DNA here is from genome assembly GCF_039540375.1 of Acidovorax lacteus. Taxonomy (NCBI): domain Bacteria; kingdom Pseudomonadati; phylum Pseudomonadota; class Betaproteobacteria; order Burkholderiales; family Comamonadaceae; genus Acidovorax; species Acidovorax lacteus. The sequence continues at coordinate 150,616 of NZ_BAABEX010000024.1, forward strand.
ATTGCCCTGGGCGTCTCGGCCCTGTTCATCGGTGTGGGCGTGGCCCTGCACCGGGTCTTTCTTCACATCCTCCAGCAGCCCCCGCAAGGGGACGACAAGGCCCCACCCCATGAGTGACATCCTCGACAAGATCGTTGCCGTCAAGCGCGAAGAGATCGCCGCCGCGCAAAAGAAGGTTTCGCTGGCCGCCGTGCGCGCCGACGCCGAAAGCCGCGTGCTCACGCGCGACTTCGAAGGCGCGCTGCGCGCCAAGATCGCCGCCGGCCAGGCCGCGGTGATCGCCGAGATCAAGAAGGCCAGCCCGAGCAAAGGCGTGCTACGCGAGGACTTCATCCCGGCCGACATCGCCCAGAGCTACGCCGAGGGCGACGGCCGCGTGAGCGCCGCCTGCCTGTCGGTGCTGACCGACCGCCAGTTCTTCCAGGGCAGCGTGGACTACTTGAAGCAAGCCCGTGCGAGCTGCGCGCTGCCCGTGCTGCGCAAAGACTTCATGGTCGACGCGTACCAGATCTACGAAGCCCGCGCGATGGGGGCCGATTGCGTGCTGCTGATCGCCGCCTGCCTGGAGGACGCGCAGATGGCCGATCTCGAAGCCGTGGCCCACAGCCTGGACATGGCCGTGCTGGTGGAGGTGCACGACGGCCCTGAGCTGGAGCGCGCGCTGCGCCTGAAAACCCGGCTCGTGGGCATCAACAACCGCAACCTGCGCACCTTCGAGGTGTCGCTGGACACCACGCTGGGCCTGCTGCCGCAGGTGCCGGCAGACCGGCTGCTGGTGACCGAGTCGGGCATCCTCGCGCCCGCCGACGTGCAACGCATGCGCGCGGCCGGGGTGCACGCCTTCCTGGTGGGCGAGGCCTTCATGCGCGCGCCCGACCCGGGCATGGCGCTGGCCAAGCTGTTCCAGTAAAGCTATATTTTTGATAGCACACTTTCTTGCATGGACAAGCACAAGCAGGCCTTTTGATGCAGAGCCCTGACACCACCCAGCTGCACAGCGCAAACCCGTCCGACTGGCCTGTGGCCCCGGGCTGGCAGCTGCTGGTGGATGAGTTCTTCGCCAGCGCCGCCGGGCAGGGCCTGCAGCGGTTTCTGGCCGAGCGGCTGGCCGCGGGCGCCACGGTGTTTCCGCCCCGGCCGCTGCGCGCACTCGAACTCACGCCGCCCGAAGCCACGCGCGTGGTCATCCTGGGGCAAGACCCGTACCACGGCCGCGGCCAGGCCGAGGGCTTGGCATTCTCGGTCGCACCCGGCGTGCCGCTGCCACCCTCGCTGCGCAACATCTTCAAAGAGCTGCAGCGCGACCTGGGCACACCCCCGCCCGCCTGGCCCGAGCCCGGCGGCAGCCTCGTCAAATGGGCGCGCAACGGGGTGCTGCTGCTCAACACCTGCCTCACCGTGGAAGAAGCCCAGCCCGCCAGCCATGCCGGCCGCGGCTGGGAGGTGCTGACCGACGCCGTGATTCGCCACGTGGCCCAGGGCCCACGCCCGGTGGTGTTCATGCTGTGGGGCTCGCACGCGCAGAGCAAGCGCCCGCTCATCGACCACCAGCGCCATCTGGTGCTCACGGCCAACCACCCGTCGCCGCTGTCGGCACTGCGCCCGCCTGCGCCCTTCATTGGCTGCGGACACTTCGGGCGTGCGCGCGCGTTTCGGGAACAGCAGGAGCAGCGCGAGGCCGCGGGCGGCGCGGGCTGAGGCGCGCGGGCGGTACAGCCCCACCCGTAGGCCGCGCCACGCGGGGCCCTCTCAGAGCGCCTTGCGCAAGTTGGCAGGCGCGATCTTCAGCGCCTCGCGGTATTTGGCCACCGTGCGGCGCGCGCATTCGATGCCCTGCTCCTTGAGCATCTCGGCGATCTGGCTGTCCGACAAGGGCTTGGCCGGGCTTTCGGCCGCCACAAACTGCTTGATCAGCGCGCGCACGGCGGTGCTCGATGCGTTGCCGCCGGTCTCAGTGCCCAGGCCCGAGCCAAAGAAGTACTTGAGCTCGAAAGTGCCGATGGGCGTGGCCATGTACTTGGCCGTGGTCACGCGGCTGATGGTGGATTCATGCAGGCCCAGCTCGTCGGCAATGTCACGCAGCACCAGCGGGCGCATGGCCAGCTCGCCATGCACGAAGAACGCGCGCTGGCGATCCACGATGGCGCGCGACACGCGCAGGATGGTGTCGAAGCGCTGCTGGATGTTCTTGATGAACCAGCGCGCCTCTTGCAGCCGCTGCTGGAGCGCCTGGTGGCCTTCGCCGCCGCGGTGGCCGCGCAGCGCGCCCGCGTACACGTCGTGCACGCGCAGGCGCGGCATCACATCCGGGTTGAGCTGCACCACAAACTGGGGCTGCCCCTCGCGGCTGCGGGCCGCCTTGCGCACGATCACATCGGGTACCACCACATGCCGCTCCACATCGGCAAAGCGGCGGCCCGGGCGCGGCTCCAGCCGTGCGATCAGCGCCATGGCGGCGCGCGTGCGCTCTTCGCCCTCGCCCGTGGCCTGCGTGAGCCGCCGCACATCGCGGCGTGCCAGCTGCTCCAGCGGCTGGTCGCAAATGCACAAGGCCGCACGCACCACGGCAGGATCGGTGTCGTCGTCCTCGTCGGCTGCCAGGGCTGAAAGCTGCAGGCGCAGGCATTCGGCCAGGTTGCGCGCCCCCACGCCCACCGGCTCCAGGCTTTGCAGCAGGCGAAGGGCCACGGTGAAGCGGTGCACCAGCTCTTCGAGCTGCTCCAGATCGTCATCGCCCGCCAAACCCCGGGCTAGGTCTTCGAGCGGGTCTTCCAGGTAGCCGTCGTCAGTCAGCGATTCGATGAGAAAGCGCAATGCGGCGCGGTCCACCTCATTCAGGCGCAGGGCCAGCGCCTGCCGATGCAGAAAGTCGGTGAGCGACTCGTGCGCATGGGCCAGGTCGGTGGCGTCTGTCTCGTCCTCTTCGCCGCCATTGCGCTGGCGCGCAGGGGCGTCACCGCCCCACTCGGTGTCGTTGGCCGACCATTCCACGCTGCCATCGCCCTCCCAGTCGGGCGCGGTGTCGCCCAAGGGGGGCTCAGCGCCTTCGCTGGGCGTGGCGCTGTCGGCAAGGCGCTCGCCGGTCTCCAGCGCCGGGGCCACGCGTGCGGCTTCGTCGGCCGCGTAGTCGTCGGTCTGCGCAGGGGCATCGGCCTCGGCCATGCCGAAATCTTCGCGCACAGCCTCGTCGGCGGTGCGCTCCAGGAACGGGTTGTCGTCGAGCATCTGCTCGACTTCTTGCGACAGCTCCAGCGTGGACAGCTGCAGCAGCCGGATCGACTGCTGCAACTGCGGCGTGAGCGCGAGATGCTGCGAGACGCGCAGCGACAGACCGGGCTTCATCACACCCACGCGGCCGCTGCGCGGCCCCCGAATCGCCACCGGCCGCTGCCAGGCGCGCGCGTCTGGCCGGTCGGCTGCGCACAGCGCATCGTCAGAAACAGCACCGCCACGGCTACATCCGGAAGTGTTCGCCCAGGTACACCCGGCGCACCTCGGCGTTGTCCACGATCTCCGAGGGCGTGCCCTGCGCCAGTACCTTGCCTTCGCTGATGATGAAGGCGTGGTCGCAGATGCCCAGGGTTTCGCGCACGTTGTGGTCCGTGATCAGCACCCCGATGCCCCGGGCTTTGAGGAAACCAATGATGCGCTGGATCTCGATGACCGCAATCGGGTCAATGCCGGCAAAGGGTTCGTCCAGCAGGATGAAGCGCGGCTGCGTGGCCAGGGCACGGGCGATCTCGACGCGGCGGCGCTCGCCGCCCGACAGGGCCAGCGCGGGCGATGCACGCAGGTGCTCGACGCGCAGCTCCTGCAGCAAGGCCGAGAGCCGCTCTTCGATCTGGGCGGGCGGCAGGGGTTTGCCGTCGTCGCCGCGCTGCAGTTCAAGCACGGCACGCACGTTTTCTTCCACCGTGAGCTTGCGGAAGATCGACGCTTCCTGCGGCAGGTACGACAGCCCCAGGCGCGAGCGCCGGTGAATGGGCATGCGCGCAACCGACTGGCCGTCGATGCGGATGTCGCCTCCGTCGCTGCGCACCAGCCCCACGATCATGTAGAACGACGTGGTCTTGCCCGCACCATTGGGGCCCAGCAGGCCGACGACCTCGCCTTTTTCAACGGTGAGCGACACATCCTGAACCACCTTGCGGCTGCCATAGGACTTCTGCAGATGCCGCACCTCCAGACGGCTGCCGTCGGGTGCGGGGGCTGCGGAGCGGCCGACTTCGGCCATCGCGCTCACCGGCTGCCGCCCAGCGTGGTGCTGGGGCGCAGGCCGGTCGCGGGGGCCGACGCGGGCGTCTCGGCCGCCGCCGGAACCTTCTCCTTGGGCGAGAGCACGGCCCGCACGCGACCGGTGCTGCCGGGCGCAGCCGCCGCGCCAGCGCCGCCAGGACGCTGGCCGTCCACAGTGAACACGTCGGTGAGGTTGTTGTAGACGATCTGCGCGCCGGTGATCTCGTCGCTCAGCACCGAATCGCGGTAGCGCCGCAGCTCGGCCCGCGTGATGAAACGCACGTTGTCCGTGCGGCCGTCGTATTCGATGACTTCGCCCTCGCCCTCGATGAACTCCTCAGGCGCGCCCGCCGGGGTGTCGCGCTTCTGGCGGAAAAACGCGCGCTTGCCTGGCTCGGCCGTGACCACGCCATGCTGGTAGCCGTCGGCGTCCTGGCGCACATCGAGCCGCGCGCCGCGCAGCACGATGCTGCCCTTGGTCATGACCACGCGGCCCGAGAACACGCTGGTCTGCTTGACCTCGTCATGCCGCAGGCTGTCGGCCTCGATGTTCATGGGCTTGCTGCGGTCGGCCTTTTCGGCGTGGACCACGCCGGTGCTGCACAGCACGGCCAGAAGGAAAACGAGCGGGCGAAGGGTATGGTTCATGGGGCACGAATCTTGCAAACCATTGTAGCCACGGCCAGCCGCGCGCCATGAAAAAAGCCCGCACAAGCGGGCTCGGATGCCAAGCAACGGGCCAGGCCCGCCGGGCGCTCAGCCCTTGCGCACCAGTGCTGCGAGGTGCTCCACGACCTGCAGCACCTGTTGCATGTTGCCAGCCATGGTGCCATCGGTGTAGTAGCGGCCTGCCACGCCCATCGACGGCACGCCTTCAATGGCATAGCCCTCTTGCAACTGGCCCGCGCGACGCACCTGGTTGGAGACCGTGAAGGAGTTGTACACCTCCTTGAACTTGTTGGCATCCACGCCCTGGGTCGCCACCCAGGCGAAGATCTCCTCGTCGCGGGCGAGCTTCTGCTTTTCGACGTGGATGGCACGGAACACCTTGGCGTGCAGATCGCCCAGCTTGCCCATGCCTTCGAGGGTGAAGTACAGCTTTTGCTGCGGCACGAAGCTCGCGTTGAACGCCACCGGGATGCGGCGGATGCTCAGATCCTTGGGAGCGCTCTTGATCCAGGCCTCCAGTGCGGGCTCGAAGCTGTTGCAGTGCGGGCAGCTGTACCAGAAGAACTCGATCACATCGATCTTGCCGGCCGGTGCATCGGGCGTGAGGGGCTTGGCCAGGCGCTGGTAGTCCTTGCCTTCCTTGAACTGGCGGGCCTGTGCAAAGGCGGGCGTGGCCAGCGGCAGGCCCAGGGCGGTGGCTGCAACGGCAGAGGCAGCAGACGCGGAAAACTCACGGCGTTTCATGACAGGGGACACTCCTTGTGATCGGTCAGGCGATGGAGCCCGGGCTGGCAAAAAAGTTCAGAACGGGCTCAGCGCTGCACGCGCACCAGGGTGCTGTCCACCCCGGCGTCGGTGAGCTTTTCCTTGAGCTGCTCGGCATCGTCGCGCTTGGCAAACGGGCCCACACGCACGCGGAACACGGGACGACCGTTCTGTTCGCGCTCGCTCACCCGGGCCTCCCAGCCCATCATGGCCAGCTTGGCACGCTGCGCGTCAGCGTCGGCCTGGGTGCGGAAGGCACCCGCCTGGACGAAGTACTCGAACGGGTCCACCGTGCCCGCTGCTGCGGCCTTGGCGTTGGCCAGGTCGCCCAGCGGATCGGCGCTCTTGCCGTCGAGCTTGGTCTCTGCCTTGCTGGCAGCAGGCTTGGGGGCGGACGCCGGGGCCGTGGCCGCACTGGCTGCCGCATCGGGCGCAGACGCTGGAACCGCCGGCGTGACCGGGCGGGCCGGGTTCTTGCCGTACAGCGGAGCGTTCGGATCCCAATTGCGGTTCTTTTCGGCCTCGGCCGCATCCTGGTCGGGCGTGCGCGAGCCACCCTTGTTCAGGAAGGGCACAGGCACTTTGGTGACGTAAACGGCTACGGCCAGGGCCGCGCCCAGACCGACGATGACGCCCAGGATGAAGCCAAGGATGGTGCCGCCGCGCTGACGAAGTTTCATGGTGGTGCTGCTTGCTGCTTACATACGCACCGGGGCCGACACCCCCAGCACGGCGAGGCCATTGTGCAATACCTGGGCCGTGGCGGCGACCAGGGCCAGACGCGCCAGGCGCACGCGCTCGTCGTCCACCAGAATGCGCTCGGCGTCGTAGTAGCTGTGGTACGCCGAGGCCAGGTCGCGCAGGTAGAAGGTGACGTCGTGCGGCGCGGCGCCTTCGCAGGCGGCGGTGAGCATGTCGGGGTACTTGGCCAGCAGCAGCATCAGCGCCTGGGCCTGCGAGCCATCGAGCGCCGACAGGTCCACGTCCTGCAGCGCGGCCACGTCGCTGCCGCCCGACTCTTGCCACGAACGCAGCACCGAGCAGATGCGCGCATGCGCGTACTGCACGTAGTACACCGGGTTGTCGTTGTTCTGGGCCACAGCCAAGTCCACGTCGAAGGTGTACTCGGTGTCGGGCTTGCGCGAGAGCAGGAAGAAGCGCACCGCGTCCTTGCTCGTCCATTCGATCAGATCGCGCAGCGTCACATAGCTGCCCGCGCGCTTGCTGATCTTGACCTCTTCACCGTTGCGCACCACGCGCACCATGGTGTGCAGCACGTAGTCGGGGTAGCCCTCAGGAATGCCCACATCGGCCGCCTGCAGGCCGGCGCGCACGCGCGCGATGGTGCCGTGGTGGTCCGTGCCCTGGATGTTGACGACCTTGGCAAAACCGCGCTCCCACTTGGTGATGTGGTAGGCCACGTCGGGCACGAAGTAGGTGTAGGTGCCGTCGGACTTGCGCATCACGCGGTCCTTGTCGTCGCCGTACTCGGTGCTCTTGAGCCAGAGCGCGCCGTCCTGCTCGTAGGTCTTGCCGTTGGCGATCAGCTTGTTTACTGCGGCTTCCACGCGGCCGCTGGTGTACAGGCTGGATTCGAGGTAGTACTGGTCAAAGCGCAGGTTGAAGGCCTGCAAGTCTTTGTCCTGCTCGTTGCGCAGGTAGGCCACCGCAAACTGGCGGATGTTGCCCTCATCGTCCACATCGCCATTGGCCGTGAATTCGCGGTCATCGGCTTTGACCGTGGCCTTGGCCAGGAACGCGTCGGCAATGTCCTGGATGTAGTCGCCGTTGTAGAACGCCTTGCTGGCCGGGTTGTCCGGATCGGTGGGCCAGCAGTCGTCGCCCGGCTTGAAGCCCTTGGCGCGCAGTTGCGTGCTTTTGGTGAGCGTGTCGATCTGCACGCCCGCGTCGTTGTAATAGAACTCGCGGTGCACCTGCCAGCCCTGTGTGGCGAACAGGTTGCAGATGGCGTCGCCCAGCGCGGCCTGGCGGCCGTGGCCCACGTGCAGCGGGCCCGTGGGGTTGGCCGAGACGAACTCGACCAGCACGCGCTCGCCGCGCGCCGGTTGCTGGCCGAAGGCCTCGCGGGCCTGCAGCACTTCGCGCACCACCTGCTGCTTGGCCGCGGGTTGCAGGCGGATGTTGAGGAAGCCGGGCCCGGCAATCTCCAGCGCCTGCACCCAGCGCGCAAAGGCCGGGGTCTGCATCAGCGCGGCCTGCAGCGACTCGGCCAGCGCGCGCGGGTTCTGCTTGAGCGCCTTGGCCAACTGCATGGCGGCGGTGCAGGCAAAGTCGCCGTGCGCAGCCACCTTGGGCGATTCAAAAGCGGCACGCCCGGCAGCGCCGGGCGACAATTTTTCCAGCTCGCCTGCAAGCGCGGCGAGCAATTCCTGTTTGACGGAGAGCATCGGCGGATTTTACGGGGCCCCGGCCGCGGGGCCGCGCCTTACCAGCCGCGCGCCCAGAACACCGCGATGACGGCCACCACCGGCAGCAGGTGCGACTGCACCATGACCGCGCGGCGCACCTTGGCCACCTGCTCGGGCGCGGGCAGGCTGCCGCCTGCGCGCAGCGCCTTGCGCCAGCGGCGAAACACCAGCGTGGGCCAGATGGACAGCAGCCCCATGACGACGAACAGGGTCATCTTGAGGTGGAACAGCGGCTGCGACACATACCAGCCCGGCCCCTTGACGCCCCAGTACAGCCGCGCCAGGCCGCTGAGCAGCACCAGCACCGCCGCCACGCCGTAGAGGATGTCGAGCCGCGCGAGGCGCTCGACCACGGCGGCGTTCATCCATTCGCTGCGGCACAACGCCGCCTGGCTGGTGAGGAACACCACCAGCGTGAGGATGGCCAGCAGGTGCAGCGCGGCGAGGACGGCTTCGAGGGTCACGGGGTCTCCTTGCGGGGGCCCGATTGCCAGAAACCGGGCTGGCTGTAATTGTGCTTGAGGAAGTCGATCCACAGCCGCACGCGCAGCGGCAGATGCTTGCGCTGCGGAAACACCGCGTAAATGCCGTTGGGTGGGGCGGCAAAGTCGCCCAGCACCTCCACCAACCGACCGGCCGCGATGTCGGCTTCAACCTCCCAGGTGCTGCGCCAGGCGATGCCCCAGCCGCCCAGGCACCAGTCGTAGAGCACCTGGCCGTCCGAGCAGTCGAGCGGGCCGCCGGGCTTGAAGTGCACCACCTCAAACCCACCGCCCGCCACGGGCATACGAAACGCCCAGCCGCGCGTCTGCGAGGCCTCGCTCGACAGCGTCAGGCAGTCGTGCCCCGTCAGCTCGCCCGGGTGGCGCGGCGTGCCGTGGCGGCGCAGGTAGTCGGGCGTGGCCACACACAGGCGGCGGTTGTCGGCAATGCGCACGCTCACCAGCGACGAGTCGGGCAGGTCGCCCACGCGCACGGCGCAGTCGAAGCCCTCGCCGGCGAGATCGACCACGCGGTCGCTGAGGTTGAGCGAAATCGTCACGTCGGGGTGCGCGCTGCGAAAGCGCGGCACCAGCGGGGCCACGTGCCGCCGCCCGAAGCCCGCGGGCGCGGTGATGCGCAGGTGCCCCGTGGCCTTGACGCCGCCTTCGGACACGCTGGCCTCGGCATTGGCCACGTCGGCCAGCAGGCGCTGGCAGTCTTCCAGGAACGCGCTGCCCTCGTGCGTGAGCGTGATGCGCCGCGTGGTGCGCACCAGCAGCTTCACGCCCAGGTGCTCTTCCAGCGCATCGAGCCGCCGGCCCATGATGGCGGGCGCCACCCCCTCGGCCTTGGCAGCGGCGGTGAGGCTGCCGCGCGTGGCCACCGACACAAACGACTCGAAGGCCTTGAGTTTGTCCATGGCCTGATTATGCGGACGCGACGCAGGGACACCGACCGCGCGCCCGGCGCGGGCCGTGCCAGGCGTACGCGGCATGGGCCCCGCCCGCAGCAGCGCCAGGCCACGCCCGCCCAGCCGCAGGGGCTCTGAGCCAAATCGACTGCTCGTGCTTGAAAACCAAGCACGAGCAGCTATCAAAATCATAGCGACTGGGGTCCCACAGCAGCGGAAAGCGCCCCGCAGACCGCGCAGCGGCAAGCGCCCCGGCACGCCTTGGCAGCGCGAGCGGCGCTTGATCTTTGCGCAAAAGTCACGGGTTTCGCGCATTTCGCGGCATTTATGGCCGTGCAGATTTGCAATACAGTGGCCTCCAGCGTCCCCGTGGCGCGCCCGCCCGGCCCTGCCGGGCAGCGCCCGCGGGTCTTGTTCACCCTTCGGGCCTGCGCCCGCTTTTCTTTGCACACTGCCATGACCGCACGCACCACCGTCCACGGCCTTCAGGTGGCCACCTCGCTCTACCGCTTTGTTGAAGACCGCGTGCTGCCGGGCACCGGCGTGGCCAGCGAGGCCTTCTGGAAGGGCTTTGACGCCATCGTCTCCGAACTGGCCCCGCGCAACATCGCCCTGCTGGCCGAGCGCGACCGCCTGCAGACCGAGCTGGACACCTGGCACAAGGCCAACCCCGGCCCCATCCAGAACATGGTGGCCTACCGCAGCTTTCTGGAAAAGATCGGCTACCTCGTGCCCCAGCCGGCCGACGTGAAGGCCACCACCGCCAACGTGGACGACGAGCTGGCCACCCAGGCCGGCCCGCAGCTGGTGGTGCCGATCCTGAACGCGCGCTATGCGCTGAATGCCGCCAACGCGCGCTGGGGCAGCCTGTACGACGCGCTGTACGGCACCGACGTGATCCCCGAGGCCGATGGCGCTGAGAAAGGCAAAGGCTACAACCCGGTGCGCGGCGCCAAGGTGATTGCCTTTGCCCGCCAGGTGCTGGACGACCACGCGCCGCTGGCCAGCGGCTCGCACAAGGACGCGACCGGCTACCGCGTGGAAGGCGGCCAGCTCGTGGTGGCCTTGCAGGGCGGTGCCACCACGGGCCTGAAGGACCCGGCCCAGTTCAAGGGCTACCAGGGCGATGCGGCTGCGCCCTCGTCGGTGCTGCTGCAGCACCACGGCCTGCACATCGACATCCAGATCAACCGCGCCACGCCCATCGGCCAGAGCGATGCCGCTGGCGTGAGCGACGTGGTGCTTGAAGCCGCGCTGTCGACCATCCTCGACCTCGAAGACTCGGTGGCCGCCGTGGACGCCGAGGACAAGGTGCTGGGCTACAGCAACTGGCTGGGCATCATCCAGGGCACGCTGGTCGAAACCTTTGAAAAAGGCGGTAAGCAGCTCACCCGCGGCCTGAACCCCGACCGCGTCTACACCGCCCCGAACGGTGGCACGCTGCGCCTGCATGGTCGGTCGCTGATGTTCCTGCGCAATGTGGGCCACCTGATGACCAACCCGGCCATCCTCTGGACCGACGCCCAGGGCCAGGTGCGCGAGATTCCGGAAGGCATCATGGACGCGGTGGTGACCACGGCGATTGCCCTGCACGACCTGCAAGGCCACGGCGCCAACGGCATTCGCAACAGCCGCAAGGGCAGCGTCTACATCGTCAAGCCCAAGATGCACGGCCCGGCCGAAGTGGGCTTTGCCGCCGAGCTGTTCGGCCGCGCCGAAAAGCTGCTGGGCCTGCCCGACAGCACCGTGAAGCTGGGCATCATGGACGAGGAGCGCCGCACCTCCGTCAACCTCAAGGCCTGCATTGCCGCCGCATCGAGCCGCGTGGCGTTCATCAACACCGGCTTCCTCGACCGCACGGGCGACGAAATGCACACCGCCATGCTGGCCGGTCCGATGATCCGCAAGGGCGACATGAAGACCAGCGCCTGGATCCAGGCGTACGAGCGCAACAACGTGCTCGTGGGCCTGTCGTGCGGCCTGCGCGGCAAGGCACAGATCGGCAAGGGCATGTGGGCCATGCCCGACCTGATGGCCGAAATGCTCAAGCAGAAGATCGGCCACCCCAAGGCCGGCGCCAACACCGCCTGGGTGCCCAGCCCCACGGGCGCCACGCTGCACGCGCTGCACTACCACCAGGTCAACGTGGCCCAGATCCAGGCCGACCTGGAAAAGATCGATGCCAACGCCGAGCGCGACAACCTGCTGACCGGCCTGCTCACCGTGCCCGTGACGGCCACGCCGAACTGGACAGCCGCCGAAAAGCAGCAAGAGCTGGACAACAACGCGCAGGGCATCCTGGGCTACGTGGTGCGCTGGGTGGACCAGGGCGTGGGCTGCTCCAAGGTGCCCGACATCAACGACGTGGGCCTGATGGAAGACCGCGCCACGCTGCGCATCAGCAGCCAGCACATGGCCAACTGGCTGCACCACGGCGTGGTCACCGAAGCCCAGGTGCGCGAAACCTTCGAGCGCATGGCCGCCAAGGTGGACCAGCAGAACGCGGGCGACGCGCTGTACCAGCCCATGGCCGGCCGCTTTGCCAGCAGCATGGCCTACCAGGCCGCTTGCGACCTGGTGTTCAAGGGCAAGGAGCAGCCCAGCGGCTACACCGAGCCGCTGCTGCACGCCTGGCGCCTGAAGGTCAAGGCGGCTGCGGCGGCCTGAGGGCGCGCAGCGCAGCGGGCGGCATGGGCCGCCCCATCTCCCAGGGGCCCCGCAAGGGGCCTTTTTGCATGGCGCGTTCTGCACGCAGCGCATTTCCGGGCCTGGGTCTATCGCAGGCGCTGGGGCGCAGACTGCGCCCGCCGCACGATGCGACCGCAGTGCTGCCCCGAGTCGCGTTACAAGGCTTTGTGCCACCATCGGCGCATGCACGCGCCCCCTGCCTTGCCCCCCGGCTCTGCGCCCACCGCCCCGCCCGAACGTTGCCCGCTGTGCGGCGGCCCCAATGGCTGTGCCATGGCGGCCGGCCAGCCGCCTGAGAGCTGCTGGTGCATGCAGGCAACGCTGGACCCGGCCGCGCTGGCGCGCATCCCGGCCGCAGACCGTGGCCTGCGCTGCGTGTGCGCCGCCTGCGGGCAAGCGCAATCTGCCGGGGCAGCGGCGCCCGGCTGAGCGCAGGCCCCCCCGGCGGCAGTGCGGAAGGCTTCGCCGTCGCACTGTGCACGACCCCGCGCACCCGCGCGCCCCGCGGGCCGCTGCAGGGCACACCGCCGAGCACGGCCTGTGCGGGCGCCGATATGATTTCTGCTTCCCTTTTTGTTGGCACCCCAGGAGATCCCATGCCCACCTACCACGTCGAAATGCTCGAAGGCCGCACGCTGGAGCAAAAGAAGAAGCTCGTCGAAGAAATCACCCGCGTATCGGTAGAGGTGCTGGGCGGCTCGCCCGATTCGGTGGACGTGCTGATCACCGACGTGAAGCGCGAGAACTGGGCCACGGGTGGCAAGCTCTGGTCGGAGCGCAGTTGATCGTCCTGCGGTGACCCACCCACCGGGCTCCGCCGCCGCGCTGCGGGCGCAACACGGCGAGCGCTACCGCTGGCTCTTGCTGCTGGCGGTGATGGTCGGGACCATGGCCTCGATCATGTCCTCGACCATCGTGAATGTGGCCATTCCCGACATGAGCCACCACTTCACCCTGGGGCAGGAGCGCGCCCAGTGGGTCACCTCCGGCTTCATGGTGGCCACCACGGTGGCCATGCTGACTACACCCTGGCTGCTGTCACGCTTTGGCTACCGCCGCACCTACACCGGCGCCATGCTGGCGCTGCTGGCGGGCGGCATCGGCGGCGGCCTGGCCGATTCATTTGCGGGCGTGCTTTTGGCCCGCGTGGTCGAAGGGCTGGCGGCCGGCGTGGTCCAGCCGATTCCGGCCATCATCATCCTCTACGCCTTCCAGCCCCACGAGCAAGGGCGCGCGAGCGGCATCTTCGGCATGGGCGCGGTGCTGGCACCGGCGCTCGGGCCCAGCATCGGCGGTCTGCTGGTGGACTGGTTTGGCTGGCGCTCGATCTTCTTCATGGTGGTGCCGTTCTGCCTGGCGTCGCTGTGGCTGGCGCGGCGCTATGTGCCAGTGACGGCTCCGGGCGGTGCCGCCGCCGGCAGCGAGGGCGCAGCACTGGACTGGCGCGGCTTGGCCCTGGGCACTGCGGGCACCTTGTGCCTGCTCAACGGACTGGTGGCGCTGCACGCAGGGCCCGTTGCCGGGGGGGCGGGCCTGCTGGGGGCCGCGCTGCTCTGCGGCATGGCGTTTGTGGCCTGGCAGCGCCACCGCCAACGCACAGGCCGCACGCCGCTGATGGACCTGCGGCTGTTCAAGGTGCGCGCATTCGCCATGGGCAGCGTGGTGGCCTTCATCTATGGCACTGCGCTGTTCGGCTCCACCTACCTGGTGCCCGTGTTTTTACAGATGGGCCTGCAGCTCTCGGCCTCGCACGTGGGCACCATCATGCTGCCGGCAGGCATCGTGCTGGCGGCCACCATTCCAGTCGCAGGGCGGCTGGCAGACCGGCAGCCCACCCACCGGCTGGTGATGACAGGTCTCGCGCTGCTGGCGCTGTCGTTCGGGCTCATGCTCACGCTGCGGCCGTCGTCGCCATTGCTGTGGCTGGTGCTGTTCACCATCATCGGCCGCATCGGGCTGGGCTTCATCCTCCCCTCGCTCAACCTGGGCGCCATGCGACCGCTGGACCGCAGCCTCGTGTCGCAAGGCTCCAGCGCGATCAGCTTCATCCGCATGCTCGGCGGTGCCGCAGGCGTGAGCCTGTGCGGTGTGGTGCTCGAATGGCGGCTGTCGGCACACGGCGCTGCGCTGGCCGCGGCAACGGGCCACAACGACACCGCGCGCCTTGCGGCGTTCGGCGAGACGTTCGCGATGCTCACGGCGCTGTGCCTGCTGGCCCTGCTGGCAGCGCGCCAGCTGCGCCCGACGCTACCGTCTGGCAACCAGGCGGCCTAAATCGGCGAACCATGTGGAGCGCGCGCAGCCCGGGCCTGGCGGGCCCCTGCGCGGCGATCAGCGAAGGCCTTGCCCACAGTGGCCTGGCTCCCCGTTTCGGTGATGGCGCGACTGCCCGGAACACCACCACCAGCATGGCCGGTCTGCAGTGCGCCCGGGGCCAGCGCCTTGGGTGCTACCGGGCTGCGGCTCAGGCGGCACGGCACGGCACGGCACGGCACGGCACGGCACCAGAGTACATCCGACGCACGGATGCGGTCTCTGCCGCGCGGCCATAAGGCCCCACACGGCAAGCAGGGCCCCATGTAATCACCCGGGCCCATCCGCTGCCCACGACATCGCGTATCCGGCGTCGGCCACGGGCTCTGGATCCAATCGATGGCTTGTGCTTTTCCAGACTGGATCTATTGCTATTACTTATATAGCAAGAGAGTCCAGACGCTTGTGCCAACACACATTCCGCCCATTCCGCCCATTCCGCCAACAGCTACAACGAGCGTTGGCGCGACCTGCGGCACGCAGGATGGACAATGTCGAGGCAAGCGCTTGCCCATTGCAAGCGCCATGAGGAGACACCGCATGTGCCAGCTGCTGGGCATGAACTGCAACACGCCGACCGACATCCGCTTCAGCTTCAGCGGCTTTGCGCAACGCGCAGGGCGTACGGGCGATCACACGGACGGCTGGGGGATTGCGTTCTTCGAAGGGCTCGGCGTGCGCCATTTTGTGGACCACGGCCGCGCTGTGGATTCGCCGATTGCCGATCTGATTCGGGAGTATCCGATCCGCAGCGAGAACGTCATCGCGCACATCCGCAAGGCCACGCAGGGCACGGTACAACTCGCCAACTGCCACCCGTTTGTGCGCGAGCTGTGGGGCCGCTATTGGGTGTTCGCACACAACGGAGATCTCAAGGACTTTCGCCCACGCCTGCATGCGCATTACCGCCCCGTTGGCCAGACCGACAGCGAGCATGCGTTCTGCTGGATCCTGCAGGAGTTGTGGAAGTCGCACGCGGGCGTGCCAGACCGGCAGGAACTCACGCGCACCCTGCGCGAACTGGCCCAGCGCATCGCGCCCCACGGCACGTTCAACTTCCTGCTGTCCAACGGCGACACGCTGTGGGCCCATGCCAGCACGGCGCTGCACTACATCGAGCGTCGCCATCCGTTTGGCAAAGCCCATCTCTCAGACGACGACATGAGCGTGGACTTTGCTCAACAGACCGCCCCGGATGACCAGGTGGCGGTCGTCGTCACGGCGCCTCTGACGACCAATGAGCCATGGCAGGCGCTGGCACCTGGCGAACTGGCGGTGTTTGCGAAAGGGACCCGGCAGCGCGCCTGACAGGGTTGCGGCGTCCGGAGTGCCAAGGCCGCGCCCCGCGTGGCTAGAAAAGCCGAGCCACGCACCCGGTCTGGTGGCTGACGGCAGAGTGCCGCAGGGCGGATGCAAAAGGCCTCACAGAAAGCGAGGATCGGCCGGCACGCCTGCGCAGCCAAGGCCCGTACACAGCGGTCGGGCCGCGGCCTACCGGCCTTGACCCCGACCGACCAGCAGCACCGCGACGTCTGCGAGTGTCAACGCCAGCAGTCCCGGACGGCTGCGTCCACGGTGGAATACTTGGACGAGTTGAAGGTGCCCGAGGCGATGGACTTCTGCCCGGTGTTCGTCAACGTGAAGTTGCCGCACTTGTCAGAGATCGCAACTCCGGCACGCGACGCAGTCAAGGTGTACGTGTTGCGCGCGGCGTTCACCGAAAGGTTGTACGCCACACCGCCCTCACCGGGGCGCGGCGAGGTCCGGAAGGGCTGGCTCGCAAACACAGTGCCCACCGCGGTGCCACTGGCCGTCTGGTCGTAGCGATAGCTTTCGCTGTAGAGACGCTCCATCCATTGCTGCGCCGCCAACAACTGGGTTTGAGCGTCTGCACGCCGCCCGCGCGCTACATGCTCGGTGTAGTTGGGCACGGCAATGCTGGCCAGGACGGCAACAATAGCGACCGCGATCATGACCTCGATCAGCGTAAAACCCAGTTGCTTGCGTTGCATAAAACGACCTTCTTGTTGATCCCCTGAAACGTTCAGTCAAACGTCCGGGTGTTCGGCACTTCGCGCCACTGGCGTCGCACCGCGCGCCACACCTCAGCCAGCGACGCGTCGGTATTCTGCCCAATTGCTGTGATCGTACCCTTCTTGCCGTTGCCCAGCACCTTGAGGCCCGGCACCACCTTCTGGTCGGCCACATTCTGTCCCACCTTGTTGACCTTGACCGTCACGCTGCCCACCACCACGTCGACGGTGCCGAGGATGCTCGAACGGGGGGTACCGGAAACAGGGTCGAGGGCATACAACGCGCCATCCGGCGCCGAGAAACAGCTATTGGAAGAAGCCGCAGAGGGTCGAACCGACGTGAAGAACAGCGTACCGAAGCGATTCTCGGCGGTGGTCAGCACCATTTCGTTGTTGAGCGAGGTCGAGCTGGACAAGGGCACGAAGTTGAAATACCAACCGTCGTGGGTGTCCTTGTTGAATGCCGTTGCGCCAACACTCACATACACAGAGCCATCAGACGTCCGTACGAGAGTGCGCTGCAGCAGCGTGGACAGATTGCTGTTGACCGGTGATGCTGTGGCCCAGTTCGCCTTGTCGTAGATGCTGTAGAAGCGCTGTGTCTTGGTCGCGTCCGGGAAATCTCCGGCATTGATGGACTTGCCGGTTCCGAAGGCGATCATCACACCACCAAAGTCCGGGAACGACAGGGCTGGCGCGGCCGAGATCGAAAGTGCCTGGGTGCCGGACTTGGCCTCGAACATGGGCGCAGGCGTCGTGGTGCTGGGCACGGTGTACGCGGATCCCCACGAAGCAGTCGCCGCAGCCCGAACATCGAACTTCCAGAGTCGGCCTTGCAGGTCGGTGCCATAGACAACATCTGCCGTACCGTTGCCGTCCAAGTCGGCCCAGTTGACGCCCATCAAGCCGCCACCGCCCACGGTGTCCGTCGCGATCTTCACATAGTCGGTACCCGACACCCACGTGCCATTGGATCCACTCGGCCCATCGACGAACAGGATGTACAGGAAGCTGCGACCGTTGACCGAGCCCACCCCGTTGGGCATGAGCACGGCGTATTTACCGTTGTTCATGCGCGCGATCGGAATGGCCTGGTTACTCTGCGGATGCATCTTCGGATCGCCGAGCACGTAGCCCATGTCGGCATCGTCATCGGAGCTGAACATCCATTTGTAAATAGACGCGGCGTTGGACTGCGTAAGAGCCGAAGGATCGGTCACGTCCAGCGCGAAGAAGGCACGGCCTCCACGCCCCAGGCTGCTGAACAGGTAGGTCTTCCAAGACGAGGTCACACCACCTGTGCCCAGCAACACGTCGCCCGTGAAGGGGCTGCCGTCCATCCCCGCCTGGATGGCCGTCATGTCCTGCGAGAGAACGCGCGCGCGGCCGACGATGGGCGAGGGCAGATACGACAGGATAGGCTCGCCCGCGTTGCTACCTTCCGACTGGAACGCGTGCAGCATGCCATCGTTGGAGCCCACCCACAGAGGCCGGCTACGCGCCTTGTTGGCATTGGCAAAGCTCGCGTAGGTGGGCGTATTGGCGGGCAATGCCCCAATGTTCTTGGCAGACGGCCGCAACTGCAGCCACGGAGACGAATTGACGATGGAGCCCAGAATATTGCTGACGCGGCGCGTCCGCCAGATGCCGGTCGGCTTTTCACGGCTGCGGTCGCCACGCAAGTAGTTGATCAACTCGTCCGCCTGGGTGGTCGTGAGCGCACCGGCACCACTGCCGCGCAACGCCGCCATGTAGGCCGTCGAGAAGGTCGTGGCCGTCGAGAACGCTACCCCGGTCACGCCATCGTTTGTGATGACGGGTCTCGAGGTGGTCGAAGTCGCAGCAAGCTTTTGACCCGCATCCCAGCTCGGTGTTGCGGAGAACGCTCCGTTGGACAGCAGTTGATAGCCCAGCAGAGAGCCGGCGTTTTGCGCGGGCTCGAAGCTTGCAACGTACTTGTATCCGCCCGTGATCACCTGGGCTGACGACACTGCGGGCGCGGAGTTCGTGGTGTTGATGATTTGCTCAAGAGCATCTCTCAAGCGCTGCTCCAGCAGTTCCGGACGACGGGCCGCGAAGTATCCGTCCGGAATGCCATCCTGGCCAATGGAGCCGTCCGAGCGGTAGTTGTCCCAATCGAGCTGACTCGACGGCATGCTGACATTGCTGTAGGTGCCGTCGGCATTTTTCACGCTCGACTTGAAGTAGCCATACTTTCCGGCGTACCACAGGGGCTCTTTGATCAAAGCGTCCGACTCGCCAACCATGTTGAAGGTGTTCGTCACCAGGAAGTCTTCGTTCTTCACCGTGCAGTAACGGGGTTTGGTCGCATTGTTCGGGTCGCCAGTGTTGCCATCGCCAGTGACAGCGCACACCGTTTCGCCAAAGGTACGGGCTCCGGAAAAAATCCGGGCGCGGTAGGTCGCGTCACCGCACAAATGCTCGGTCGTACCAGGCATGCCCGTCAGCGCAACATAGTTCGAGTTGCTCCCGCCATGTTGATGGGTCAGATAACGGCCATCTGCTGAAGTGCCCCCCCTGGTGACGCCGACGATACTGAAGCCATGCGTCCCAGCCGCACCGCCGCACACGTTGGGAATGTCGGTGGTGATACGAATATCCCAACCAGAAGGCGAACTGGAGTTCGCGATCAGGTCGTACCGCAAGAACCCGGTGATGTCCATGTCATAGTCCCCCCCCATCAATCGGTCGTTCCACGTGACGATGAATGCGCCGTAAGTGGGGCCGGAGCTGACCGAGGCAAAGGTGAGGGGAGCGGACACATTACCGCCGTTTTGCACACTTTCAGGCGTGATGTAGACAAACTTCTTCGGGTTGGAGCCTGGCACCGGCACGTCGATGCGCGGTGCGCCGCCCGTCAGGGACGCGGCCATGGTCTTGACCTTCAGCGCGCCCTCCACCTTGTTCAGGTCGGGCGGAGGGGTACTGGGCGTTCGAATCCGAGTGGTGTTCCCATACAGAGCAGCCCCGGCAATCTGGTACGTGCCGCCCATGGCAGGCGCTTCTGGACAGATGCCGTTGACATCGGCCAGAGACGTGACGGTCTTTGCGGAGCAGGAGTTTTTGTCATCGGCCGCAGTGAGACCCTTGCCGCTGACGGAGCCCACAGAACGGATGGTGTTGTGGATACCTTCTGCAGCGCCGATCTGATTGACAAAGCTATCAAGCCCTGCCGATGAACTGGGCAGCGTGGTAAACGGTGTGCCGGCTTGGCCATCAAAGCTCAAAGCACTCGACGACAACGCCAGAATATTCAATGGGCGACACATCGCATTGCCAAAGGGCGCGCGAGCGGTGCTGGACGCAAGAGGGTCTTGCCAAGTCGCGACCGGAAGTCCGGCGTTTGCATCGTTGGTGGAAGACGATGGGTTGGTGGGCGAGGGAGTCGAGCCGTCGAATGCGTAGTACTGCAGCGCTTGCACCAGCATTTCCCCCATGGGATTGCCCCACGCCGGAAGATCCGTTTCACCAGATCCGCTGGGCGCAGCGGCGCCTCCATAGCTCGTGCCAGAGCGCCCAAACAGGATCATGGAGTCAAAGCTCTTGATGATTCCGTTGCCGGTAGCCCGACCATCGGCCAAGGTGGCGGCACAGCCCGAGGAGGGACTGTGGCAGAACACGCCAGTGGTTCGGTTGATCTCATCCTCGAGATCGCGAATGTTCTTTCGGAGAGCACCCGCCGTGTTTTTGCGGTCATAGCTTCCCGTGATCAGCCCAAACTCCGTTTTGGCCAGGGTGCTCGTATCCTTGGCATATCCAAACTCCTGCAGGAGGCCGTAGGGCTTGAAGTTGGTCGTAGAGGTGGCAGGAAACGGCTGGCAGCGCTCATCGCCGAGCAACGACGGATCACAGACGCGCACCTTCAGGTTCAGGTCTGGCCCGATTCCAGAGTACGTCGCGCCATCCTGTGTGCGCGATGGAATGGAGATTTCGTGGCGTACGCCGCCGTTGCCCTTGTCGGCATCAAAGTAAAAGCGGGCCAGCTTGGGGCCGAAAGTACCTTGATCGTAGTTGTCTGGCGCATCGCGCCACCGGCACAGCTTGATTTCCACCGTGGACCAGAACCGCACATTCCCCTTGACCAAGCGGATAGTCGGCTGTGAAGTCTTCGGATCCTCGCTCGAACCGGTCACGCAAAGGCTCAAGCCCGCATACACGTTGGCATTCGCACCCGTGGTCTTGGTCAGATCGGCCTGGGTAAAAGGCGTGTAGTCCCGGATGTCAGTGCCTTTGTAATACTTCACAAAGGAGTGCGCATCTTGAACAAAGCGCGAGCCCATTAACTCGGTTGTTCCGTTGTTATCGATCGAGCGAAATCCGCCGTACAGCATTTTTCGCACGATGTCCAAGCGGCTCATCGTGGACCAGTTGAGGAAATTGCCACTCCAATGACCCGTACCGCCACACACAAAGCGCCCGCCACTGATGGTGGCGCTTGCAGCTGGATTGAAGCGGCCATCGGTAGAGCTATAGGTGTAGCACTTGGTGGCATCAAAATACCCGTAGTACTTGAAGTCTGGCTTGTACGTCGTATCAATAACGCCGTCGTTGTCCAGATCTTCAAAGTCGGTGTACATCGGCCCAAACAGCGAGTGATCCTTGCTGGCCGCCAGCATCATCATCGGCGTAGAGCTGGACGACGAGATGTTCGGCGGAACCGCATTGGTCGGAATCGAGGTGAGCGGGGGATCCGCCTTCACCATGGACACGGAGAAAACGCCTGCAGCGACCACTGCCAATGGCAGGACGCGGAATGCATTGAAAAGCTTCATGGTGACTTTTCCTTTCGTGCTCACTTACCTCGCCGCCAAGGGCTTGAGGACGTGGTAGTAAGTCTGCAAAACGATTTCGACATTCGGCACATCCACGGTCGCCGTGTTGATGGTGGCAGACCGAGTAGAAGCACCGAAGCCTCGAGCCGTGACTCTGAAGAGATGACAGGAAGGAGCGGTGGCCGATCTTGATGCCGCTGCACTGGCCGTCTCGTCGGCACTGGCCCTGCTGGGGGTGGCCCCGGAACCAATGCCGATGGGGTTGGTGCATCGAAAGTCCTTGGTCTGGAGATTCGTGTCTTGCTTGGGATTGATGTACTCAATCAGGTATTCAGGTTGTCGTGCCACGCCCGGCAGAGCAGGAGTCCCGGTAAAGACGCCCAGCGACACAGCGCCCGTGAAGGTCGTACAGTTCAGTGCTCCGCCAGAGCGCGAGGGCTTCGTCGTGAGACTGTCGTTCCAGAGTCCGCCTTTGGTACGGGGCCACCACGGCTGGCCCGGATTGGTCGTTGTCGCAGCACTATACGCAACTTCATAGCGCGCCTGCGGCAAACGGCACTGTCCCGTCAGACAGGTATCGGTGAACTCGATGCCGTCGTCCGAGACCGTCGCTTCCGCGGTACGAAGCAATCCACCTCTGGTGCAGATGGCATTGGTCGCAGCAACGTCGCCATTGGTCATCCGCAGGTCAACTTCTGCGTCCCGCAGTGCGGCTTCAGCAGCTTGGCGGGCGACTTGGTATTCCATTTCATTGCGCGCCTGACGCTCGCCGAGGGTGGCATTTCGGGAGGAGAACACCGCCAAAGTAGTGAGCGACAGCAGGAAAATCAGTACGACGACAAGCACGACGCCTTGCTCCGGGCGGCGCTGCCGTCTAGGCACATGTTGCATCATGGACATCATTCATTGAGAGTGTTTTTCAGCGCGAACACCTGCGTATAGACGCGGCGCTCAACGCCATCGGAAAAAGAGCGTGCAGCTCCGTCACAGTCGGTCAAGGTGTAACTCGCAGGACCTTCAAGACGGGTGTTCTCAAGCGACCTGGCCATCAAGCAGACACGCACTCCGACAACGCTGCCCCAATTGGTGACACTCCCAGTGGCCAGGTACCGTGTGCTTCCAGTACCCGTTCGGGTGAGATACGAAAACCGCAATTGGTCAATGCCTTGCACAATGGGTTGGTATACGTTGACTGTTGCGACCGCGTCGTCGTTTCCATTGCCATTGCATGCCAGGCTGAACGTATTGATCGTTTGCCCCTCCTGCTGCAGCGTTGTGGACTGAAGCGTGTAGGCATTCGTCACAAACATTGGTCGCCGCGGGAGCAAAAACGGACGTGAGGCTGCCGTCGCTGAGGGGTGACTCGCATTTCGACGCGGCTCGTTCAGTGGATCGATAGCGACATCCTGGCGCTGGCAGTCGCCCCGCTGACCTACATCCAAGCCTTCGGCGTCATTGGTGTAGTAATTGATGACAATCGCGTCTGCCGGGGTGCTGGCAGCGTGCGCTGCGCATGCATATGCCGATCCAGCGCCTGTTCCAGTTCTTTCAAAACGCTGTCCAGCACAGCCAAATACTGGTGCCGTAAACGCTGCGGGAGCCGCAAATGTGCATAGTCCGTTCGCCGCTCCGCTTCGATCCAGACACGGATTGCCGTACCCATCAACCACGACCTCTGCTGCTGCAACTTGCTCGGGCCCAACCCGAATCGCGGGGTAGAAGCCCGCGTTCTCGATGTCGCGCCCGATGACCTCCATCGCAAATCGCGCGTTTTCGAACATCGCAGCCTTCTCGCTCAGGACCCGCTGGGAATTTCTCGTGGCCAGGTACACATAGGATGCAGCGATGACAACCGCCATACCGATGGCCATGGCTACAAGGAATTCAACCAGCGTGAAACCACGCGCGTATGACGAGGCAGCAGAACGGGGTGGAGGCAGGCGAGTCGGCATCATGGTACGAATCGAAGGTTGAGACACCGAACCCCTGCCGGTGCGGCAGCCGCAGCGGGACAGCAGCTCTGCTGCTCTATCGCGTTCATGGTGGCCACACACGTTGGTGCCGACTTGAGGGTGGCTGCGCCCACCGCGTCTGTATCGGTATTGTCTTTGTCGAACCACATGTAGGTAGCGACCATGCCTTGCGCAGCATCGCCGCTGATTTGCAAGGCCCCTTGCGGCATCTGCCGTCTTGCGGCACTGCGCATCTCCCATAAGTCAAACGCAGCGAGTTCGTTCATCGAACAATTGCTTCCTCCACTCGCAGCGCATGAGGGAGAGGGAGCCGTCAGGGTTGCAGACTGTTGTGCGGCCCAGTTATCAGAGTAGAGGTAATGAGCGGCCGAAACCGTCGCCGTATCAAAGTTTGCTCGAATGCGCGCGGTAAGGTCATTGAAGAGATACGTGACGCTCGAACGTGCCTCCACACCCAGTTGGTAGCGGGTGGTGGTGCTGAGCAATCCTGCTATGCCAAGCAGTGCGAAGGACAACAATAGAACTGCAACCAAGATCTCTATCAAGGTCACGCCAGTCTGGCGGCCTCGGACTTGAGTGCTTACAGGTCTCTTCATGGTCAGCCTCCAGAACAGTTGCTTAAGAGCTCCAGCACGCGGAGGCGACCTTGCTGGTTCAGGCAAAAGGTGCGGCCGTACGTGAAGTCCGCCGGCGACGCTGTGTCCGAGAGATTGAAAGCAGTACTGGTACCAAGCCTAGGCAAGCCGCGTGCATTGAACACTACCGCGCGGGTTGGCGATCCCCCAGGGCTCACTAACTGGTACCGCTGGTCAACAGCCTCGCGCGCCAGAATGATGTCTGCATTGCTCGAAGGAAGACCAGCGTAGTTGCCGCTGGAGGTTGAGCATGCTGGATACCTGAACACAATCCAACCCACCCCCCAGTTACTTCCGGTGTTGATACAGGTCGGCGAAGAACTCCCGGCTGTTGAAGACATGCACATGACAACACACTCATTTCGGTTGATGGCTTCGGTCCGGGCTCGCTGCATGGCTAGCGAAAAGTCGTTGCTCACAGCGCGGATGGTGGAGCGCACAACAAACTGCTGGATACTGGGGGCAGCCAGCGCACCCAGAATCGCGATCAAGGCGATCGTTACCATGAGCTCAATGAGTGTGAACCCCTTGAGTACAGACTTCCGTGACAACGCCGCGAAGTGGTCGATCCGTGTGTGCATAGGTGGATTATGAATGGCCGATCATCGGCCAGTCCGGTCAGTTCGTCCTATCAGCCAGACCGTTTATCAACGTCGTCGTCGCCGACACGACGGCTTAGGCGGAAGGCGGGATTTCGCCTGCCAAGCGTGCGCTGCGTGCAGCGACACTTCGGGCATGTGAGCACGCGACGCAAAAGCTTTGGAGCTGTTGCTCTCGCGAAAGCGGCTCGCTTGCATGCGAGGTACGGCCTGACGCGGCGGCTCGTTGGTTGTTGTTGCTATTGCAAAGCAAAAACCCCCTTCAGCTTGGGAGCTGAAGGGGGTTTCTGGGCTGTAAGAGCCTGACGATG
>NZ_BAABEX010000025.1:0-577 GCF_039540375.1 Acidovorax lacteus
GGCCCCATCGGCGAGGCGCTGATCATGACCGCCCTGGGCCTGGCCGTGGCCATTCCGGCGGTGCTGGGCTACAACGCACTGCTGCGCGGCAACAAGGCCATCCTGAGCCGCCTCAACAGCTTTGCCCACGACCTGCACGCCTACTTTGTGACCGGCGCCCGCGTGAACAGCAACACCCCGGGCGATGCGGCCAAGGTGCTGCCGATCAAGAAGGGGGCCTGAGCATGGCCTTCGGCACCCAGGACAGCGACGACGAGGTGATGAACGAAATCAACATGACGCCCCTGGTGGACGTCATGCTGGTGCTGCTCATCATCTTCATCATCACCGTGCCGGTGATGAAGCATTCGGTGAACGTGGACCTGCCCCGCGCCACCAACCAGCCCGAAAGCGTCAAGCCTGAAACCGTGCGGCTGAGCGTGGCGGCCGACGGCCAGTACTACTGGAACGAGTCCAAGGTCAGTGACGAGGAACTGCTGCCCCGCCTGCAGGCCGAGGCTGCGCGCGACCCGCAGCCGGACCTGCACATCCGCGGGGACAAGGAAGTGCGCTACGAGCGGGTGGCCCAGGCCATGGC
>NZ_BAABEX010000026.1:0-59340 GCF_039540375.1 Acidovorax lacteus
GTAAGAGCCAAACAATCGGCAGCAGGGGATGCAGATCGTAGAGAGGATTGAAGATGTATTTCATCTCGCTTATTGCATCTGCATTTTCTGGAATAGGGGTGGCTTCATCTTCTGCGGCTAACGTCGAAGCTCAGCCGACGGCAAAGCCGTCCGCTGCAGCGACATGTTGGGCCGCATGCACGCGAGCGATAGTGCAGCTACAGGCATGATTTCGCGGCCTCCACTGCAACTTCAAACGCTCCAGCGAGAAAGACAGCGTAGAACAACAGACCCGTGGCCGCTGCTACGCCGACTCGACCAAGAGCGCTGCGAGCAAAGCTGGCCACGAGTAGCACTAGCAGAGTGCCGCTTGCCAAACCGTAGCCCGCTGCGCCGCTTTCAAGCCTCAGCGCTTCGGAGATATCACCGGTGGAGCCGGTCTTCAGGTCTGCCGCGCAGCCAGACTGATGCATGAAGTGCATGGACGCGGCAAACAGGACGACGACCAGCACCGTGCAACTGGTCCGAAGGAGTAATCCGTGCCTAATTTTCATGCGGCTCAACGGACAAGATAAGCGGCCCGCAGAATGCGGGTCCGCTTGAGCGCAGAGTTAGACACTGTGCTACAGAACAAAGAGCTACTTGTGCCCCGTGGACTAGCACAAGCACCCCCAAAGCCGTGAAAGCCCAACGGCCCCAACAGGCGAAGCCCACCACGGCGACCGCGCACCAGCGCACAGGCGCTTGAACGGGTGGCGGTGGTTTGCAAAGGCATGGGCTGTGCAGGCCGGAATGTGAAAAGGCTAACGTTGCAATTCAGCGGACGGCGTAGCCGGTCCGCTGCAATGACAGGTTATGTATCAACCGAGCGCCCATTCTCAGACGAAAACAGAGACAACCCACGCTCCCGTAGCCTTTCGGCCACGCGCGTAATAACCGCTTCTGGCGGGCCATCAAAGTCGGCTTCATTCGAGCCTAACGAGAACCACTGGCGATTCACAGATAGCTGTACCGTTCGGCCCATATTCTGGTTGTTCCATGACTTGATCTCTACATGGCCTTGCATTTTGGGCAAGGTAATCCAGATGCAATCGTGGTACAGCTCGTGCTCAACCCTCGCCGTTTGCAGGGCAGCCGACAACTCATCAAGACCGTCAGTTTGAGACATAACGTTGAAGGTAAGCGGCGTGCCGAAGGCACGTCCGCTTGAGCGACGGGTTAGCCATATGCAGCCTCCCACTTCACGCCCCCGCTCAGCGTTGACTCTGCAATGGACACGGCCTCAACGAGCGTAAGGGCCGAACCACCACCGATCCACTTCGGTGAGCCCACAGGAGTTTGGTACAGCACATAGAAGCACTCAACTTCTCTGTCCTGCGCAAGCTCTGGCTCGTCCTCAAGGTCGCCAGTGCCGAACAGCGTGTGATGGCGCACAACACGGACCTCGCAAGGAATGCTGCCGCCGTACAGCCAATGTCCTCGCTTCACGGGTGCTAGGTGCTCAAGCTCTTGCATGACGGCTAACGAACAAAGTAAGCAGCTCGCCTTTGGCGAGTCTGCTTGACTGCAGGGTTAGGACTCAACGTATGAACCTCCGGCAGATGTAGTTGTAAAGATGTTCACCTAC
Organism: Acidovorax lacteus; assembly: GCF_039540375.1. Taxonomy (NCBI): domain Bacteria; kingdom Pseudomonadati; phylum Pseudomonadota; class Betaproteobacteria; order Burkholderiales; family Comamonadaceae; genus Acidovorax; species Acidovorax lacteus. Next base: position 1,607 of record NZ_BAABEX010000026.1, read on the forward strand.
AAGAAGTCCGACTATGAAGGAGATTGGGGTCAGTGCAAAGGCGAGAACCCAATTCGAGATAGTCACGATGGGAAGGGCCGTGACGATGCAGGCGGCAAAGTAACCTAGTAATCGGACAGCCCTTTCCATATTTTCCTAACGGACAGCGTCCTCTCGATGGGAGGGTTAGGCCTCAGCCGCGCCACGGTTGAGTGCCCGCAATATCTCTATCGCAACTTGATCGACTTCTTCCTTTACCTCGCCAGAGCTCGGGCTTGTCGCCACGCGCACCAGGTCTTGGCGCAAAGCGAGGGCAAGCGCGGGAGACTGATCTACAACGACGCTGAGCAAGCTGTACTTCCAGCTGTCGTCTTGGCCCTGAAGCACGGTTCGTACATAGGGCGCTAGTGGCCCACCAATACCAGCCAGGAAAGGCTGAAAGACAACGCCAACAGGCCAGTTCAGATCCTGCAGCCACTCAAGTATCTGCGGGATCACTGGTTCAACGGCTGGAAAACCAAGCCGCACCAGAGCCTCGGCTTTGTCCGTTTCGAACTTGGTATTCGGAACAAGAGCGGCGAGGTCAGCGGACATGATCTCTCTGAGGCCTAACGGCCAAGGTACCCGGACTTGAAGAGGGGCGTAGCCCACAAAAAAGCGCTGGGCCACGAAAGCGGCGCAGCGCTGCAAGAATGATAGCTGTTAGCTCCTGATACACAAGCGCTGGAGGCCAAAAAGGCTTGAAAGCCTTTGGAACAGGGCCAAGCGCTGGAACTAGTGACTGCGCGCATAAAGCGGGTGATGGGACTAACGGACAAGATAAGCGGCCCGCAGAATGCGGGTCCGCTTGAGCGCAGAGTTAGGCACTGCGCTACAGAACAAAGAGCTACCTGCGCCCAGTGGACTAGCACAAGCACCCCAAAAGCCTTGAACACCCAACGGCCCCAACAGGCGAAGCCCGCCACGGCGACCGCGCACCAGCGCACAGGCGCTTGAACGGGTGGCGGTGGTTTGCAAAGGCATGGGCTGTAACGGCCGGAATGTGAAAAGGCTAACGGACAAGATAAGCGGCCCGCAGAATGCGGGTCCGCTTGAGCGCAGAGTTAGACACTGCGCTACAGAACGAGGAGCTAGCCAGCTACCAGCCGAAGTTCGACAGGACATCGACCACGATTCGGTTCCAACTCTTTGGCAGAAGAAAGAGTAGAACCGCAAACAAGATGGCGACAACGCTGAGTGCAGCGGCAGCTACAAAGGCTTGGATGACAAGTGCCCAACCGACCGCCGCAAGCGACAGCGCGAGCAAGACGACGGTGACCCACCGTGCGCGAGCGTCTTGAATGTTGTTGGCGTCCGACTTCACGTTCTATTTGGCCTAACGTTTGACGTGAGGGGCCGCCGCAGCGGCGAAGCCGCGAAGGGAACCCACAAGCGCAGCTTGTGGGCGGTCCCTCTCGACGGAATTGTTAGAACTCACTCGGCCCCCAGTAAGCTAAGTATGGCGAAAACTGCACCAGCCAGTAAAACCGGTGAAATCAATACCGAAACACCATAGCGACCAAGCTCCTTGCGGCCGACGAATGCCAGCACGGGGAGGCCGAGCCAGGCTGGCCAGCCAAAAAGCAGCCCAAAACCAACACCAATACCGAACTCGTGGCGGAGAGGGTTATCTACTTGCATGATCCACTGGGACGCGTAATAACCCATAGTGCCTAGTGCTAGACAACCCCACGCAAATGTAAGCCAGCGGACGGTTTTCATGAGTTCTAACGGACAAGATAAGCGGCCCGCAGAATGCGGGTCCGCTTGAGCGCAGAGTTAGACACTGCGCTACAGAAAGGAGAGCTGCCTGCGCCCGGTGGACTAGCACAAGCGCCCCTAAAGCCTTGAACACCCAACGGCCCCAACAGGCGAAGCCCACCACGGCGACCGCGCACCAGCGCACAGGCGCTTGAACGGGTGGCGGTGGTTTGCAAAGGCATGGGCTGTGCAGGCCGGAAGGTGAACAGGCTAACGTAGAGCTAACCGGCGCTGCGCGGCTTTATCGCGAAGCGTCCAGTGACCGAAGGGAGCGGGGTTGAGCGCCATGTTAGGGCTTTTGACTCTGAAACAGCTCATCGAACCCCACGCAACCCGTTGAAGAGCAGCCATAGAGAACCGTTTCGGATGCACTGCATAAACCACCAAGGTTATCTGGCAGAAACTGACACTCGGTGAACGAGCATTCAACAAAACGGCAACCAGAAAACGCGGTGCCGCGAAACGCACAGCGTTCGAATTTGCAACCGACAAACAATGCCAAATTGAAGATGCCCCAATACCACTCGAAACCTTGGAAGGTACACGAAAGAAAGACTCCATCTGAGTCTCCTCCCTCCAGCTCGGCAGTTTCGAAGTGACAGTAACGAAAGATCTCGTCATTCTTGGCAAGAGCCTTCGTGACTTCCTTTGATGTAGCGAACGTTTCGCTTTCCCTTGGCATATGAGCCCTAACGGACAAGGTAAGCGGCCCGCAGAATGCGGGTCCGCTTGAGCGCAGAGTTAGGCACTGCGCTACAAAACAAAGAGCTGCTTGCGCCCGGTGGATGAGCACAAGCACCCCAAAAGCCTTGAACACCCCACGGCCCCAACAGGCGAAGCCCGCCACGGCGACCGCGCCCCAGCGCGCAGGCGCTTGAACGGGTGGCGGTGGTTTGGAAAGGCATGGGCTGTGCGGGCCGGAATATGAACAGGCTAACGTGAAGGTGACCGGCACGTTGCGGCAAGGGGCCGCACGGTGCAAGATTTCGAACGGCGGCGTGCGGCCCCTTGCCGCAACGTGTCCGAGTCGACCGACCTGTTATGCCTCATAGCGCTCCTTGAAATTGGGATCCGGCTCGCCAGTAGCAGCGCAAGAGAAGCCCTCCGCAGAGACGATCAGAATGCCCCCGGAGGCGAATTCGATGCGCGCAGAGGCCGTGCCGTCGGCGGCGAGTGGCATGGGAACGAGGTTGGAGTACTCGACGCCGGCTGCGACCACCACACCGTCCGAGACAGCTCCCAGGCACTCCCCCATCGCGGAACACGTCGCGTCCTGAAACCGGAATTCCACAGGCTGAAGGAAACCCCAACCCGAGTCGCTTCCGGGCACGCCGTCAGAGCGATGGACGTACGCAGGGCGAAACAGGATCCGGAGGTCGTCCCCCTCACGCACAACGTCCGCTACGCGCGAGTCGTGTAGTTCAACCCCGGTGTTCATGAGGCATAACGGACAAGATAAGCGGCCCGCAGAATGCGGGTCCGCTTGAGCGCAGAGTTAGACACTGCGCTACAGAACAAAGAGCTACCTGCGCCCAGTGGACTAGCACAAGCACCCCAAAAGCCTTGAAAGCCCAACGGCCCCAACAGGCGAAGCCCAGCGCGGCGACCGCGCACCAGCGCACAGGCGCTTGAACGGGTGGCGGCGGTTTGCAAAGGCATGGGCTGTGAAGGTCGGAATGTGAACAGGCTAACGTTTGAATTCAGCGGACCAGCCAGCGTAGCTGGCGCCGGTCCGCTGCAATGAAAGGTTAGACCTCTGCATACCAAGCCTCCGAGCGAAAGGCAACAGGAATATCTTGCGCTGTGGGATCGTCGAACCCCAAGCGGTCCAGCTCTTCAAACCATCTATCCCGGAGCGACTCCGGCAATTTGGTTCCACACCATGGGCAGTGGTCAATGTGAATTATCGAAGTGCCGCCATCGAGCACGGGCAAGCCATACTCCCGAAATTTCGGATTGAATACTACGAGTGAATCAGGGCATTCGGCTGCTTCATGCTGATCGCAGCTTAGCGAGATGTGTGATCGCATCGAATCGCAGCAATGCTTGCTCATGCGAGGTCTAACGGACAAGATAAGCGGCCCGCAGAATGCGGGTCCGCTTGAGCGCTGAGTTAGGCACTGCGCTATAGAAAAGAGAGCTACTTGTGACCAGTGGACGAGCACAAGCGCCCCCAAAGCCTTGAAAGCCCAACGGCCCCAACCGGCGAAGCCCGCCACGGCGACCGCGCCCCAGCGCACTGGCGCTTGAATGGGTGGCGGTGGTTTGCAAAGGCATGGGCTGTGCAGGCAGGAATGTGAACAGGCTAACGGACAAGATAAGCGGCCCGCAGAATGCGGGTCCGCTTGAGCGCAGAGTTAGGCACTGCGCTACAAAACAAAGAGCTACTTGTGCCCAGTGGACTAGCACAAGCACCCCAAAAGCCTTGAACACCCCACAGCCCCAACCGGCGAAGCCCGCCACGGCGACCGCGCCCCAGCGCACAGGCGCTTGAACGGGTGGAGGCGGTTTGCAAAGGCATGGGTTGTGCGGGCCGGAATGTGAACAGGCTAACGGACAAGATAAGCGGCCCGCAGAATGCGGGTCCGCTTGAGCGCAGAGTTAGGCACTGCGCTACAAAACAAGGAGCTACTTGTGCCCAGTGGACTAGCACAAGCGCCCAAAAAGCCTTGAGCACCCAACGGCCCCAACAGGCGAAGCCCGCCACGGCGAACGCGCACCAGCACACAGGCGCTTGAACGGGTGGCGGTGGTTTGCAAAGGCATGGGCTGTGCAGGTCGGAATGTAAATAGGCTAACGTTCAAGCTCAGGGGCGCGCCGCTTGCGGCGCGTCCCTTGGAGCGCAGTGTTAGGCGTTGCGATCAATTTGCGTTAAGCCCGTGCTCACGAGAAAGGAGCACAGACTTCCAATGTGATTCACGGCGCAGGACACTTTCTCTGCTTTCGTGAAGGTCAGCGATTTCAAGAACGCTGAACCGGAAATGCGATGAACGGCTAGAACCTTCGAGCTTGATAAGTTGTTTAAGCTCGACGTTACCACCGTGCCCTGTTGCTGAGTAAGCCTGCCAGCGTTGCCAAATGCCTCCTTCGCCGGAGGCGCTGCCAACGTAGAGTTTTCCTGACTTGGTATCTGAGATGAGATAGACACCGGCAACGCTGGAAAGAGCAGCCTTCCAACTCTCGATGGCCTGACTTGTGATGATGTCCAACTCTTCTTTTGATAGATCGATTGCGCGGTAACCAGGGAATTCAGCGATGCGAAGGCGTTCCGCCAATATTTCGCTGAGGAGGATTTGATCGTTCCAGCGATCACCTTTGAGATACGACTGACGACCGGGCCTCTCAAAATAGGCTATCAATCGGCCGTTCATCTCTGCGCACGAAGTAATTTCGTTCAGTTGATAGTAGTAGTTCGACTGTCTCTCCTCACAACCGGCCGCCGTGTAGGCACCACCGAAGAGCCATTTGTTCGGCGACGGCAGCGCAATGAGAGCAACGACGAAGCGTTTCTCGAAATTTCGTTTTGTCTGCCATCGTTGCCACTCGGGAAAGTCGCCAGCCAAGTAAACATCAAGCGGGTTGTCCTCACCATTCCAAGTAGCCAAGTGAATCTTGGTCTCGTTTGGGGTAATGGCTGGTTCCATCAACTTGAGCAGGTCAAATACGCGCATGGCTTGCGACACCTAACTAAAAATAGACGACAACCATCTTACCGGCCACAGTCCGCCAACACCAAGCGAAATACGCCCGTACCGGGACCGCGTTGCTAGACAGTGCTTTTAGGCAAACCTGAAATTTGCCGGGTGACCGTCGCCCCGCATGACGCTGATTCGCCCGCGCCGCCGCCCAAGCTGCTGCACCGCATGCGAGACCATTTGCGTACCCGGCATTACAGCATTCGCACCGAGGCGGCTTATCTGGATTGGGTGAAGCGGTTCATTCTGTTCCACAGCAAACGCCACCCGGCGGATATGGGGGCGGCGGAGGTGGGGGCGTTTCTCACGCATCTGGCGGTAGAGCGGCAGGTGTCGGCTTCTACGCAGAACCAGGCCAAGTCCGCGATTCTGTATCTCTACAAAGAGGTGCTGCAGGTGCAGCTGCCGTGGCTGGACGAGGTGGTGCAGGCCAAGGCGCCCAAGCGGCTGCCGGTGGTGCTCACGCCGTCCGAGGTGCGTGATTTGCTCCTGCATATGAACGGCACGACGGGGCTGATCGCGCGGTTGTTGTACGGCACCGGCATGCGGTTGCTGGAGGCGCTGCGGCTGCGTGTGAAAGATGTGGAGTTCGCGCGGCGCGAGATTCTGATTCGCGAAGGCAAGGGCAACAAAGACCGGGTGACGGTGCTGCCCGAGAACCTGATCGCCGATTTGCAAGCGCAGTTGCAGCGTGCGCGCGCCTTGCATGAGAAGGATCTGGAGGCCGGGCTGGGCCGGGTGTATCTGCCCTACGCTTTGGCGGTGAAGTACCCCGAGGCCGACCGCAGTTGGGCCTGGCAGTATGTGTTTCCGTCGCCCGTGCGCTCGCTCGACCCGCGACCGGACGCCCGCACGGGCGAGGCGATGGAGCGTCGCCACCATGTGTATCCGGAGTCGGTGCAGCGTGCGGTGCGCGAGGCCGCACGCTTGGCGCGCATCGACAAACCCGTCAGCCCGCATGTGCTGCGCCATTCGTTTGCCACGCACCTGCTGCAAAGCGGCTACGACATTCGCACGGTGCAAGAGTTGCTGGGCCATGCGGATGTGAGCACCACCATGATTTACACCCACGTGCTCAACAAGGGCGGGCGCGGGGTGCTGAGCCCGCTGGACGCTTTGTAGGGGGCCGGGCGCGGTTGCGCGCGCGTTCTGACCATTGCAGCGGGGCGCAGAGCCGCCTTGACCCGTGGGGGCAGCCAAATGGCCTGCTTGTGCTTGTTAGCGCTGAATCTCTAGCTATTGAAATAATAGCGCCTGCAGGGCAGCGCCGAGCAGGCCCACCGCCGCCTGCACGCGCCCTCACAGCGCAAAGATCTTGCCCGGGTTCAGGATGTTCTTCGGGTCCAGCGCGCGTTTGATGGTGCGCATCATGTCCACCGCGCCCGCCCCGGCTTCGTCGAGCAGAAAGCCCATTTTGTGGATGCCCACGCCGTGCTCGCCGGTGCAGGTGCCGCCCATGCTCAGGGCCCGGGCCACCAGCGTGTGGTTCAGGCCTTCGGCGGTGGCGCGTTCTTCGGGGCTGTTCGGGTCGATCAGGTAGCCGAAGTGGAAGTTGCCGTCGCCCACATGGCCGACGAGGAAGTAGGGCAGGCCGCTGGCTTCCACTTCGTCCACCGATTCGAGCAGGCAGTCGGCCAGGCGGCTGATGGGCACGCAGGTGTCGGTGCTGATGGCGCGGCAGCCGGGGCGGCTTTGCACGGCGGCAAAGTAGGCGTTGTGCCGGGCCGTCCACAGGCGGGTGCGCTCTTCGGGGGTGCTGGCCCATTCAAAGGCCTGGCCGCCAAACTCGCTGGCAATGTCTTGCACGGTTTCGGCCTGTTCCTTCACGCTGGCGGGCGAGCCGTGAAACTCCATCAGCAGCATGGGTTCTTCGCGCAGGCCCAGCTTGCTGTGCGCGTTCACCATGCGCACGGTGTGGTGGTCGATCAGCTCCACCCGCGCAATCGGCACCCCGAGCTGGATGGTCTGGATGGTGGTGCGCACGGCGGCCTCGATGCTCGGAAAGGAGCAGATGGCCGCGCTCACGGCCTCGGGCAGCGGGTACAGGCGCACGGTGATCTCGGTCATCACGCCCAGCGTGCCTTCGCTGCCCACCATCAGCCGCGTCAGGTCGTAGCCCGCGCTGCTCTTTTTGGCGCGCGTGCCGGTGCGGATGACCTCGCCGCTGGCCGTTACCACTTCGAGGGCCAGCACGTTTTCGCGCATGGTGCCGTAGCGCACGGCGTTGGTGCCGCTGGCGCGGGTGGCGCACATGCCGCCGATGCTGGCGTCGGCCCCGGGGTCGATGGGGAAGAACAGGCCGGTGTCTTTGATGGCTTCGTTCAATGCTTTGCGCGTGATGCCCGGCTGCACCGTCACCGTCAGGTCTTCGGCGTTGACGCTGAGCACGCGACTCATGCGGCTTACGTCGATGCTGATGCCGCCCTGCACGGCCAGCAGGTGGCCTTCGAGCGACGAGCCCGCGCCGTAGGGAATGACGGGCACGTCGTAATCGCTGGCCAGCTTCACGGCGTCGGCCACGTCCTGCGTGCTTTCGGCAAACACCACGGCGCTGGGCGGCGGGGCCTGCAGCGAGCCTTCGTCGCGTCCGTGCTGCTCGCGCACGGCCTGGGCCAGCGAGCACTGCGCGCCAAAGCGGGCTTGCAGCGCGTCGATCAGGGCCTGGGGCACGTCGCGCAGGGCAATCTGGGGCAGCAGGTGGGCGGCGGCGGTGGGGGCGTTCATGGCGGGGCTCCTGGCAACAAGGGGCGGCGGCCCGCGCGGCGCAGACACAACATCGTCATCGGCGCAGGGGAGGGCGGCCACTACACTGGTTTTGCGAGGCGACACCAGCCTGGGCACAGCACCGGGGCAGGGCGTCGGCATCGCGTCACAACACTGTACTACCGAGAGGGAAACCAAGATGGCTGCTGCAAGTGTGGGCGACTGCCTGTCGGGCGCATGGTCGCTGTTCAAGAAAAACGCGTTCACCCATGTGGTGTGCACGCTGCTGGTCATGGTGGTCAGCAGTGTCAGTGCTGGCCTGCTGGCCGGGCCCATGCTGGTGGGCTATCTGCGCCTGATCGAGCGCGAAGACCGGGGCGAGCCGGTGCAGATCGGCGACGTGTTCCGCGGCTTTGACGACTTCGTGCCCGCGCTGGTGGCGGGGCTCATCAGCTCGCTGGTGGTGTCGCTCGGGTTCATGCTGTGCGTGATTCCGGGCCTGCTCATCCTGGCGCTGCCTGCGGTGGCGCTGCAGTTGGTGGCGCGCGGCGAGCGCGATGGCGTGGCCGCCTTCACCGAGGCCTGGCGCACCGTCACGGGCCACCTGGGCTCGGCCTGTGTGTGCGCGGTGGTGCTGGGCATTGTGGGCAGCCTGGGCTTTGTGCTGTGCTGGGTGGGTGCACTGGTCACCCTGCCGGTGGCCATGATCGGCCAGTACTACATGGCGCGCCAGCTGTTGGGCGATGCACCCGCTCCCATCGCCCCCTTCTGAGGCCGCAGGCCCTGTACGGGGCCGCAGCGCCTGGGTGCCGCTGCCTGTGGCCGACCGCCTGCCGCGCCTGGCGCTGGGCCTGGCCCTGCCGCTGGCCATGGCCGCCACGCCGCTGTGGCTGCGCCAGGGGTACAGCCTGGGCTGCGGGTTTCGGGCGCTGACGGGGCTGCCCTGCCCGCTGTGCGGCGGCACGCGCGCCTGCGGGGCGCTGGTGCAGGGCGACTGGGCGGCCGCCTGGGCCGCCAACCCCGGGGCCGTGGTGCTGCTGCTGTGGCTGGGCCTGTGCGCCGCCCAGGCGGTGGCCGAAGGCGCTGCGGGCTGGCGGCGCGTGCGGCCTTGGCCCTGGTGGCAGCCCTGGGCCTTGCGCGCGGTGGGCGGCGGGCTGCTGCTGTCGTGGGCTGCGCGGTTGGCGGGCTGGGTGTAGCCGCGGGCGGTTGCCGTGTTGCGCGGGCCTGCGCGGCCCGGCCGCTGCGTGCACCGCCGTGCAGCGGTGTGCGGCCCGTGGGGCGGGCACATGCCCGCTGCCGGTGCGCGGTGCGCGCGGGGGCCCCTGCTGGTGCGCCGCCGTGGTGCATGAGGCTTGTATACAAGCTGGCACAGAAGCTGCGTACCACCGTGGCATGGCCACTGCCACCGACATCAGCAACCGCATCATCGAAGCCGTGATGGCGCAAAAGCTCGCACCGGGCGCGCGCCTGGGCGAGCAGCAGCTGGCCATGCTGTTCGACTGCAGCCGCACCATCGTGCGCGAGGCGCTCACGCGGCTGGCCACGCGCGGCATCGTCACCGTGAGCGCACGGCGCGGCTGGTATGTGATCGAACCCTCGCTCGACGAAGCACGCGAAGCCTTCGAAGCGCGTCGCGTGATCGAGCTGGGCCTGCTGCACCAGTTGCAGGCCTCCGGCCGGCCGCTCGACAAAGCCGCGGTGCGCCGCCTCAAGGCCCATGTGCAGCGCGAAAAAGCCGCGCTCGCCGGGTCGGACGTGGGCGCACGCACCTTTTTGCTGGGCGACTTCCATGTGTGCCTGGCCGACTGCCTGGGCAACGCGCTGCTGGCCGACACGCTGCGCGACTTCACGGCCCGCACCACGCTGATCGCGATGCTCTACCAGTCGTCGCACGACGCGGCGCAAAGCTGCGAAGACCATGTGCGCATCGTCGAGGCGCTGGAGCAGGGCGACATGGCCCGGGCCGAAGCGCTGATGGCCGAGCACATTGGCACCGTGCAGGCTGCGCTGCGCCCCGAAGGCACGCCCGACCCGCTGGCGCAGCTGCGCGATGCGCTCGCGCCCGTGCACCTCGGCCCCCCAGGCACTGAAGCGGCCGCCCCCCGCCGCCGCGCACGCCGCACGGTGGCGCAGGCCACCCCCGATTTCCCACCCGCCGCGCCGCCCGAAGGCGACGCATCCCCTTACCTAGGAGCCCTGCTATGACCTTCCGCACCCGCCGCCATACCCTGTCGCTGCTGGCCGCCACCGCCCTGGGCGCTGCGCTGCTGGCCCCGGCCCATGCGCAGAACGCGCTGGACAACATCCTCAAGTCCAAAGAGATCAAGATCGCCGTGCCCACCGACTACCCGCCTTACGGGTTTGTGGGCACCGACCTCAAGCCCCAGGGGCTGGACATTGAAATGGCCCAGTACATCGGCAGCAAGCTGGGCGTGAAGGTGGAGCTGGTGCCTGTGACCAGCGCCAACCGCATCCCGTACCTGCAGACGCAGAAGGCCGACCTCGTGATCTCGACCCTGGGCAAGAACCCCGAGCGCGAGAAGGTGATCGACTTCACCGCCGCGTATGCGCCTTTCTTTCAGGCCGTGTTTGCTAGCAAGAGCCTGAACATCAAGAGCTTTGCCGACCTGACGGGCAAGACCGTGGCCGTGACGCGCGGCGCCATGGAAGACCAGGAGCTTGCCAAGGTGGCGCCCCCCGGCGTGGACGTGAAGCGCTTTGAAGACCATGCGGCCAGCATCTCGGCCTTTGTGTCGGGCCAGACGCAGGCCATTGCAACCAGCGCCTCGACGGCCGGCACCATCATGGTCAAGAACCCGAACCTGCAGACCGAGTTCAAGCTGCTGCTCAAGGACAGCCCCAACTTCATCGGCGTGGCCAAGGGCGAAGACAAGCTGCGCACCCGCGTGAACGAGATCATTGCCGAGGCCAAGAAGGCGGGCGACCTGGACAAGATGTCCGTCAAGTGGCTGGGCCGCCCTGCGGGCGAGCTGCCGCAGTAAACCGCCGGGCCGCAAGGCCCTCATCCTTCCGCCGCTGTGGCGGGCTGCACAGGCCTGCGGCGTGACAAGCGCCGCAGCGTTGCCCCATGCTGATCGAACTTGATTTTTCTGCCGTGCTGGCCTCGTGGCCGCTGCTGGTGCGCGGCGTGCTCTGGACGCTGGGCCTCACGGTGGTGGGCACCGTGCTGGGCCTGCTGCTGGGCACGGCCTGCGCCTGGGCGCGTGCGCGCAACCTGGGTCACCGGCCCGCCGCGATGCGCTGGGCGGTGGCGTGCTATGTGGAGCTGGTGCGCAACACGCCCTTCATCGTGCAGCTGTTCTTTCTGTTCTTCGGGCTGCCGGCGCTGGGCGTCAAGCTCGCGCCCGAAGTCGCGTCGGTGCTGGCCATGGTGATCAACCTGGGCGCGTACTCGGCCGAGATCATCCGTGCGGGCATCGAGGCCACGCCGCGCGGGCAGATCGAGGCCGCCGAGAGCCTTGCCCTTACGCGGGGGCAGACCTTCCGCCGCGTGGTGCTGCCGCCTGCGCTGCAGAAGGTGTGGCCCGCGATGGTGAGCCAGATCATCATCGTGATGCTGGGCTCGGCCGTGTGCGGGCAGATCTCCACGCCCGAGCTGAGCTACGCGGCCAACCTGATTTCCAGCAACACCTTCCGCGCGTTCGAGGCCTTCATCCTGGCCACGGCGGTGTACCTGGTGCTGTCCATGCTCGCGCGGCGGTTGCTGATGTGGATCGGCGCGCGCTTTCTGGTGGGGAGATAAACCATGGTGGACTTCTCCCTGTGGGACATCCTGCGCAACCTGCTGCTGGCCGCGCGCTGGACGGTGGCGCTCTCGCTGATCGCCTTCATCGGGGGCGGTGTGGTGGGCTTGCTGCTGCTGGTGGCGCGCTTGTCCAAGCTGCGCGGGGTAGACCGCGCCGTGGGCGCGTACGTGCAGGTGTTCCAGGGCACGCCGCTGCTCATGCAACTGTTCCTGGCGTACTTCGGCATTGCGCTCTTTGGCATCAAAACCTCGCCCTGGGCGGCGGCGGCCGTGGCGCTCACGCTCTACACCAGCGCCTACCTCACCGAAATCTGGCGCGGCTGTGTGGCCGCCATTCCCAAGGGCCAGTGGGAGGCCGCGCAAAGCCTGGCGCTGAGCTTTGGCGAGCAGCTGCGCCATGTGGTGCTGCCCCAGGCGCTGCGCATTGCGGTGCCGCCCACGGTGGGCTTTCTGGTGCAGGTCATCAAGGGCACGGCGCTCGCGTCGGTGATCGGTTTTGTCGAGCTGACCAAGGCCGGCAGCATGATCTCCAACGCCACGTTCCAGCCCTTCCTCGTCTATGCCTGTGTGGCCCTGCTGTACTTTGTGCTGTGTTTCCCGGTGAGCTGGGCCGCGCAGTCGCTTGAAAGGAAACTCCATGCTCCCCGTCGCTGACCGTGCACCGTCCACTGCGCCTGCGCACACGCCCCCCGAGGCCCCCGCACCCGGCCGCCCGGTGGTCGAGATCACCGCGCTGCGCAAGTCTTACGGCAGCGTCGAAGTGCTCAAGGGCATCGACCTGTCGGTGGCCCGCGGCGAGGTGGTGTGCATCATCGGCAAAAGCGGCTCGGGCAAGAGCACGCTCCTGCGCTGCATCAACGGGCTGGAGACCTTCCAGGACGGCGCGCTGCGCGTGGACGGCCAGCCCCTGCTGCACGACAGCGCCACCCACATGCGCGCATTGCGCCAGCGGGTGGGCATGATCTTTCAGAGCTTCAACCTGTTTCCGCACCTGAGCGTGGGCCGCAACATCATGCTGGCCCCCACGCTGGTGCAGCACAAAAGCCCGGCCGACGCCGCCGCGCTGGCGCGCACGCTGCTGGCCCGCGTGGGCCTGGCCGAAAAGTTCGACGCCATGCCCGACCAGCTCTCGGGCGGGCAGCAACAGCGCGTGGCCATTGCCCGCGCGCTGGCCATGCAGCCGCAGGTGCTGCTGTGCGACGAAATCACCTCCGCGCTCGACCCTGAGCTGGTGGGCGAGGTGCTGCGCGTGGTCGAGTTGCTGGCGCAGGAGGGCATGACGCTGATGATGGTCACGCACGAAATGGCCTTTGCCCGCAAGGTGAGCGACCGCGTGGTCTTCATGCACCAGGGCCGTGTGCACGAAATGGGGCCGCCCGCGCAGATTTTTGGCGCACCGCAAACGCCCGAGCTGCAGCAGTTTCTGGCGTCGCTGCACGACTGACACGTACACCGCCCGCCCGCACCCTGGAGGACCGTGCGGGCGGGCTTTCAACCCGTGCGTGGACGCGGGGGCGTGTCAGCTGCGTGTGCCACGCGCCACTTCGTCGCGCGACAGGGTGCCGTTGCGGTCGGTGTCGATGGCATCAAACCGTTCGGCAATGGCGGGCAGCCGCTGGGCCTCGTCGCGGGTGAGCGCGCCGTCGCGGTTGGTGTCGGCGCGTTCAAAGGCCGCATCCACCGCAGTGCGCGCCTGCGGGGCACTGCCGGGCGCGGCTTGTGCAGGCCCTGTAGCGGCCGATGCGCCGGGCCCGACGCCAAAGACCGAAGACGCTGGCGCGTGGCCCGGGTCGGTGGCGGCCTTGGGCGTGCCCGGGCCAAAGCCCGCAGCCGTGCCCTGCGCATGCAGGGCCGCGGTGCCACCCAGGGTGAGGGCGGCAAACAGCATCACGCTGCGGGCGTCGAAACCAGACACACCAGGCCGGGGGCGTCGTTGCAGTTGCGTCATGGGCACAAGCTCCTTCAAGAGTGGGACAGCGCTTCATTGCACCCCAGCCCCCGCGCCCAGGCCAGCGCTTTTGCCGGCTGTTTCCTGCACCAACATTTGCGTGCGCGGTGTAACGCAATGGCCGCAGCGCGCACCCGCTGCGCTGCAAGGGGCATGGGCTGTGGCGCACAATGCGCGCCCAGTGCCGCGGCGTGCCGCCCCCGGCGCCCGCCAGGGCGTTGCGCCCATCCTGATTTCGCTTGCCCCACCGGAGACCCTGCCCCATGGCCAACCGACTCACCCAGATCGCGACCCGCACCGGCGACGCCGGCACCACCGGCCTGGGCAACAACCAGCGCGTGTCCAAAAACAGCCTGCGTGTGCACGCCATGGGCGACGTGGACGAGCTCAACTCCCACATCGGCCTGCTGCTGTGCGAACCGCTGCCCGATGACGTGCGCACGCTGCTCGTGGAGGTGCAGCACCAGCTCTTCAACCTGGGCGGCGAGCTGTCGATCCCGGGCTTCGAGCTGCTCAAGGCCGAGGCCGTCCTGGCGCTGGACGACGCCCTGGCCCACTACAACGCCGCGCTGCCGCGCCTGCAGGAGTTCATCCTGCCCGCAGGCACCCGCGCCGCATCGCAGGCCCATGTGTGCCGCACCGTGGCCCGCCGCGCCGAGCGCGCCATCGTCGCCCTGGGCAACGAGGAAGCCATCCACGACGCGCCGCGCCAGTACCTCAACCGCCTGTCGGACCTGCTGTTTGTGCTGGCCCGGGTGCTCAACCGCATGGACGGGGGGGACGACGTGTACTGGAAGAGTGAGCGGATGGCGCGCGAGGGGGCGGGGGGGTGAGTGCTGGTCTGTGGGTTGAGGGGGCTTTTGGGCTGTTCGTGCTTGTTTATTAAGCATGAGCAGCTATTGAATTCATAGCACTTCTTGGGTTGGCGGTAGTGTGCCGTTGGGGCTTGCTGTGGTCCGGTGCCGGGATGTGCGCCCGGCGGCGCACCTTCTTTTCTTGTCTCGCCAAGAAAAGAAGGCAAAAGAAGGCGACCCTACATGCTGCGACCCTGCGCTTCGCTCCGGGCAACCTGCGGTGCTCGCGCCTGGGGTGCGCCGCATAACTCACTTCGCGCTTGCAGCGCTGCGTTCGGACAAATGCGGCGAACTAGACCACGAAGCCTGCGTGTCCTGCGGCACGCAGGCCACCCCAGGCGCTGCGCTCCTCGGCGCATCCTGAAGGGGGGGTGGGGGCGGGCCATTGCTGCGCTCGGCCCCCACGGGCGCACCACCGCTGCGAAGCAAACAACGGCCACGCCACGTGCTTCAGTGCGGCTGCGCCTCCCACGCCGGCGAAGCCCGGCACCCAGCAGCGCAGGCTTCACCACAGCGATCGCAACCGGCGCGGCCCAAGAGCCAGAGCAGCCAAGCAAGGGCCGCCCCGCAGCGAGGGCTGCGTCCCCCTTCCCGAATGGCGCAGCCGTTCGAGAGAAGGGGGAAGGCGCGCAGCGCCTCAGGGGGATGCACCGTAAGCTCCGCCTGGGCCGGCGAAGCCCGGCACCCAGCAGCGCCCGCTTCGCCACAGCGACCGCAACCGGCGCGGCCCAAGGCCAGAGCAGCCAAGCAAGGGCCGCCCCGCAGCGAGGGCTGCGTCCCCCTTCCCGAATGGCGCAGCCGTTCGAGAGAAGGGGGAAGGCGCGCAGCGCCTCAGGGGGATGCCTCTTATCGAGGAGCGAGGATCGCCATCGTCAGCCGCGACACGCAGGTCAGTTCGCCCGCCTCGTTGTGCATGTCGATCTGCCACACCTGCGTGGTGCGGCCGATGTGCACCGCGCGCGCCGTGCCCGTCACCCAGCCGCTGGTGGCCGAGCGCAGGTGGTTGGCGTTGATGTCCAGGCCCACGGCGTGGTGGCCTTCGGGGCTGGCGTAGAACGCGCCCATCGAGCCCAGCGACTCGGCCAGCACCACGCTCACGCCGCCGTGCAGCAGGCCAAAGGGCTGCTTGGTGCGGTGGTCCACGGGCACGCGGCCGCGCAGGTAGTCGTCGCCGATTTCGGTGATCTCAATGCCCAGGTGGCTCACGGCCGTGTGGGCGCTGCTGGCGTTGAGCTGTTCGAGCGTGATGGGTTTTTTCCAGATGGGCATGGCTGTCCTTGGGCTGGGTACGCACGGGCGGCGGCCGTGCGTAGGGGGGCGGCTCTACCGCCACCCCTGGCGGTTGGAGATAATCAGGGTTTTCCCTAGGTGGCGGCGCCCTGCCGCCCGGCCCCGCCTGCCGCGGCCTGCCTGGGAACCCCACACATGGCCTGCCCCAAGAGCCGCTGTGCACCTGCACCGCGGTCTGGGGACCGGCTTTTTCCGTCCATTGTGCGTTTTTCGCCGGAGTCCTGTTCCATGCAACGTCGCCAGTTTGTCACCCTTGCCCGCAACGCCGCCGTGCTCGCCGCCGCCCCGGCCCTGATGCGCCACGCCCTGGCGCAAGAGGGCGGCATCAGCGGCAAGAACATCACCATCGGCTGCTCGGGCGCGCTCAGCGGCCCGCTGGCCGGTTTTGGGCAGGACGTGAAGATCGGCGCGGAAGCCGCCATGGCGCAAATCAACGCGCGCGGCGGCATCCATGGCCGCCAGTTGCAGCTCAACATCGTGGACGACGGCTATGTGCCCCAGCGCACGGCCGAGAACGTGCGCGCCATGCTGTCGCAGGGCAGCGCGTTTGCGCTGCTGTCGTGCGTGGGCACGCCCAACAACGCGGCCATCCTGCCGCTGGTCGAAGAGTCGGGCCTGCCCTACGTGGCGCCCCTCACCGGCGCGGCCTCGGTGCGCAAGAGCGTGCGCAATGTGTTCCATGTGCGCGCCGGCTATGCCGACGAAGCGCAGCGCCTGGTGCAGCGCCTGTCGGAGATGGGCCTCAAGGGCGTGGGCATCGTCGCCATGGACAACCCCTACGGCCGCGAACTGGCCGAAGACACCAGCCGCGCGCTGGCCGCGCAGGGTGCCAAGCCTGCGCTGCTGGTGACGGTGGGCACCGACGGCCGCAACGTGGCCGAGGCCGTGGCCAAGGTGGCCGAGACCCGCCCCGCCGCGCTGATCCTGGCCACGGCGGGCAGCGTGTCGGTGGAGTTTGCGCGCCAGCTGCGCAAGGCCGCGCCTGGCGTGCTGATGGCCGGCGTGAGCGCCACCTTCACCAGCGACGGCCTCAAGCAGCTGGGCGAGGCCGGCAGCGGCATCGCGCTGACCATGGTCATGCCCGACCCGCAGCGCGCCCGCAGCCAGCTGGTGCGCGACTACCAGGCCGCCATGCGCGCCCGCGGCGTGCAGGACTTCACCCTGGGCAGCCTGGAGGCGTATGTGAACCTGCGCGTGCTGGCCGAGGGCCTGGAGCGCGCAGGCGGCGACCCCACGCGCGCCAAGCTGCGCACCGCGCTGGCGGGCATCCGCAACCTGGACCTGGGCGGTTTCGTGGTGGACTACGCGGGCAACGCGCCCTATGTGGGCTCGCGCTACATCGACCTGGCCGTGCTGGGCGGCTCGGGGCGCTTCCTGGGCTGATGCCGGGCCTGCCATGCAGGCCTAAGGACCGAAATGGCCGCTCGTGCCGCAAAGTCAAGCACGAGCAGCTATCAAATGCATAGCGGTTGGGTAGGCTGAGTCTCTGACGGCGGCGTGGCGCCGCCGTGGTCATTTGGGACGCGACAGGCGCGCACAGTTCCAGTAGCATCGGCCCCCTTTTGGTGCATGCGCGGTCGTCCCTGCGGGGACTGGCTTCGCATGGCCTGGTCTTGCTCGTTTGCTGTCCCATGCGCGCCACCCTCTGCCCACACCCTGTTGCCTTTCTGCCCTGTGTCTTGTTGCTTGCGCTGACTGCCTGCTGGCAGCGTCTCGGGCGGCCGCTGCTGCAGGCGGTGGTGGCCCTGTGGTGCTCCTGCGTTGCGGTGTCTGCTGGGGCGCAGAACGTGAACGACGGGTTCAATCCCGATGCCAATGGCCTTGTACGGGCGATCACTGTGCAGCCCGACGGCAAGGTGCTGTTGGGGGGGGACTTCACCAGTGTGGCTGGGCAGGTGCGCAACCGAATTGCGAGGCTGAATGCCGACGGAACACTTGATACAGGTTTCAACCCTGGGGCGGACGTAGACGTCTACATCATGGTCGTGCAGCCCGACGGGAAGGTGTTGGTGGGAGGCGAATTCACCACCTTGGGTGGGCAGCCACGCAGCCGCATTGCTCGCCTGAACGCCGACGGCACGCTCGACTCTGCCTTCAACCCAGCGCCGAACAGCAACGTTTTCAGCCTAGCCGTGCAGCCCGACGGCAAGGTGCTGGTGGGCGGCCAATTCACCACCCTGGGCGGGCAGACGCGCAACCGCATCGCGCGCCTGAACACCGACGGCACGCTGGACACGAGCTTCGATCCGGGGGTTGGCGTTGGCTCGGTCCGCAGCCTGGTCGTGCAGCCCGACGGCAAGATTCTGGTGGGCGGCCAATTCACCACCCTGGGCGGGCAGGCGCGCAACGGCCTCGGCCGCCTGAATGCAGACGGTTCGCTCGATACCGGCTTCAATCCTGGGGGGGTAAACGGTTCGGTAGACAGCTTGGCGGTGCAGCCCGACGGCAAGGTGCTGGTGGGGGGCTACTTCACCACCCTGGGCGGGCAGCCTCGCCTCAACATCGCACGGCTGAACGCCAACGGCACGCTTGATACGGGCTTCAATCTCGGGGCTGACAACGGATCGGTCCTCAGTATGGCCGCGCAGCCTGACGGCAAGGTGCTGGTGGGGGGCGGCTTCACCACCGTGGGCGGGCAGCCGCGTAACTCTCTGGCCCGCCTGAACGCCGACGGCACGCTCGACAGCAGCTTCAATCCGGGGCCGAACAATGGGGTCTACAGCGTGGCCGTGCAGCCCGACGGCAAGGTGCTGGCGGGGGGCTTCTTCACCACCTTGGGCGGGCAGACGCGCAATTACCTGGGCCGTGTCCATGCCGACGGCTCCCTTGATGCGACGTTCAATCCCGGGGTTGGCAACTCGGTGTTCTGGGTTTTGGCCCAGCCGGACGGGAAGACCGTGATCGGTGGCCCCATCGGCTTTGTGGGCGGGCAAGTTCGCAATCACCTCGCGCGCCTGAATGCCGATGGCACGCTCGACACCTCATTCAACCCGCAGCCCAACAACTCCGTCAGCTCTGCGGCACTCCAGTCCGATGGCAAGCTGCTGGTAGCAGGGGCGTTCACCAGCATCGCTGGCCAGGTGCGAAACGGGCTGGCACGCCTGAATGCCGATGGATCGCTGGACATGGGCTTCCATCCGGACAGCGTCAGTGGGGCAATCTACACCGTCGCTGTGCAACCCGATGGCAAGCTGCTCGTGGGGGGGGCCTTCACTGTCATGGGAGGGCAGCCGCGCAACCGCATCGCGCGGTTCCATGCAGACGGAACGTTGGACACGATGTTCAACCCCAGTGCCGACAGCACGGTGAACAAACTGCTGGTGCAACCCGACGGAAAAGTGCTGGTGGCGGGAAGTTTCGTCACCCTTAACGGTCAGCCCCGCAACTACATGGGTCGCCTGCAGGCCGATGGTTCGTTGGACAGCAGCTTCACCCCCAACCCTGGTGCGGCAGTGCAGACCATGTTGCTGCAGCCTGACAACAAGGTTCTGATTGCGGGTGGCTTTGCAGTGGTCGGTGGCGTGGCGCGCACCGCCATCGCACGCCTGCATGCCGATGGTGCGGTGGACATGGGCTTTAACGCCTTTGCCAACCACTCGGTGTTCGCCTTGGGTCTTCAGCCAGACGGCAAAGTGTTGCTCGGCGGTCGCTTCACCGCCCTGGGCGGGGTGCCTCGCAGTAATTTCGCGCGCGTGGGTGCTGACGGCGCGCTCGACACAGCCTTCAACCCCGATGTTGGGGGGTGGGTGTTCGGCATTGCGCAGCAGACAGATGGCAAAGTACTGCTGGCAGGCCCTTTCACCACGGTCGGAGGTGAGTCGCGGAACTATTTGGCTCGCCTGACTGTGCCCGAGGCGGCGCTCCAAACACTGCAGGCAACCAGCACTGCAGATGGCCTGCGCTGGCGACGCAGCGGTTCGGGCCCCGAGGTACGCAGCGTGCGAATGGCCTATGCCCTGACCGAGAATGCCTCGGCGGGCGACTGGGTGGACCTTGGGTGGGCGACACGGGATGTGGGTGGATGGGCGCTGGACGGCCTCTCACTGCCGTTGGCCACAACGATTTGGGTGCGGGCGTCGGCCGTCAACACCGACGAGATGAGTTCGCAAGTCGTGTCGGTACGCCAACTCTTTTTGACCACCGCCCCCGGCGCCCCCACCGGCCTCACCGCCACGGCGGGCAACGGCCAGGTGCAACTCAGCTGGAGCGCTCCGGCCAGCGACGGCGGCAGCAGCCTCCAAAGCTACACCGTCACCGGCAGCCCCAGCGGCAGCTGCACCGTGGCCGCCCCGGCCACCAGCTGCACCATCGGCAGCCTGGCCAACGGCACCGCCTACAGCTTCACCGTGCAGGCCACCAACGCCGTGGGCAACAGCCCCGCCTCGGCCAGCGCCAGCGCCACCCCGCTGGGCGCCCCCGGCGCCCCCACCGGCCTCACGGCCACCGCAGGCGACCGGGCCGTGGCCCTGTCGTGGACGGCCCCGGCCAGCAACGGCGGCAGCGCCCTCCAAAGCTACACCGTCACCGGCAGCCCCAGCGGCAGCTGCACCGTGGCCGCCCCGGCCACCAGCTGCACCATTGGCAGCCTGACCAACGGCACCGCCTACAGCTTCACCGTCAAGGCCACCAACGCCGTGGGCGACAGCGCGGCCAGCACCAGTGCGTCGGCCACGCCCCAGCCCTACAGCCAAAGCGGCATCGCATTGCCCGGCGGCGGCATGGCCAGCGTGCAGATCGGCACCCCCCCGGGCTGCACCGTGGGCAGTGTGACCATCAACAGCACGGTGCCCGCCGGTGCGCCCGCAGGCGCCACGGCACCGGCCGGGGTGCTGCGTTTCACGGCCTCGGGTGCGGGCTGCGGCACGGCCAGCCTGTCGGTGCGCATTGACTACCCCGCAGGCCGCCTGGCCGGGCTCACGCCCTACAAATACGGCCCGGCCACCGCGGGCGCGGCAGCCACCTGGTTTGCGCACGGCAGCATCAGCGGCGACAGCGTGAGCTACACCGTTATCGACAACGGCGTGGGCGACAACGACGCGGCCAGCGGCAGCATCAGCGACCCGTTTGCACCGCTCTTGGTGCCTGCGCCGGGTGGTGCGGCGGCCATCCCGACGCTCACCCAGTGGGGGCTGATGCTGATGTCGCTGCTGGCGGCGGCGCTGGGTATGGGGGTGCTGCGCAGGCGCGGCGTGTGAGGCGGGTGCGGGCGCCAAGCCCAAGCCAAAATGGCCGCTCGTGCAGCAAAGTCAAGCACGAGCAGCTATCACATTAATAGCAACTGAATCTTTGCGGCTGCGCCCTGGCACCCGGGCGTGAGGGCGCCAGGGTGCGCCCGGCCCCGCCCGCGTTGGCCGCCGTGGCGCTCACACCCCGCGCATGCTGCCTGTGCGCACAAAGCGCTGGTGCCACGACAGGGCTTCGTCCAGCAGGTGGGGCGTGTGCTGGCCCACGGCGCCGCGGCGGGCGCGGGCCAGGTAGTCGTGCAGCGCGGGGCGGAAGTCCGGGTGCGCGCAGCGCTCGATGATCTGCGCCGCGCGCTGCGTGGGCGACAGGCCGCGCAGGTCGGCCAAGCCTTGCTCGGTCACCAGAATCTGCACGTCGTGCTCGGTGTGGTCCACGTGCGAAACCATGGGCACGATGCACGAGATGGCTCCGCCCTTGGCGAGCGAGGGCGTCATGAACACCGACAGGTAGGCGTTGCGCGCAAAGTCGCCCGAGCCGCCGATGCCGTTCATGATGGCCGAGCCCATGATGTGCGTGGAGTTCACGTTGCCGTAGATGTCGGCCTCGATCATGCCGTTCATGGCGATCAGGCCCATGCGGCGGATCAGCTCGGGGTGGTTGCTGATCTCCTGCGGGCGCAGCACGATGCGCTCGCGGTAGAAGTCGATGCGCGCGTTGAAGTCCTCCATCGCCTCGGGGCTCAGCGACACCGCCGTGGCCGAGGCCGTGGCCAGCGTGCCCGAGCGCAGCAGCGCGAGCATGCCGTCCTGCAGCACTTCGGTGTAGGCGGCCAGGCCTTTGAAGGGGCCGCCATCGAGCCCCGCGAGCACGGCGTTGGCGATGTTGCCCACGCCTGACTGCAGCGGCAGCAGCCCGGGCGGCAGGCGGCCGCGGCGCACTTCGTGCTGCAGAAAATCGAGCAGGTGCGCGGCGATCTGCTGCGAGTTCGCGTCGGGCGCGGCGTAGGTGGTGTTGCGGTCGGGCTGGTGCGTGGGCACCACGGCCACCACCTTGTCGGGGTCGCAGCGCAGGTAGGGCTCGCCAATGCGCTGGTGCGGCTCGGTCATCGGAATCGGCACGCGGTGCGGCGGCCGGTCGGTGCCGTAGTAGATGTCGTGCATGCCTTCGAGGCCGGGCGAGTGCCAGGTGTTGACCTCGAGGATGATCTTTTGCGCCTGGTCGAGCCAGGTCTTGTTGTTGCCCACCGACGAGGCCGGGATCAGCCGCCCGTCAGGCAGCACGCCCGCCACCTCGACCACGGCCACGTCCAGCGCGCCCAGAAAGCCGAACCACACGTACTGCGCCACGTGTGACAGGTGCAGGTCGACGTACTGCATCTGCCCGGCGTTGATCTGCGCGCGGCAGGTCGGGTCGGACTGGTAGGGCAGGCGCATGTCGATGCCGTCCACGCGCGCGAGCGCGCCGTCCAGCTCGGGCGCGGTGCTCGCGCCCGTCCACAGGCCGATGCGAAAGCCGTGGCCTTCGCGGTTGAGCCGCTCGATGCGCGCGGCCAGCGCCGCAGGCACGGCCTTGGGGTAGCCCGCGCCGGTAAAACCGCTCATGCCCACATGGGCCCCGGCGGGGATCAGCGCAGCGGCCTCGTCGGCTGACATGATGCGGGAGTGAAAAGCCGGGTACTGCACCCGATCGGCCAAGGTCATGCGAACGTGCTCCAGGTGTCCAGACAAGGCCGCCCGCAGCGGCGGGGCGGGCCAGCGGGCATCGTAACAAAGCGCGGCGCAAGATCAGGGTAAACCCTGATCCATCGCCCCGCCGCTACGATGCCCGCGGGCCTTGTGCGGCACGCCGCGTGCCGTCCGCCCCCTGCCGTTCGCCCCCACTGACACCGCCCGTTCACGCCATGCCCTACGTCGCCGCCGGTCCTGCCTGTCCCTCGTGTCGCCAGCCCATGTCCGAGCACCGCTTTGCGGCCGTGGGCGGTGCAGATCTGACAGTGGACATTTGCTTTCCCTGCCAGGGCCTGTGGCTGGATCGGCTGGAGAACATGCGCCTGGCGCCCCAGGCGGTGGTGGAGCTGTTCACCGTGCTGCACGAGCACCGCACCGACGAGCGCCGCGCGCTGGCCGACAAGCTCAACTGCGCGCGCTGCAACACCACGCTCACGCAGGGCTTCGACGTGGTGCGCAGCGGCCGTTACATGACCTACCGCTGCCGCCACCAGCACGGGCGCTTCAGCACGTTCTCGGCCTTCCTCATTGAAAAAGGCTTTGTGCGGCAGATGACCAAGGTCGAAGTCGAGGACCTGGCCCAGCGCGTGGGCAGTATCTACTGCACGAGCTGCGGCGCACCCGTGGACTTGCGCAAAGACCACGCCTGCCCGTACTGCCGCGCGGCGTTTTCGCTGCTCGACCCGACGGCTGTGCAAAAGGCGCTCGAAGGCTACGCCCAGCTGGCCGCGCGCCCGGCGGCCGATGCGCCACGGCCCGACCTGGCCGACGCGTTGATCCGCCTGGAGCGCGATCGCAGCGAGGCCCAGCGCGAACGCCAGGCCCGCATCTTCACCCAGGGCGACCCGCGCGAGCGCGAATCCGGCATCACCGGCGACCTGGTGGCCGCGGGCGTGGGGCTGGTCTGGGCGCTGCTGTCGCACTAGCCCCTGCGCGCTGCTGCCCACAAAAAAGCCGGGGCCGCGCAGAACGCGGCCCCGGCTTGCGGGTGATGCAAAGGAGGGTGCTGTTGTGCCAGCGCCCCCCGTGCGGGCGATCAGCGCCCGCGGCCCAGCAGTGCGTACAGCAAGATCGCGCCGAAGGTGGCGGTGCCGATACCGCCCAGGGCAAAGTCACCAAACTTGAGCGTGAACTCGCCCGTGCCCAGGATCAGCGTGATCGCGGCCACGATGAGGTTGCGGTTGTCGGAAAAATCCACCTTGTTGTCCACCCAGATCTTGGCACCGGCCACCGCAATCAGGCCGAACACCACGATGGACACGCCGCCCATCACCGGCAGCGGAATCGCCTGGATCAGCGCGCCGAACTTGGGCGAAAAGCCCAGCACCAGCGCAATCAGCGCGGCCACCAGGAACACGGCGGTCGAATAGATGCGCGTGGCGGCCATCACGCCGATGTTCTCGGCGTAGGTGGTCACGCCCGTGCCGCCCGCGCCGCCGCTGACCATGGTGGCAATGCCGTCGCCCATGAAGGCGCGGCCCATGTAGCGGTCCATGTCCTTGCCGGTCATGGCCGTCACGGCCTTGATGTGGCCCAGGTTCTCGGCCACGAGGATGATGGCCACCGGCGCAATCAGCAGCATGGCCGGGCCGCTGAACACCGGCGCGGCAAAGTTGGGCAGGCCGAACCAGGCGGCACTGGCCACGCCCGAAAAGTCCACCGGCTTGCCCATGCCCAGGCCGTTGGTCAGCACCGCGTACAGCACGCTCGCCAGAATCAGGCCCACCAGGATCAGCAGGCGCTGCAGCATGCCGCGCGTGAGCACGGCCACCAGGCCCACGCACAGGAAGGTGGCGGCCTGCATCCAGCTCTCGAAGTTGTTCGAGGCCATGTTCTTCACCGGCACATGGGCCAGGTTCAGTCCGATTACCGCGACCACCGCGCCCGTGACCACGGGCGGCATGAAGCGCTCGATCCAGCGCGTGCCCACGGCCTGCACGATGGCGCCGATCACGGTGTACAGCGCGCCGCAGGCAATGATGCCGCCCAGCGCCACGCCGATGTTGGCGTTGGGCCCCTTGCCCGCGTACGAGGTGGCCGCAATCACCACGCCGATGAAGGCGAAGCTCGACCCCAGGTAGCTGGGCACGCGCCCGCCGGTGAGCAGAAAGAAGATCAGCGTGCCCACGCCGCTCATCAGGATGGCCACGTTCGGGTCAAAGCCCATCAGGATGGGCGCAAGCACCGTGGCGCCAAACATGGCGATCACGTGCTGCACGCCCATGGCGGCCGTCTGGGGCCAGGGCAGGCGCTCGTCGGGCGCGACGACAGCGCCCTCGCTGGGCTGGACTTCGCGCCAGCGGGGGAAGAAGGATTCGGACATGCGGAGGGCTCCTCTCGAAAGGATTGTTGTGATGCGGGAGGGGAAGGCGTTGTGCGGCGCAACAGGCCGCACGCAGGGCGCAGGCTGTGGCCGTGGCGCGCATCATAGAGCGAGAGGGCGCAGGGCGCAGCCACGCGCGAGCGTTGGCCAGCGCGTGGGTGTCGGGCCTGGAGGGGGCGTGGGGCGGCCGGAATGGCGCATCGGAAGCCACCCAAGCCCCAAATACCCGCCCCAGCGAGCAGGATCAGGCACAAGCTGCTACTAAAAATATAGCGCTGGGTGCTGATGCTGCTGCCGGTGGTTGGCGGCTGGCAGGGTGGGGCCGGTGCGACAGATGTGCTGCGCTTGCCCCAACACACCGGCCCAGACCGTCAGGACACGCGTCGCCAGGCACCCCAGGCCTCGGCAGCGAGCCCTGCCACCAGAAACACCACGGCCACCACGTCGGCCAGTACCACCCGGCCCACAGCGGCGTTGTAGCCGCCCACCCACAGCGCCACCGCGACAAAGCTGGCAGCGCTGGTCAGACCCACCAGCAAGGCGGCCCACCGCAGTGGCGGCAGCGCGATGGCGCTGAGCATCAGCACGCCCAGCACCGCAAACAGCAGGGCCCGATGCTGCAGCAAAATCGCCGTGTTCGGGTCTGTGACTTCCAGCCCGTACAGGCGCAGCAGCGGGCCAGCGCCTAAGACACCCGGCAGGGGCAGCAGGTGGATCACGCCCGCCACCAGCAAAGCCAGCACGGTCACAGCATTCCAGAAGGGGTTCATATGGTCTCCTTGGGCGCAAGCCCCGCCAGCGACGTGCTGGCCTTGCCCGAGCGCACGGTGGGTTCGGGGGTCGCGCCCATGCCATGCGCAGGCAGTGCCATGGTCCGCCCCGACGGCACGGAGCGCTTTCAAAAAGTGCCTGTATCGCCCCGTATCGCGGTGGGGGCTGCGCGTGCGCTGTACACCGGCCCAGGGCTCGATCTGGCCCCCCACCTGAACGTCGCCACCACCTTGGCGGTCGCGCTGGACCACGACTTCACGCTCCGAACCTGGAGTCCGACGCGGCGCTGGTCGGCGTGGCAGCCCCTGTCTGCCGCGGTGATTCCGTCACAGACGCTGCACCACCTGCGCGCACAGGGGCCCATGCTGTTTCTGTACCTCGATCCGTTGCGTGACCGTGCCGAGGCCTTCACGCCACAGCACATGCAGGCGGCCTGCAGCAGGCTTCGGGCGCTGCCGCGTGTGCCAACGCTCGCGGACGCCTGCACCGCACTGGGTTTGGGGCAAGCGCCCGTGGCCGATGCGCGCATCGGACGGGTTCTGGAGCAACTGGAGGCTGCGCCCGAGCGCTTTGCCCGTCTGCAAGACGCCGCAGCCCTGGCGTGTCTGTCCCCCTCGCGCTTTCGGGCGCGGTTTCAAGGCCAGGTCGGGATGCCGTTTCGCCGCTACCGCCTGTGGCGGCGCATGGCGCGCGTGCTGCAGTGCTTGGCGGCCGGTGCCAGCCTGACCGACGCCGCCCACGCTGCAGGGTTTGCCAGTTCGGCCCATCTGAGCACGGCCTTCAAGCGCATGTTTGGCCTGACCCCCAGCGCGTTGGTCGCGCTGGGCGCGGTCATCGACTGCTCTGAGGACGCACTCAGCCTGCCACGCCAGGCCGCCACCTGGCCGGCCGCCGCCCCGTCAGCTGCCCCACGATGCCCGCCTGCAGCGGCGGCAGGTGGCGTGCGCCCTGCAGCACCGCCTGGCGCAGCAGCCGGGGCAGGGGGCGGGCGTCGGTGAACAGGCGCACGATGGCGTTGGTGCCTTCGTAGAGGGGCCAGGCCTGGCGGTGGTGGGCGCGGGCGTAGGCGGTCAGCGCCTGCGCGTCGCCCAGGTCGCCGCCGCGCGCGCGCACCTCGGCCAGCCGCTGCGCCAGCCGCTCCACGCCCGCCAGGCCCAGGTTGTAGCCGTGGGCGGTGACGGGGTGCATGCCCACGGCAGCGTCGCCCACCAGTGCGCAGCGGTGGGCCGCAAAGCGCTGGGCGTACACGGCCACCAGCGGGTAGGCGTGGCGCTCGCCCACCAGGGCCATCGCGCCCAGGCGGTCGGCAAACTGCGCCTGCACGGCGGCGGCAAAGGCTGCGGGCGGCAGGGCCAGCAGCGCGGCGGCGTCGTCGGCGCGGGCTGTGACCACCACCGAGCACAGCGCCTGCCCGGTGTGCGGGTCGTCCGGCAGCGGCAGGATGGCCAGCGTGCGCTCGTGGCCAAAGCATTCGTGCGCCACGCCGCCGTGGGGCAGCGCGTGCTGCATGCGGCAGACGATGACGGTGCGGCCAAAGTCGGTCATGCGCGCGGCGATGCCCAGTTGCCGCCGCGCGGCCGACAGGCGGCTGTCGGCGGCCACCACCAGCGGGGCGCGCAGGCGCTCGGGCGGCGTGGCCGCATCGGCGCCTGCCGGGGCGAGGTCCACCTCGGCGTGGCCGGGCAGCGTGGCCACGCGCAGCACGCGCGTGCCGCTGACCACGCGCACCAGCGGCTCGGCCGCGGCTGCGGCCCAGGCCACACGGCGCAGGGCGTGGTTGGGCACGATGGCGCCCAGCGCCGCGCAGCCGGTGCCTGCCGCATCCAGCTGCAGCGCGGGCCGCCAGCCCAGTGGGCCGTCGTGCACGCAGGCTTCGCGAATGCTGCCCACCTCGTGCGCGGCCAGGCGTTGCCAGTGGCCCAGGCGCTGCAGCGTGGCCACGCTGGGGTGGGTGAGGGCGATCTCGCGGCCGTCGGGCGCGGGGTCGGCCAGCAGCGCCTCGGGCTGCTGCTCCAGCACGGTGCTGCGCAGGCCTGCGCGGGCGAGCGCGGTGGCCAGCGACAGGCCTGCGGGGCCCGCGCCAACGATGAGCACGTCGGGGGTGAAGGAAGAGGTCATGGCGGCGGGCACGAGAGCGGCGGGCGCAAGGGCGCGTGTCAGGGCCGCCGCGGGGGCAGCCGGGGTGGCAACGGGTTGCGGCCATTCTGGGCCGCTGCGCGCCCCTGGGCCTTGCCCTGCATCAAGCCTTGGTGCCGCGCCTGTCAAGCAGGTGACGGCCAGCGCTGGCCGCGTTGCCGGTGCGCTGGTAGCCTGCGTCGCCATGGAGACAAGCCCCACACACGCCCCCGGGGCGGTGCCCGCACCGGGCCCCCTGGGCACAACAGCCCGCCCCCCGTTCGTGCCGCAGATCCGCCTGTACCAGCAATGGCTGGCGGCCGAACGCGGCCTGCAGTTTGCCGACTACGACGCGCTGTGGCGCTGGTCCACCACCGACCTCGGTGCGTTCTGGCAAAGCGTGTGGGATTACTTCGACCTGCAGTCGCCCACGCCGCACCGTGCGGTGCTGGCGCGCAATGCCATGCCCGGGGCCGAGTGGTTTCCGGGCGCCCAGGTCAATTACGTGCAGCAGGTGCTGCGGCATGTGGAGCCCGCCCATGCGGCCGGGCAGCCCGCCATCATCAGCCGCAATGAACAAGGCCGCCACCGCGAGCTGACCTGGCCCGCGCTGCGCCAGCAGGTGGCGTCGCTGGCGCTGCACCTGCGCGCGCAGGGCGTGGGCCGGGGCGACCGCGTGGCCGCCTACCTGCCCAACGTGCCCGAGGCCATGGTGGCCTTTCTGGCCACGGCCAGCATTGGCGCCGTCTGGAGCATCTGTGCGCCCGACATGGGCACGCACGCGGTGCTCGACCGTTTTCGGCAGATTGCGCCCAAGGTGCTGATCGGTGTGGACGGCGTGGCCTACGGCGGCCGCGACCACGACCGCAGCGGCGTGCTGGCCGAGCTGCGCGCGGCGCTGCCCAGCGTGGAGCACGCGCTGCTGCTGGACAACCTGGTGCCCGGCGCACGGCTGCCCGGCTGGGCTGCCTGGGCCGACGCCACTGTGCGCGACGACGCGACCACCGCCGCGTTTGCCCCCGAATGGCTGCCGTTTGACCACCCGCTGTGGATCGTCTATTCGAGCGGCACCACCGGCCTGCCCAAGCCCATCGTGCACGGCCACGGCGGCATGGTGCTGGTGGCGCTGCAGCTCAAGGTGCTGCACAACGACATCGGCTGCAGCTACGAGCCCAACAGCTTTGGCGAGCGCTACCACTGGTACAGCTCCACCGGCTGGGTGATGTGGAATGCGCAGCTGTCGGGCCTGCTGTCGGGCACCACCTGCGTGATCTACGACGGCAACCCCGGCGGCAGCAAAGAGCGGCCCGACTGGGGCGTGCTCTGGCGCTTGGCGGCCGAGACGGGCGTGACCTTCTTCGGCGCAGGCGCAGCCTTCTATGGCAACTGCATGAAGGCCGGGCTGCAGCTGGCCGACTGCGGCGACCTCTCGCGCATCCGGGCGCTGGGCACCACGGGCTCTCCGCTGCCGGCCGATGT
This sequence comes from Acidovorax lacteus, assembly GCF_039540375.1. Classification (NCBI taxonomy): domain Bacteria; kingdom Pseudomonadati; phylum Pseudomonadota; class Betaproteobacteria; order Burkholderiales; family Comamonadaceae; genus Acidovorax; species Acidovorax lacteus. Next base: position 31,241 of record NZ_BAABEX010000026.1, read on the forward strand.
GCAGCAGTGGGGCACGGCGCAGTTCGAGCGGATACGCAATGCCTCCCTCGCCACGACCGCCGCAGCGCCGGGCCGCCCCAAGCAAGGCGCGGCCCCCGGTGCCGGTGCAACCGGGGCCCCCTCCCCGGCTGGGGGCACCGACCCACACGCAGTGGGGGAGCGCGGGGGTGAACCAGTGAGCACCGCCGGGCCGCCCCAAGGTGCGAAGGCCCCCTTGGGGGGCAGCGACCCACACGCAGTGGGGGAGCGTGGGGGTGAACCAGTGAGCACCGCCGGGCCGCCCCAAGGTGCGAAGGCCCCCTTGGGGGGCAGCGACCCACACGCAGTGGGGGAGCGTGGGGGTGAACCGATCTGGTGGAACAACATCTCGGGCGGCACCGATTTTTGCGGCGCCTTCATCGGCGGCCACCGCGAGCTGCCCCAGGTGCCCGGCGAGATGCAGTGCCGCATGCTGGGCGCGGCGGTGGAGGCCTGGAACAGCGAGGGCCAGCCCGTCATCGACGAAGTGGGCGAACTGGTGTGCACGCAGCCGATTCCGTCGATGCCGCTGTACCTGTGGGGCGACACCGACGGCGCAAGGTATCTGTCGAGCTACTTCGACATGTACCCGCCAGGCCACGGCCGCCAGCCCGGCGGTGGCGACGGCCCCGCCAGCATGGGCGCGGTCTGGCGGCACGGCGACTGGCTCAAGATCGGTGCCAACGGCGGCTGCATCATCTATGGCCGCTCGGATGCCACCATCAACCGCCACGGCCTGCGCATGGGTACAAGCGAGATCTACAGCGCCGTCGAGGCCCTGCCCGAAGTGCTCGACAGCCTGGTGGTGGACCTCGAATACCTGGGCCGCGAGAGCTACATGCCGCTGTTCGTGGTGCTGCGCGAGGGCTGCACGCTCGACGCTGCGCTCGAGGCGCGCATTGCCGGCGCCATCCGCACGGCGCTCTCTCCGCGTTTTGTGCCCGACGCCATCGTGCAGGTGGCCGAAGTGCCGCGCACCCTCTCCGGCAAAAAGCAGGAGCTGCCCATCAAGAAACTGTTGCTCGGACAGCCGCTCGATAAAGTGGTGAACAAGGACGCCATGGCCAACCCCGGCTGTCTGGACTGGTACGTGGCCTTTGCCGCGGACCACCGCGCCCGCAGCGGAGCTTGAGCGGGGGCCAGAGGGGGCGGTCGGGGGCGGCCGTGGCGCCCGCCCTGCGCCACCCGCCCCGGAGACCCCGCAGCCGCCGGGGCTGCCTGCGCCCGCGCCGCGGCGGCGCACTACAGTGGGGGGCGACCCGGTGCGGCCCGACCGTGCCCGGGATTGCGCCACGGCGCGCGCGCAAGGGGGCGCAGGGGTGTGAAGGAGCGCAAAGGGACGCAAACGGACGCACAGTAGGGCGCTGAATCGCCCGCACAATGGTTGGCCCCGTCGTCCGCGCAGTCTGTCGCACAGTGGGTCGCCCGAGGGGTTGCGCCGTGGGCCCGCCCGCTGCCCGCAGTCTGTTTGAAGAGGAGTCCTGCCCGCCATGCCGTCATCGCCGCCTCCAGCATCGCCCCCACCCGTACCGCCGCGCCCCAAGCGCTTTTCGATGATCCGCGAATTCCACCTGGCCGACTGGTTCACGCTGGGCAACGCGGTCTGCGGCGTGGGCGCGCTGTTCTCGGCCATGACCTACCTGGAGACTCAGGACACGCTGCACATCCTCTATGCGGCCGCGCTGGTGCTGGCGGCGCTGGTGTTCGACGTGCTCGATGGCCGCATCGCCCGTTGGCGGCGCAAAAGCTCGGCCATGGGGCGCGAGCTGGATTCGCTGGCCGACGTGATCTCGTTCGGCGTGGCCCCGGCCATCATGGCCTATGCCTGCGGCATGCAGGGGCTGTACGACCGCATCGTGCTCGCCTACTTCGTGGCTTGCGGGGTGTCGCGTCTGGCGCGCTTCAACATCACGGCCGAGGCGTTGTCGGGCGGGGGCGACAAGGTCAAGTACTTCGAGGGCACGCCGATTCCCACGTCCATCGTGCTCGTGGGCGTGCTGGCCCTGGCGGCGTGGCAGGGCGCGGTGCGCGACCAGCTCTGGGGCGGTGCCTGGGTGATCGGCGGCTTCACGCTGCACCCGCTGGTGCTGCTGTTTGCCCTGTCGGGCTCGCTGATGATCAGCCGCATCCGCATTCCCAAGCTGTGAGTTTGCTATAAATTTAATAGCTGCTCGTGCTTATAAAACAAGCACGAGCAGCCATTTTGGCATGCAATGTGGCGTCAGCCTGCCGCTGGCTTGCGGTTGACCAGCACAATGCCCGCGGCCACCAGCGCCAGCGCGCCCAGCAGCCCGGGTGTGACCGGCTCGCCCAGCCACAGCGTGCCGAACAGCAGCGCAAACACCGGCGTGAGGAAGGCAAACACCGAAATGCGCGTGGCCGGGTAGTGGGCCAGCATCCACATCCAGGCCAGGTAGCTCGCAAACGCGCCCACGAGCGCCTGCAGCACCAGCGAGGTCCAGGCAAAGGCCGACCAGTCGAGGCTCCAGCGCTCGCCCAGCAGCAGCGACAGCAGCGGCAGCACCGCCGCGCTCACGCCCACCTGGTAGAACAACTGCTTGGCCGGGGCCACGCGCGACAGCGCCGTGGTGCGGATCACCACCGTGGTCAGCGCCCACAGCAGCCCGGCCGCCAGGCCCAACAGGTCGCCCCACCAGGCGTTCGGCAACGCCGCGCGGGCGTGGCCCAGCAGGCCGTCGCCCAGGGCCACGGCCACGCCGACAAACGCGCCCACCAGCCCCAGCCACTGCCAGCCCGCCAGCCGCTCGCCCGGCACAAAGCGCGGCAGCAGCAGCGCCACCCAGAAGGGCGCGCAGTACAAAAACACCGTAAGCCGCGAGGCCGTGGTGTACTGCAGCCCCAGGTAAATACAGGCGAATTCGCCCGCAAACAGCGCCCCGGCCAGCAGGCCCGCGCGGGCCGCGCCCGCGGGCTCTTGCGCCCAGCCCAGCCGGATGCCGCGCCACACGCACCACAGGCCCACGGCCACCGTGGCCAGCGCAAAGCGCACAAAGGCCTGGAACACCGGCGCGACTTCGGCCACCGTGGCTTTGACCAGCACCTGCTGGAAGCCCCAGAACAAACAGCAGGCGAGCAGCAGGCCGACGGCCAGGCCGTCGAGGTGGTTCTTGCGCGGGCGGGACGTCATGCACCGATTATGGGCAGGGCGGTGCCCGGAGCGTGGCTGCGGCGGTGACAGCGGCATGCACCGCGACCCACGCACGGCGGCCGAAGCGGCCTGCCGTGTGGCGCCCCACCGGGCCCCGGCATGCTAGGCGCACCCGGTACACTTGCGGCTTTGCGCGGCGCCCGGCGCTGCCCCACAACCCGCGACCCCATGGCCGTTGAACCGGCGGGCCTGGCCCGCAACAGCTTCGATCTCAAGAGCGCTTCGCTGCCGGTGGTGGCCGTGCTGCTCAAGACCGCCGACCCCGCGCAGTTCGCGGCCGACCTGGCTGCGCGCCTGCAGGACGAGCCCGAGTTCTTCGACCACGACGCCGTGCTGCTCGACCTGAGCGCGCTGCGCGACGCCGACACCGCGCTCGACTTTCCCGCCCTGGCCGCCTGCTTGCGCCCCTATCGCACACAGCCTGTGGCCGTACGCGGCGGCAGCGCCGCGCAGCAGCAGGCCGCCCATGCAGCGGGCTTCTTCATCGCGCCCGACACCCCGCCCGCCCGGCACGAGGCGCCGCCGGAAGCCGTGCGCGAGGTGATCCGCGAAGTGGTGCGCGAGGTGGCCGTTGAAGTGCCGGTGCAGGTGCCGGTGCCCGGCCCGGGCACGCTGGTGGTGGACAAGCCCCTGCGCTCGGGCCAGCAGGTGTACGCCCGCGGCGGCGACCTGGTGGTGATGGCGGTGGTGAGCTTCGGTGCCGAGGTGATCGCCGACGGCAACATCCACGTGTACGCCCCGCTGCGCGGCCGCGCCATTGCCGGTGCGCGTGGCAACACCGAAGCGCGCATCTTTTCCACCTGCCTGGAGCCGCAGCTCGTCTCCATCGCAGGCATCTACCGCACCACCGAAACCGAATTGCCCGACACCGTGCGCGGCAAGCCGGCGCAGGTGCGGCTCGAAGGCGAGAAGCTGCTGATTGAGCCGCTGGGCTGACGCAGCGCGGTACGCCGCATTCCATTCCACATCCAACCCACAGGGAACCTGCAACACATGGCCAAAATCGTCGTCGTGACCTCCGGCAAGGGTGGCGTGGGCAAGACCACCACCAGTGCCAGCTTTGCCTCCGGCCTCGCCCTGCGCGGCCACAAGACTGCTGTGATCGACTTCGACGTCGGCCTGCGCAACCTCGACCTGATCATGGGCTGCGAGCGCCGCGTGGTGTACGACCTGATCAACGTGATCCACGGCGAAGCCAACCTGAACCAGGCGCTGATCAAGGACAAGCAGTGCGACAACCTGTTCGTGCTGGCCGCCAGCCAGACGCGCGACAAGGACGCGCTCACGCAGGACGGCGTGGAGAAGGTGCTCAAGGACCTGGCCGAGATGGGCTTTGAGTACATCGTCTGCGACTCGCCCGCGGGCATCGAGACCGGCGCGCTCATGGCCATGCACTACGCCGACGAGGCGCTGCTCGTGACCAACCCTGAGGTCTCCAGCGTGCGCGACTCCGACCGCATCCTGGGCATGCTGGGCAGCAAGACCAAGCGCGCCATCGAGGGCGTAGAGCCCGTCAAGGAGCACCTGCTGATCACGCGCTACAACCCGAACCGCGTGCAGGACGGGCAGATGCTCAGCCTCGAAGACATCCAGGACATCCTGCGCATCAAGCTCATCGGCGTGGTCCCCGAGTCCGAGGTGGTGCTGCAGTCGTCCAACCAGGGCACGCCCGCCATCCATGCCCAGGGCACGGATGTGAGCGAGGCCTACAAGGACGTCGTGGCCCGATTCCTGGGCGAAGACAAGCCCCTGCGCTTCACCGAGGCCGAAAAGCCCGGCTTCTTCAAACGCATCTTCGGCGGGAGGTAAGTCCCATGTCCCTGCTGTCCTTTCTGCTGGGCGAGAAAAAGAAGACGGCCAGCGTGGCCAAGGAGCGCCTGCAGATCATCCTGGCGCACGAGCGCAGCGGCCGCGGCGGCGGCCAGCCCGACTACCTGCCCGCGCTGCAGCGCGAGCTGGTGGCCGTGATCTCCAAGTACGTCAAGATCAACCCCGAAGACCTCAAGGTGCAGCTGGAACGCCAGGACAACCTCGAGGTGCTCGAAGTCAAGATCGAGCTGCCCGACGCGCGCTGAGGGCGCCCAGACCCAGCACGCGCCCCGCCGTGATCTCGCACATCCACCTGGGCGTGACCAACTTCGAGGCGGCGCTCGCGTTCTACGACGCGGTGCTGGGCGAACTCGGCTGGGTGCGCCGCTTTTGCGAGCCCGAGCGCCCCTGGGCGGGCTGGCAGGTGCCGGGCCAGTCGCGTCCGCTGTGGCTGATTGGCCGGCCCTGGGATGGGGCTGCGGCCCGCGTGGGCAACGGCACATTGCACGCGCTGCTGGCGCCCGACCGCCCCACCGTGGACCGCGTGCACGCCCTGGCCCTGCGCCTGGGCGCGCGCTGCGAAGGGCCGCCGGGCCTGCGGCCGCACTATCACCCGCACTACTGGGGCGCGTACTTCCGCGACCCCGAAGGGCACAAGCTCTGCGTGGTCTGCCACGATCCGGTGCCGGGCGCTGCGACCGGCTGACCGGCCCGGGCGGACTGTTCCCTCAACGCGTGCGTGCGGCTCACCGCCGGTGCTTGGCCCACTTGGCCCGCAGCGCCTGGGCAATGCTCAGCGCGCGCTGCCCGGGCACGACGCGGCCCACCTCGCCCGCGCGCAGCGTGCCCGCCTGCACTACGGCCAGGTAACAGCCGCACAGGCCCTGCGCCGCCATGTCGCGGCCGGCCTGGGCGTAGCCCATCACGCCGCTGAATTTGTAGCAGGGCTCGCGCGGCGCGGTCACGCGCAGCACGCAGTCGGCAAAGTGCCAGGTGTCGCCTACGAACATCGCGGCCTCGGGCGGGCCGTCGATGCCCAGGTTCTCGCCCACAAAGCCCGGTGGCAGTGCCTCGTCGAACAGGCTCACGCCCTGGGCCTGCCGCTGCGCCTGCCAGAAGGCGTAGTGCGCGACCGGGTAGGCGTACACGGCCTTGTCGAGCCCGCCATGCACCGACAGGTCGGCCTGCTCGTCACCGTCCAGGCCCAGGCGGTGCACCGCCACAGGCCCTTCGCGCGGCTGCTTGCCAATGCCCGTGAGCACGCTGCGCCCGTGCAACTGCAGCCGTCGCGCCGCGCCGGTGCACAGGTAGCGGATGTGGATGGTCTCGGTCGGTGGCGATGGGTGCATGGTGGGGTCGAGGTGGGGGCGGCTGCGCAGGCGGAGGGCTGCGGTTGCAGATCCGCGACACCCGGGCTGCACCGCTGCGCACGGCCGCACCCGCGGTCGCCGTGCCCGTTGCATTTGCTCACCATTGTGACGACCCTGCTGGTGTCAGGGCCAGGGGGGTCTTGAGAACATTGCGTCCATAGACAACTCCAGGGCGCGGCCATGGAAACGCATCGCAGATCGTGGAAGGGGGCCGCGGCCATGGCGGCGTGCGTGGGGCTGGTGGCCTGCGGCGGGGGGGCGGACGACCCCACCGCACGGTCGCAGCCAGAGGCCCTGCCCGGGGGCGGCACCGCAGCGGCCAGTGCCCGATCGACCGCGCCCTGGGTCGAGGTGGCGCTGCAGCCAACCGACCTCGACTTTCCCAACCCCGAGCGCGGCTTCTACCGCTTCACCACCGACCCCGCCCGGCTCAGCGCCGCGGAGCTGGACAGCGTGGTGGCCGCCGGGCACCGGCTGGTCTATACCCCGGCCGACTTGTCGGCCTACCGCACGCGGGACCTGCCAGCCTCGTACCTGCGCGCGCTGGAGTCGGGCTTTGCGCAGCTGCGTGCGCGCGGCCTCAAGGCCGTGGTGCGCTTTGCCTACAACTACCCGGGCAACGAGACCGACTACCTCAACGCCCAGGACGCGCGGCTGTCGCGCGTGAAACGCCACATCGCCCAGTTGCAGCCCGTGCTGCAGGCCAACGCCGACGTCATCGCGGTGCTGCAGGGCGGCTTCATCGGGGCCTGGGGTGAGTGGCACACCTCGTCCAACAACCTGACCTCGCCGGCCAACAAGGCCGCCGTGCGCGATGCGCTGCTGCAGGCCCTGCCGCCGGGCCGCACGCTGCAGGTGCGTTACCCGGCCGACCTGGCGGCCTGGTATCCGACACCGGCCACGCCCGCCCAGTTGCTGGCCGCGCAGCCGCCCGCAGCGGCGCGCATCGGCTTGCACAACGACTGCTTTCTGGCCAGCCCGGACGACGTGGGCACCTACTGGGCCAGCACGTCTGCCCAGTCGGCCGCGCTGCGCAGCTACGCGCAGGCGGCCTCCAGCGTCACGGGGGCGGGGGGTGAAACCTGCCTGCCACCGCAGCCTGCGCAGGCGCGCATGGCCTGCAGCGACATCCTGCGCGAGGGTGCGGCCTACCGCATGACCTACCTGAACCGCGACTACTACCAGGGCTTTTTTGCGCGCTGGCAGGCTGAGGGCTGCCTGGCCGAGGTGTCGCGCAAACTGGGCTACCGGCTGCAATTGCACACGGTGGCACACGGGGCCACGGCGGTTGCGGGCGGGGCACTCGAATGGACGCTGGCTTTCAGCAACCAGGGCTGGGCACGGCCGCTGAACCCGCGCACGCTGACGCTCTATCTGGTGGACGCGGCCGACCGTGCCACGGCGCTGCCGCTGGCCGGCACCGACCTGCGGCAGGCCACCCCGGGTGACACGCTGCAATGGGCGGGTTCGGTGATCCTGCCCGCTGCGCTGGCGCCGGGCAGCTACCGCGTGCTGATCGGCGCGCCGGATGCGGCCCCGGCATTGGCCGCACAGCCCGCCTATGCCCTGCGCTTCGCCAATGCCGACAGCGTGGTCAGTGGCGTGCAATGGCAGCCCGGTACGGGGCGCCTGGCGCTGGGTTCTACGGTGCAGGTGCGGTGAAGCGCCAGGGCGCAGCCTGGGGCCGCATGGCGTGCTTCAGGCCGATGCGCCGTGGTGCCCGGGCACGGACGGCAGGGCGATGCAGGCTTCAAAGCCCCGGGCCTGCCCGGCCGGTGGCGACGCCAGCGTGAGCTGGCCCCCGTGCCGCGCCACGATGGTGCTGGTGATCGACAAGCCCAGCCCGTAGCCCGCCTGGTCGCGCGCGTGGCGCACATGCCGCTCGCGCAGCGTGCGCAGGCGCTCGGCGTCCACCCCCGGGCCCTGGTCGTGCACGCACAACTGGGCGGGGGCGCGCACTTCCAGCGTCACGGCGGCCCCGGCGCTGTAGCGCAGGGCGTTTTCGATCAGGTTGCGCACCGCAATCGCCAGCGTGTCCGGGTCGCCCCACACGGGGGGCAGCGGCTCGTCGGCCAGCACCAGGTCCAGCCGCCGCCGGGCGTCGTCGCTGGCGTGCCAGAACTCCTGCGCCACGGTGCTGGCCAGCGCGTCCAGCGGCACCGGCACGCGTTGCCAGGCCGCGCCTGATTCGGCGCGCGAGAGCTGCAGCAGCTTCTCGGTGCGCTGCGCCAGGGTGCGCAGCGCGGCCACCGCGGCCTGCACGTCGGGCTGCGGGCCGCCCTGGTCGAGTGCGGTCTGCAGGCGCAGCGTGGCGGCGGCCAGCGGTGTGCGCAACTCGTGCGCGGCGTTGGCGGCCAGCGCCCGCTCCACGTCCAGGGCTTCGGCCAGGCGCGCGAGCAGGCGGTTGATGTCCTCGCCCACGGCGCGCAGCTCCAGCGGCAGGTCGGCCAGGTGCAGCGCGCTCAGGTCGCGCCCGCCGCGCTGGCCGATCTGCGCCTGCAACTGCCCAAGCACGCGCAGCTCGCGCTCGGCCACGCGGCGCAGCAGCCAGGCCAGCAGCGACAGCACCACCACGGCGGCCAGCAGCAGCGTGAACAGCGCCTGCTGCAGGGCTTCGCTGCGCTCGGCCAGGGGGTCGGCCAGCAGCAGGTACAGCGGCTCCTGCGGGTGCTGGGCCACGTACACCCGCCAGTCTTTCACGTTGTAGTAGCCCTGGCGCAGCGGCACGGCAAAGGGCTGCACCGGGGCGTGTTGCGATCGCAGCAGCACGCGGTCGGGCGTGCGCACCAGCTGATAGACCAGGGGCGTGCTGTCAAACAGGGGCTCCGCCGCCAGCAGCGGCTGGGGCGTCGTGGGCTCTCCCTGGGCGGCCACCTGGTACAGCGCCGCCTCCATCATGCGGTGGGCGCTTTCTTCGAGTTCGTGGTCGAAGTTGCGGTTGATCTGCCGGTTGAGGTAGAGCGACACGCCCACGATGCTGGCCAGCCAGACGGCGGCCAGCACCCACAGCAGCGAGCGCGTGAGCCGCTCGGCCAGCCGCGGGGCGGCCGGGCGGCCGACGAAGGCGGCAGTGTTCATGCTGCGCCGCCCCCGGCGAGCCGGTAGCCCTGGCCGCGCAGCGTGGCAATTGCGTCGCGGCCGAGCTTGCGGCGCAGCCGGCTCACAAACACTTCGAGCGTGTTGCTGTCGGCCTCTTCGTCAAAGCCGTACAGCGCGTCCAGCAGGGCCTCGCGCGTGTGCACATGCTCGGGGCGCGCGGCCATCACGCGCAGCAGCGCCCATTCTTTGGGCGTGAGCAGCACCGGCCGGCCGCTGAGCCGCACCAGTTCACGGCCCAGGTCGATTTCGAGGGCGCCCACCTGCACCAGCGGGTCGTGCGTGGCCGCACGGCGGCGGTTGACGGCGCGCAGCCGCGCCAGCAGTTCTTCGGGGTCGTAGGGTTTGACGAGGTAGTCGTCGGCCCCTGCGTCCAAGCCGCGGATGCGGTCGCTGACCTGGTCGCGCGCGGTGAGCACCAGCGTCACGGGCACCTGCGGCAGGGCGCGCAGCAGGGGCAGCAGCGACAGCCCGTCGCCGTCGCCCAGGTGCAGGTCGAGCAGTACGGCCTCATAGGCCGCGCCCACCAGGTGCGCGCGTGCGGCCGCCAGCGTGGGCACATGGTCCACGGTGTAGCTGCGTCCGCGCAGGTAGCTGCAGACGGCCTCGGCCAGGGGCAGATCGTCTTCGACCAGCAGGATGCGCACGCAAAGCCTTTGTTCAGGGGCCCGGGGGCCAAGATGAACGCAGTCTGACAAAAGGGTTCAGGCCTGCTTCAGGCCCGAATTTTATGGTCGGGGCCATGCTGACTTCTTCTGCTTCTTCTTCGCCCGCTGTGGCGGCATCGGCCCGGGTTGCGCCCACCTGGCGCGAACGAATGCTGGCCGCGTGGCGCGCCCCGCGCAGCCCGCAGGCGATTGTGTTCATCCTCGTGCTGTGGTTCACCGTCACGGCCAACTGGGCGCTGTGGATGCGCCTGGGCCATGTGGACGGGCACAACGGCTCGCCCTGGGTGCTGCGCGCGCAGTTTCTGCTGCTGGTGGTGCCGGCGCTGACCATGGTGCTGAGTCTGACGGCCTGGCCACGGGGCATGAAGCCTGTATGGGCCTTGCTGCTGGTGGTGGCTGCGGCCACCCAGCATTTCATGCTGGCCTATGGCACGGTGGTGGACCCGGGCATGGTGCGCAACGTGCTCCAGACGCACGCGAGCGAAAGCGCCGACCTGCTGCACCCCCTGCTGCTGCTGCACCTGGCGGTGGTGGTGGTGGTGCCGCTGGTGTGGCTGTGGCAGGTGCCGGTGCAGCGTGCCGGTGCCCTGCGCAGCCTGTGGCGCACCACGGCCATGGCCGTGGCCGCTGCGCTGGTGCTGGTGGGCTCGGTCTTCGCCATGTACCGCGACCTGGCACCCGTGGTGCGCAACAACATGGCGCTGCGCTTCATGCTCAACCCGGCCAGCCCGGTGCTCTCGACGCTGGACGTGGTGGTCAAGCCGCTGTTCAAGCGGCCCAAGCCGTTTGTGAGCATTGCCGCGGGCGCGACGCTGGGCCCGGGCCTGACGGCCGCCCAGGGCGCTGAGCGCGTGCCCCTGCTGGTGCTGGTGGTGGGCGAGACGGCGCGTTCGGACCATTTCGGCCTGAACGGCTACGAGCGCGACACCACGCCCGAACTCGCTCGCCGCGGCGTGCTGAGCTGGACCAACGTGCGCTCGTGCGGCACTAGCACGCTCGAATCGGTGCCCTGCATGTTCTCGCACCTGGGGCGCAGCGGCTACCTCAAGCGCGTGGCCCAGTACGACAACCTGCTCGACGTGTTGCAGACCGCAGGCCTGGCCGTGTTGTGGCTGGACAACCAGGCCGGATGCAAGGGCGTGTGCGAGCGTGTGCCCAGCGCATCGACCGATGACGCCCAGAAGACCCCCGCAGGCCAGGCCCTGTGCACCGACGGCGAATGCCTGGACCTGCTGATGCTCGAAGGCCTGGACGAGCGCATCGCCCGCCTGCCCGAAGACGCGCGTGCGCGCGGCGTGGTGCTGGTGCTGCACCAGATGGGCAGCCACGGCCCGGCCTACCACCGCCGCTCGGCCCCCGAGCGCAAGGTGTTTGAGCCCGAATGCCGCACCCATGCGCTGGCCGACTGCCCGCGCGACCAGCTCATCAACGTGTACGACAACTCGATCCGGGAGACCGACCACTTCCTCGGCCGCACGCTCGACTGGATCGCCGCGCGCAAAGACCGCTACGACGGCGGCATGGTGTACGTGTCCGACCACGGCGAATCGCTGGGCGAGATGGGCCTGTACCTGCACGGCATGCCCTATGCCGTGGCCCCCGACGTGCAAAAGCACGTGCCCCTGGTGGCCGCCCTGGGCCCGCTGGGCGCGCGCCGCGGCATCGACACCGCCTGCCTGCAGGCCGGCCTGGGCCAGCCGCTCACGCACGACAACCTCTACCACTCGGTGCTGGGCTTGCTCGATGTGCGCAGCCCCACCTACCAGCAGGGGCTCGACATGTTCGCGAGCTGCCGCCCGGCCACACAGCGCGTGGCGCAGGCCTCCTGATCGTTTGCTATTGATTCGATAGCTGCTCGTGCTTGGATTTCAAGCACGAACGGCCTAAAACGCTTTGAATCGGCAGGGCGCTACAAAGGGTGCTCGGTGTAGAACCGGCCGCCGTGGTAGAGCAGCGGCGAGCGCGATGCGTCGTGCTGGCAACGCTCCACCTCGCCGATGAAGACCACGTGGTCGCCTTCTTCGTAGCGGCTGCGGTTGAAGCATTCAAAGCTGGCCACCGTGCCTGCGATCAGCGGCGCGCCCGCAATGCCGGGCGTGTGCTCCACACCCGCCCAGCGGTCCACGCCGCGCGTGGCAAAGCGCTCGGCCAGCGCCTTCTGATCGGCCGCCAGCACATTGATCGCGTAGTGCGAGCCGTCGGCCAGCACGGCCATCGACGACGCCGAGCGCGACAGGCTCCACACCACCAGCGGGGGCGAGAGCGACACCGAATTGAACGAACTCGCCGTGAGCCCGATGAGATCGCCCGTGGCGCTGCGCGCGCTCACGATGGTCACGCCGGTGGCGAACATGCCCAGCGCATCGCGGAACTCGCGGGCGCTGAAGCTCGGGGCGCGGGCCAGGGCAGGGCGGGCAGAAAGGAATGTCACGGGGGGCAGGCGGGCAAAAGAGAAGTGCCGGGCGCAGGCCCGACCGTGAACTATTATGGGCTGGCCCCCGCCACCGTGCAGGCGCGCGGCCCCAAGCCCGCGTCCTCAGCCATGCCATCCATTCCCCACTTCACCACCCTGGGCGCTGGCCCCACCGTCGTGCTGCTGCACGACGCCGACGGCGACCACCTGACCTTTGCGCCCCAGGTCGAGCGCCTGGCCCACGCGGGCTACCGCGCCGTGGCCTGGGACATGCCGGGCTACGGCCACAGCGCGCCCATCGAACCCTATGGCTTCAAGGGCCTGGCCGCGAGCTGCCTGGCGCTGCTCGATGCGCTGCGCTGCCCGCAGGCCACACTGGTTGGGCACGGTCTGGGGGCCATGGTGGCGCTGGAGCTGGCGGTGCGCGAGCCGCGCCGCGTGGGCCGGCTGGTGCTGTGCGCAGGCGGCCCGGCCCTCGATGCGCAGGCCGAAGCCGCCTGGGTGCAGCCCCGCCTGGAGGCGCTGGAGCGCAGCGCCTCGATGGCCGTGCTCGCGCAAACCCTGGTGCCGCGCTTCGTGGGCAGCGGCGTGCTGCCCGAAGGCGTGCGCCTGGCCGAGCATGCGCTGTCGCAGGTGTACGCCGGGGCGTACCGCCGCGCACTGCAGGCGCTGCCCACCTTCGACCGCGATGCGCGCACGCTGGCCCGCCTGCCCATGCCCACCTTGCTGGTGGGGGGCGGACGCGACCGTTGCACTCCGCCCGAAGCCCTGCAGGCGCTGGCCCAGGTGCTGCCCGATGCGCGCCACCTGAGCCTGCCCCACGTGGGCCACTGGCCGCAGCTTGAAGACCCGGACGCTTTCGACGACGCGCTGCTCGCGTTTCTGGACGAAACCCGCACGCTGCACTGAGCGCCTGCCGGCCGCAGTGCGCGGCCTGTGTCAGCCGCGCCGGTGCAGGCCCGGCGTGCGGTGGCGCACCAGCTCCACGCTCAGGATGCACAGCGCCAGCCAGGCCGCGCCGTTGCACAGGCCCACCAGCACGTCGCTGGCGTAATGCACCTGCAGCACCACCCGCGCGTACGCTGCAGACCAGGCCAGCCCCGCTGCCGCCAGCACCGCCGGCAGGTGCCAGGCGCGCGGTGCCAGGCGCACCACCAGATAGGCCAGCATGCCGTATGTGGCCAGCGTGCCCGAGGCGTGGCCGCTGGGAAAGCTGAAACCTGTTTCCACCAGCACGCCGTGCTCGTGCAGGGGGCGCACACGCTCGATGCCATGTTTGAGCGCCTTGTTCAGCAGCGCATTGCCCGCCACCGCTGCCACCCAACCCAGCGCCAGCACGCGCTGGCGACGCCACAGCAGAAAGCCCGTCACCCCCAGCGTGAGCGCCACCACGGTGGGCGGGTTGCCCAGCCAGGTGGGCACCAGCGCCCAGTGCAGCGTCGGGGTGGGCACCGTCTGTGCCAGCGCGGCGTGCAGGGCGGTGTCAAAGGCCACGATGCCGCGGCCCGCCGCCACCTGCGCCGCCACCTGGCTGAAGAGCCCGGCCGCCAACAGCCACAGCAGGGCCGCGGCCACCAGATGCGCCGTGGCCAGCGGCAGGCCACGGCCCTGCACAGGCTCGTGCGGCACGCGCCAGCGGCGGCCCCACCACAGGGCGGCTGCGCCCAGCGCGCAAGCGGGCAGCAGGCCCAGCAGCCAGGTGGCGCCTACATGCTGCGCCACGGAGGTGGCCAGCGCAGAAGCAGAGGTCATCAGGGGCAGAGAAGCGTCAACAGTCACGGCAGATCCAGCAGACAGGTTGCGCCACGGCCCGACACCCGGCCGCTGGCGCGCAAACCGGGCATTATGCGAAGCCGATGTTCCTGCTCAAGAAAGTTCTGACCGCGCTGCTGATGCCGCCCATGGTCTGCGTGCTGCTCGCCCTGCTGGGCCTGTGGATCGCACGCCGCCACCGGCGCACCGGCACGGCGCTCACCCTGGCCTCGCTGCTGTCGCTGCTGGTGCTCTCCACCCCCCTGGTGGCCGACGGGCTGCTCAAGGGCCTGCAGTCGGCCGGGCCGGCCACACCCCAGGCGCTGGCCCCGGCACAGGCCATCGTGGTGCTGGGCGGCGGGGCGTACACGCTCGCACCCGAGTACGGGCTGGATGCGCTCAGCCGCGGCGCACGCGAGCGCGTGCGCTACGCCGCGCACTTGCAGCGCATGACGGGCCTGCCGCTGCTGGCCACCGGCGGCGCGCCCGACGGCACGCGGCCCGAGGCCGTGATCATGAAAGAGGTGATCGAACGCGAGTTGCGCGGCCGCGTGCGCTGGGTGGAATCCGAGTCGCTGGACACGGCCTCGAACGCACGCCGCTCGGCCCCCTTGCTCAAGGCCGCAGGCGTGCGCCGCGTGGCCCTGGTCACGCACGGCTGGCACATGCGCCGCGCGGCCTGGTGGTTCGAGCGCGAAGGGCTGGAGGTAATTCCCGCCCCCATGGGCCTGCGCCCGCCGCGCCCCCAGGGCTGGACGGCCGTGCTGCCGCGCGCGGCCTCGCTGGCCGACAGCAGCCTGGCGCTGCACGAGTGGCTGGGCATTCTTGCGCAGCGGCTGGGGGCGCTGCGCGAGCGGCTGCGTTAGGGCCTGCGCGCGGGCCAAAATGGCGTGAACAGGTCCGAGGGAAGGTCTGTATAACGCCCTGCGGTCTGCGCGGGCACGGCCTCGGGCGGTCCGCTGCGTTGCTTTTCTTGCCCATCGCGCGGCTATGGGCTGCAAAAAGCGCCTTGTGGTTCATCCCGAGCCGCACCCGCGCATCCTCGCGAGGGTGATGCAGCGCTTCCCTAGCCCGCCGACAAAAAGCGCGCCGCTGCCTGCACGGCCTCGGCATCCTGCGCCACGGCCCCGGGCGCACCGCCCTTGCCCCAAAGCGCGCCGCCCCAGGGCATGCCCATGAACTGCGCGCACAGCTGCACCGAGTCGATCATGGGTTGGGCCTTGGCGCGGTCACCGCTGGTGGTCACCAGGTACAGCGGCTTGGGGGCCATGCGGGCCTTGAAGTCGAGCCCCGGCACGCGCAAAAAGGCGCTCCAGTGGTCGAGGTAGGCTTTGAGCGGCGCCGGAATGCTGAACCAGTACACGGGCGCGACCAGCACCAGGTGCGTGGCGGCCAGCGTGGCGTCGAGCAGGGTTTTGAGGTCGCCTTCGGGCGGCGCGTAGGTGCCCGTGGTGTGGCGCTGGTCCACAAAGGCGGGCAGTTGCAGCCGGGGCAGCGACATCCAGGTCTGCTGCGCGTTGGCGGGCAGGGCGGCCGCGGCTTGGCGGGCCAGCCATTCGGTGTTGCCTTCGTGCCCGGGTTCGCGGGTCGAGGCGCAGAGGAACAGGTAGTGAGAAGTGTCCGGGGTGTGCATGTGGCGATCGTAGCGCCGCTGCCGAGGGAGCCTCTGCACGGTTCGCCGTGCCGTGTGCATTTGCGGACTCGGGCGGCCTGCGGCGTCGCAAATGCTCGCAATCGCGACGGCTATTGCTGCGCTTTGCGCCTTGCAGACCATCCCGATCCGCAGCGCACACTTGCCGCGTGATTCGTGCAGCGCTTCCCTAGGCGGTGCCAGTGGGCGTGGGCGGTGGCGGTAGCCCCAGCACGGCCAGGCACAGCCGCACCAGCGCGTCCTCGAGTTCGGCGCTGCCCAGCAGGGGCGAGGCTTCGAGCGACGCCGCACGCACCGCGCCCATCACGCCGCGCGTGAGCACGAAGAGCTGCGCCGCGTCGGGCACGGGCAGGCCCTGCTGGCGCGCCAGGCGCTGCAGATGCAGGGCCAGCCGCTCGCTCGCGCCGCGCACGGCCACCAGCAGGGCCGCGCGCTCGTCCTGCCGCCAGGCGAGGCGGGCGAGCGCTCGCTCCGACTCAGGCCCGCCTCCGAACGCCTGCAGGTAGTGGCGTACATAGCGGCGCACCTGTTGCTCGGTTGGCCAGTGCTCGTGCAGGGCCTGGGCGAGCAGCGCGTCCAACTCGCGCATCACCTGCGTGCAGTGGCGGTCGAGCAGGGCGGTGACGATGGCCTCCTTGCTCGGAAAGTACTGGTAGAGCGAGCCCACCGACACCCCGGCACGCTCGGCGATGCGGTTGGTGGTGAGTGCGGCCTCGCCTTCGGTGGCCACGATCTGGGCCACGGCCTCGAAGATCGCCTCCACCGTGACTTGCGCGCGCTCCTGCCGCGGTGCGCGGCGGCGCTGGGTGGCGGCGGAAGGTGGTGTGGACGCAGGGTCGACGGGCGGCGGCATGGTGGACAAAACCTGAGCGCAAAGCGAGTAGCCGATGCACGGGCGGCGGCCTATTCTGCGCCCGGTGGTCGTTTTGCACCACCCGTCTTCAGGAGCCTTGTGTGATGTCTGCCGCTGCCTTGCTGCCTGCCGCCTCGGGCGGTGCTGTGTTCGTTCCGCTCGGCCCGCTGGGCCTGGCCGCGCTGCTGGCCGCTGCGCTGGCCTGGGGCGCGGCGCGGCACCTGCGCCGGGGCGGGGCGCTGCGGCCCTGGCACCGCGCGAGCGCGATGGTCATGGGCGCTTTCGCGCTGGTGCATGTGCTGGCGCACCTGGCAGCACTGGCGGGGCCTGCCGCGCACCAGGCGGTGCTCGATGCGCTGCGGCAGGTGTACCGCCACCCCGTGGCCGAGGCGCTGCTGCTGGCGAGCGCGCTGTTCCAGGTGGGCAGCGGGGCCGTGCTGCTCTGGCGGGGGCGTGCGCAGCGGCGCGGGGCAGTGGCCTGGCTGCAGGCGCTGTCGGGTGGGTATCTGGCGCTGTTCCTGCTGGTGCACGTGAGCGCGGTGCTGCAGGCGCGCGTGCAGGGGCTGGACACCAACTGGTACTTTGCCGCCGCCGGGCTGCATGTGCCGTTGTGGAGCGGGTTCTTTGCGCCGTACTACGCGCTGGCCGTTGCGGCACTGGGCGTGCACATCGGTTGTGCGCTGTACTGGAATATGCCGCCCGCCCGCGCGCGGTGGGCGCTCGCGCTGTGCGGCGCGGCGGGGGTGTTGCTGGGCACCCTGCTGGTGCTGACGCTGGCCGGTGTGTGGCCCGCCCCGCCGCTGGAGGTGCCCCTGCCCTACCGCGCACCCTTCCTGAAGGGGTGATGCGCGGTGGACGGGCCGCGGCGTGGCCCGCTCGGTGTAAAGGGCCGTTCAGGCCGCGAGCGCGGCCACGGGGCGCGCCTTGCGCGGCATGCCCAGAAAGCCGAAGTCCATGGCCGGGGCCTGGCCGCTGATCAGTTCAGCCAGCGCCTTGCCGGAGCCCGCGCCATGCGTCCAGCCCAGCGTGCCGTGGCCGGCGTTGACCCAAAGCTTGCCCACGCGGGTGCGGCCAATGAACGGGATGTTGGTGGGCGTGGCCGGGCGCAGGCCTGTCCAGTACTGCGGGTTGCCGCCCTGCTCGGGCGTGCGGGTGTCGCACACGCCGGGCAGGATCTCTTCGATGCGGCGCGACAGCATGTGGCAGCGGGCGCGGGCCACGGGGCTGTCCAGCGACAGGTCGAAGCCGCCCAGCTCGATGGTGCCGGCCACGCGCAGCACGTTGCCCAGGCGGCTCATGGCAATCTTGCGGCCGTCGTCGATGGTCGAGACCTGCGGCGCAGCCTCGGGCTTGAGCAGCGGGAAGGTGGCGCTGTAGCCCTTGCCCGGGTAGATGGGCAGGTCCACCCCCACGGTGCGCAGCAGCGGTGCGGTGTACGAACCGCAGGCCACCACGAAAGCGTCGCCTTTGAGGATGAAGTCTTTTCGGCCTGTTGTGCTTGATTCTCTTGGAATCAGTGCTACAGAATCAATAGCATCGCCGATCTTGTTGAGGCGCAGCACGTCGTGGCCGTACAGGAACTGCGCCCCGCGTTGCGCGCACAGGCGTGCCAGCGCCTGGGTGAATACCCGCGCATCGCCGCTTTCGTCGGTGCTGGTGTAGGTGCCGCCGGTGATGCGGTCGCCATAGGCGCGGAAGGCGGGCTCGATCTGCAGCAGCTCTTCGCGGCTCACCAGGCGGCGCTGCACACCGTATTTGCGCATGACTTCCACCGCATGGCCTGCGTCGTCAAACGACTTCTGGTCGGTGTAGAAATGCGCGATGCCGCGCTCGAGCCGGTGGTATTCGATGCCGGTGCTGGCCACCAACTCCTTGAGCGCCGTGTGGCTGTACGCGCCCAGCGCCACGATCTGCTGCACGTTGCGCTCGAAGGCCGTGTCGTTGCACTGCGACAGGAACTGCAGGCCCCAGCGCCACTGCTGCCAGTCGAGCTGCGGGCGAAACAGCAGCGGGGCTTCGTGGTCGAACATCCACTTGAGCGCCTTGAGCGGGGCTTCGCGGTTGGCCCACGGCTCGCAGTAGCTGACCGAAATCTGGCCCGCGTTCGCAAAACTGGTCTCGAGCGCGGCATCGGGCTGGCGGTCCACGACGACGACGTCATGTCCCCGCTCCAGCAGATGCCAGGCCGTGCTGATGCCGATGATGCCGGCGCCCAAAACGATGGTTTTCATGGAGCCGAAGTCTCTCCGACATTGCATCGGCGCAAAAGCAAAATTAAACTTCTTCAAAAAACATCAGGTCAACTAATGCGATACCCCCGTGGTTGGGGGCTGCGCTGCTGGCCTGTTCTGGTGGAGACCTGTCCATGAGCACCTACGATCCTGCGGCCCTGGAATGCCTGGCGGCCATCGTGGAGGAAGGCGGTTTTGAACGCGCCGCCCAGCGCCTGAACGTGACCCAGTCGGCCGTGTCGCAGCGCCTGCGCGCGCTGGAGGCACAGGTGGGCTCGGTGCTCATCGTGCGCAGCCGCCCGCTGCGGCCCACATCGGCCGGGCAACTGCTGCTCAAGCACACCAAGCAGTTGCGCCTGCTGCGCGCCGACCTGGAGCGCGACCTGCAGGAGCTGGCCCCCAGCGCGCCCGGCGGCTCGCGCGAGGACGAGCGCATTTCGATCGCCATCAACGCCGACAGCATTGCCACCTGGGCCATGGGCGCGCTGCACGACCTGGTGCGCGAGCGCCTGCCGCTCGAAATCATCGTGGACGACCAGGACTTCACGCAGGAGTGGCTGCGTTCGGGCCAGGTGCTGGGCTGCGTGACCACGCTCAAGCAGGCACTGCGCGGCTGCCGCATGGTGCCGCTGGGGGCCATGCACTACGTGGCGGTGGCGTCGGCCGAGTTCGCGTCGCGCCAACTGCCGCAGGGACTGACCCCGCACAACTTCCGCGAGGTGTCGTTTCTGTCGTTCAACCGCAAGGACGACATGGCGGCAGAGTTCGTAGCCCGGGCCTTTGGACTCAAGCGGGTCGCGCTGCACCATCTGTTCGTGCCCAGCACCGAGGCACAGATGCGCGCCGTCGACGCCGGTTGGGCGGTGGGCGTGGTGCCGGAGTTGCTGGTGCGCGGCCGGCTTGCGGATGGCAGCTTTGTCGATCTGGCGCCGGGTTGCTCCCTGCCGATCCAGCTCTACTGGCACTGCTGGAATCTGGAGTCTGAACTGCTGGATGCCCTGACCGCTGCCCTGACCAGCACTGCGGCCGACACGCTGGTGCAGCCCTGAGTGGCCGTCTCCCCCGTGCCGGGGTGCGGATCAGGGTCTGCTACACAGGGTTGCGAAATGAACTGCGTAGTTGTAGAGCAACTGATCCATTTATTTTTTTACTGGAATGTATAGGATAGAGGGCATGTCTACGCCCACCCCCAAAGTTTCCTTCAAGGAGCAGATGCATCTGGCGCGCGAGGACGCGATCCTGCAGGCCGCTTGTCGTCTGCTGGGCGAGAAAGCCTTCGACGCCATGACCATGGACGATGTCGCCGCTGCGGTGGGCATTGCCAAGGCCAGCCTGTACAAGCACTTTTGCAGCAAGGAAGAGCTGTGCAGTGCGGCCATGGTGCAGATTCTCGGTCGCGTGCACGACTATGTGGCCACGTTGCCGGCCGAGCAGCCCCCGCTGGAAAAGCTGCGGGCGCTGGTGCGCTGGTCGCTTGAGCGCCTGATGGCCAACGAGATGCCGCTGCTGCCCAGCCGCAATTCCACCTTGCGCGCGGTGCTCATGGCCAACAAGGAGTATCTCAACGGCCTGCTCACGGTGAGCGACCAGATCGGCGAATGGATCACCGAAGCCCAGGCCCAAGGCCTGATCAATCCCACGCTGCCGCCGCTGGTGGTGCTGTACACCTTGTACGCACGCGCGTGCGATCCGGTGGTGAGCTTCCTCAAGGAAAGCGGTCAGTTCACGCCCGAGCAGATCGTGGAACTGGTGCTGCAGACCTGCTTTGACGGACTGCGCGCGCGTTGAGCGGCGGGCACGCTTTTTCTTCGAGACCAGACACCGCGGCCTGCGCGCCGCAGCCAAAAAAAAGCCCGGCATCGCCGGGCTTTTTTCCATGCATACCCTGCGGCGCAGGGTGCTGCCGTCAGGTCGGCAGGATCACGCGGTCGATCACGTGGATCACGCCGTTGCTCGTGAACACATCGGTCGCCGTGATCTGGCTCGTGCGGTTGCTGCGGTCGGTGATCTGCAGGTTGCTGTTGACGGTGAAGGTCTGACCCTGCACCGTGGCAATGGCGGTGCCCACGGGCACCTCGCCCTTGAGAACGCGCGCACCCACCACGTGGTAAGTGAGCACCTTGGTCAGCAGCGCCTTGTTGGCCAGCAGGGCGTCCTTGGTGGTGCCCAGCTCGGTCAGCAGTGCGGCAAAAGCCGTGTTGGTCGGAGCGAACACCGTGAACGGACCCGCGCTCTTGAGCGTGTCGACCAGCCCCGCAGCCACCACCGCCTCCACCAGGATGCTGAACTCCGGCAGGGCCTGGGCTGTGGCCACGATGTCGCGGTTGGCTGGCAGGATCACGCGGTCGATCAGGTGCACCACGCCATTGGTGGCTGCGATGTCCGTGGTGGTGATCGTGCTCACGCGGTTGCGGCCGTCGGTGATCTTCAGGCCCCCCGACGATTCCACCTTGAAGAAGCCGCCACCCAGGGGGGCGATGGCCTTGCCCAGCGGCACATCGGCGCGCGCCACCCGCGTGCCCAGCACGTGGTAGGTCAGCACGGCGGTCAGCAGCGGCTTGTCGGCCAGCAGCGCTTCCTTGGTGATGCCCAGTTCCGTGAGCAGCGCAGCGAACGCGGCGTTGGTCGGCGCGAACACCGTCACGGTGTTGCTGCTCAGCGTGTTGGCCAGACCGGCCGCCACAACGGCTTCGACCAGGATGCTCAACTCGGGCGTGGCCTGGGCCAACTCGACCACGTTGCGCTGCACTGCGGGCTCGTCGTCACCGCCGCCGCAGGCTTGCAGCAGGGGGATGGCCAAACCAGCGGCCGCGCCCATCAGCACACGGCGACGGGCCAGGGAAGGGGTGTTCAGGGTGTTCATGGGGTGCTCCTCCGTCACGGCGGGTGGATTACTTGGGCATCAGCACGGTGTCGATCACATGGATCACGCCGTTGCTGGCGGCCACATCGGTGGCCACGACCTTGGACTGGTCCACCTTCACGCCGCCGGTGGTGCTCACGGTGATCTCCTGGCCTTGCACGGTCTTGACCTTGCCGGCCTTGACGTCGGCAGCCATCACCTTGCCCGGCACCACGTGGTAGGTCAGCACCTTGGTCAGCGCGGCCTTGTCAGCGAGCAGCCCGTCGAGCGTGGCCTTGGGGATCTTGGCGAAAGCTTCGTCGCTGGGAGCGAACACGGTGAACGGGCCCGGGCCCTTGAGCGTGTCCACCAGACCGGCGGCCTGCACGGCGGCCACCAGGGTCTTGAAGTTGCCGGCCTTCACGGCCGTGTCCACGATGTCCTGCGCCAGAGCGCTCATTGCGGTGCCTGCTGTCAGGGCCAGTGCGATCAGGGTCTTTTTCATGGTCAGCTTCCTTTGCATCGGTTTGCAAGTCCACGCCAGGATGGGCGTGGGGCGGAATATATAACCAATTGGTCGCTGTGTAAACCAATCAGTTATCTCGTGACCAGTTGGTTTCAAATGGATGCAAAAAAGCCCCGCGGGCGAACCGGCGGGGCTTGCGGAGTGACCGCGGTAGGTACGTCAGCGCACGAGCAGCACAGGCACTTTGCTGTGGGCCAGCACTTGCGTGGACACCGAGCCCATCACCAGCGTGGCCAGCGCGCCGTGGCCGTGCGAGCCCATCACCAGCAGGTCAAACTTGCCGCCTTCAGCGACCTTGCCGATGGTCTCGGCCACCGGACCGACCTTGACCACACGCTTGGCGTCCACGCCATGACGGGCCAGGAACTTGCACACAGGTGCGACGATTTTCTCGGACTCGTCGGCGTAGTATTTCTCGACCATGTCTTTGCCCAAGGCCGAGCGCGCACGCGTGGGCAAGGGCGATTGCACCGTCAGCACGGTGTAGTCGTGCTTCGTGCCCAGCAGTTCTTCGTGGGTGGCCAGATAGGCCAGCATCTTCTTGGTGTAGGCACTGCCGTCCACGGCGAGCAGGATGTTCATGCGTGTTCTCCAGGTTGTGATGGTTCAGGCTAAACGGCGCAGCGGTTTGTTGTCTTGACCTGGGTCATGTTTTCGGCGGCGCCCGGGGCGCCCGACCCCGGCGCGATCATACGGTGACGCATGCATGCGGGTCGAAGGTATCCTGCTCGCCCTTGCGTGCATAGCCCAACGGATTGGCGACCACGGTGCAGCGCCATGGCTGGCCGGCTGCATTGTGGCCCTGCACGGTGTAGCGCGATGGCGCATGTAGGTGGCCATGCAGCCACACATCGGCATGTTCCAGCAGGCCATCCAGCGCGTTGCAGAAGCCCGCCGTACCGGGCACCAGGCCGTAGCGCGGATCGGCGCTGCGGAGGCTGGGGGCAAAGTGGGTCACCACCACGCGCGGGCCGGATCGCGGATGCGACAGCGCATCGCGCAGCCACGCCTGGCAGCGCAGGGCTTCTTCGCGCACGGCTTCGGCCAGAAACGGCATGCCGTCGCGCGTGGCGCCCGTTTTGGCCAGGTAGAAGTCGGCCGCGCGGAAGGCCTTGTGCCGGGCCTTGGCCCGCTGGGTGTCGTCGGACAGGCCCTGGTGCTCAGCCAGCGCATCGAAGTCGCTCCACAGCGTGGTGCCCACGAACTCTGTGCCGCCCAGGCGCAGGGTGTCGCAGTCGAGCAGCGCAATGCCCAGTTGGTCGCAACTGCGGCGCAGGCGCAGGCGTGCAGCATCGAAGTCTTGGGCGTCGTATTCGTGGTTGCCAGGCACCAGCACCACGGGCACCGGCCATGCGCCGTACTGAGGCAGCGGCGAAAACGCCTCCAGGCCAAAGTGTTCCGACACCAGCAGCGACCCCGACTGGTACGAGCCGATGTCACCGGCCAGCACCAGCACATCGGCGCCAGGGGCGGGTGTGGCGCGGAACTGTGGATGGGCTTCGAGGTGCAGATCGGACAGCAGCTGGATCTTCATGCGCGCAGTCTAGGGGGCGTCGGCCAGGGGCTCGGCAAAGGCCTGTCGCGCGCTGCGCACCAGGGCCTGGCGCAACCAGGCCAGCGCGGTGTCCTGCCCGCCCCGGCGCGGCCACAGCGCGTCCACGTGCACGGCCGGTACGTCCATGGGCAGCGGGCGCTCCACCAGCGCCTCGGCAATGCCTGTGACCGGCACGAAGTGCCGCGGCAGCACGGTGAGCAGGTCCGACTCCAGCACCACGCGCCCCGTGGTGAAGAACTGGTTGACCGTGAGCACCACCCGGCGCTCGCGCCCGAGCGATGCCAGCGCCTCGTCGATGAAGCCGTACGGTCGGCCAGAAAAGCTCACCAGCATGTGGCGCGCCGCGCAGTACGCGTCGAGCGTGAGCGTTTGCGCAGCCAGCGGGTGGCCCTGGCGCATGACGCACACGTATTGCCCGTCGTAGAGGCGGCGGCTTTCAAAACCCACCGCATCGCCCGCCTGGGCGCGCGCCGTCAGGTCGGCCAGCACGGCCGGGAAGTGGCCCACCGCCATGTCGGCCGTGCCCTCGGCCAGCAGGCGCCGCGGGTCGCGCGTGGTCAGGGGCACCACGCGTACCGACACCCCGGGCGCCTCGCGCTCCAGAATCTGCACCAGAAAGGGCACGAGCGTGGCGGCCGTGGCGTCGGCCATGGCCAGCACAAAGGTGGATCCTGCCGAGGCCGGATCGAACTGCCCCGGTGCCAGCGTGTCTTGCAGCTGTGCCAGTGCCTCCCGCACCGGCGGCCAGAGCGCCAGTGCGCGAGGGGTGGGCTCGATGCCTGCGCCGCTGCGCACCACCAGATCGTCTCCAACCGCATCCCGCAGGCGGCGCATGGCATTGCTCACCGCGGGTTGCGTCAGCGACAGCCGCTGGGCCGCGCGCGTCAGGCTGCGTTCGGCCATCACCACGTCAAACACGCGCAGCAGGTTCAGGTCGAGCGAGCGGAAGTTCATGGCACTTCATTCTCGATGTGAATGTTGTGAATTCACAAGATAAAGTTGAATCGTAATGGGGTAAACCCTAATATCTCGCCATCGACAGACAACTTCGCCACAAGCGACCGAAAGGGAAACACCATGACCAGCTTTGTACACATCGACTATCCCACCCAACACCCCGGGGTGGTTCGCGCAGAAAACGCCGTGGCGGCCTTGAAGGACGCCACCCAAGGTTTTGAAGGGGCCCGTGGCACCGCCACGCTGTTGCTCGCCGCCGTGGTTTCGGCCCTGCTGGTGGTGGCCAACCAAGTGATCGACACCTGGAGCGAAGGCCATCTGCTGGCCGCCTGGATGGTGCTGTGGGTGGTGGCCTTTGCCGCCCTGGCCCTGCTGGCCACGCCCACCCGCCGCGCCGGTCTGGCACTGCGTGCCGCCTGGGGCCGCTGGGCCGAAGCCCGCCGTCTGGCAGCGGAAGACGAGCGCACCTGGAATCTGGCCACGCAGGACTACCGCGTGATGGCCGACCTGATCCTGGCGCGCGACCGCCTGGGCATTCCGGACGCGCGCTACTACCGCTGATCCAGCTCCCAGCCTTTGAGAACCGCGGCCGCATGCCGCGGTTTTTTTACGCCCGGCCCAGGCGTGCGATGCCGACCCTGGCAGTGCAAAGCGCCAAAAAAAGACCGCCTCAAGGGCGGTCTTACGCATTACGCCCGCGGGGACAGTGCCCCGCGTCGGGTCAGGCGCCCAGGCGTTGCTCCAGCGCGGCCTTGGTGGCCAGCAGCTCCTGCGGCAGGTGATAGGCCAGCTGCTCGAAGTGCGCGGCGTGCAGGCCCAGCTCTTCCTTCCAGGCAGCTGGGTCGATGCGCGTGGCCACATCAAAGGCCTGGCGCGAGAAGTCGAGGCCGCTCCAGTTGATCTCTTCGTAGCGCGGGGCCGTGCCCAGCGCCGTGGCCTCGCCCTGGGCCTGGCCTTCGATGCGGTCGATCATCCACTTGAGCACGCGCATGTTCTCGCCGTAGCCGGGCCAGACGAACTTGCCGGCCTCGTCCTTGCGGAACCAGTTCACGCAGAAGATCTTGGGCAGTTGCGCGCCCTGGCCAGCCAGCTTGGCGCCCAGGTTCAGCCAGTGCTGGAAGTAGTCGCTCATGTTGTAGCCCATGAAGGGCAGCATGGCGAACGGATCGCGGCGTACCACGCCCTGCTGGCCAAAGGCCGCGGCCGTGGTCTCAGATCCCATGGTGGCAGCCATGTACACGCCTTCGGTCCAGTCGCGGGCCTCGGTGACCAGCGGCACCGTGGTAGAGCGGCGGCCGCCGAAGATGAAGGCGTCGATCTTCACGCCGGCCGGGTCGTCCCAGGCGCTGTCGAGCGCAGGGTTGTTGGTGGCGGCCACGGTGAAGCGGGCGTTGGGGTGCGCGGCCTTGGCGCCGGTCTGCTTGGCAATCTCGGGTGTCCAGTCCTTGCCCTGCCAGTCGATCAGGTGCGCGGGCAGGTTGCCCGAGTCCTTGTCCATGCCTTCCCACCACACGTCGCCGTCGTCGGTCAGCGCCACGTTGGTGAAGATCACGTCCTTGTCCAGGCTCGCCATGCAGTTGGGGTTGGTGAGCGTGTTCGTGCCCGGGGCCACGCCGAAGTAGCCGGCTTCGGGGTTGATGGCGCGCAGGCTGCCGTCGGCCTGGGGCTTGACCCAGGCGATGTCGTCGCCGATGGTCGTGACCTTCCAGCCTTCGAAGCCAGCCGGGGGCACGAGCATCGAGAAGTTGGTCTTGCCACAGGCGCTGGGGAAGGCGGCGGCCACGTGGTACTTCTTGCCTGCGGGGCTGGTCACGCCCAGGATCAGCATGTGCTCGGCCAGCCAGCCTTGGTCGCGGCCCATGGTCGAGGCGATGCGCAGCGCAAAGCACTTCTTGCCCAGCAGCGCGTTGCCGCCGTAGCCCGAGCCGTACGACCAGATCTCGCGCGTCTCGGGGTAGTGCACGATGTACTTGGTCTTGTTGCAGGGCCAGGCCACGTCCTTCTGGCCGGGCGAAAGCGGCGCGCCCACGGTGTGCACGCAGGGCACGAACTCGCCTTCCACGCCCAGCACGTCGTACACGGCACGGCCCATGCGGGTCATGATCTTCATGTTCACGGCCACGTAAGGGCTGTCGGACAGTTCGATGCCGATGTGGGCGATGGGCGAGCCCAGCGGGCCCATGCTGAAGGGCACCACGTACAGGGTGCGGCCCTTCATGCAGCCGTCGAATAGCGGTTGCAGCGTGGCGCGCATCTCGGCCGGGGCCATCCAGTTGTTGGTCGGGCCAGCGTCTTCCTTGCGGGCCGAGCAGATGTAGGTGCGGTCTTCCACACGGGCCACGTCCGACGGGTCGGACCAGGCGAGGAAGCTGCCCGGGCGCTTGGCCGGGTTCAGCTTCTTGAAGGTGCCGGCATCGACGAGCTGCTGGCACAGGCGGTCGTATTCCTCCTGGCTGCCGTCGCACCAGTGGATGGCGGCGGGTTTGCACAGGGCGACCATATCGGCCACCCAGGCCAGCAGCCGGGCGTTTTTGACGTAAGCGGGGGCGTTGAGATTCAGGCCCTGCATGGTGGGTGCGTTCATCGGGAGGCTTCCTAAGTTGAAAAATCGTTTTTTCAAAGGAAGCGGATCCCGGGGAACGCAACGGACGGCCTGCGCAGGTGCAAGAGCTGAGCGCTGCCTTTGAAAAAACGGCTTTCGTGCTCAGTCGGCGGGCGGACCGGCCACCTGGCCCACGGGGTGCGGGAGGGGCGCCACGGTGTCCGCGGGTCGGCTGGGATGACGATTTTATGAAGACCGCCTTCTCCTGTGTGTGCGAACGGTCGGAAAACTATGCAAACAACACATGGGGTTATGCATGCCGTGCCGTGGCGCCGCGGCCCGGGCCTGCCAGGGCGGAAAGCCGACGTGGTGAAGGCGCGCTGGCCTGCGGGCGATGGCGCGACGGACGCGCGCTCGGCGTCGAGCGGCCCGCGGTCGGGGCGATGGCTGCGACTGGGTGGGTGTAGCGCTGCGGTGGTGGCGCAGGCAGCGGGCCGGGTCTGGCAAGCACATCGCTGCCCGGGTCTTCATGGTCGAAATAGCTGTTTGTGCTTGGCGCCCTCAAATCTGAAGTGCAACACCTTCCAGAATGAGGCCATCATGATCAACAAGAAAAGCTACGAGCAGATCGGCGAATCCGAGCGACAG
>NZ_BAABEX010000027.1:0-84339 GCF_039540375.1 Acidovorax lacteus
CGCTCGGATTCGCCGATCTGCTCGTAGCTTTTCTTGTTGATCATGATGGCCTCATTCTGGAAGGTGTTGCACTTCAGATTTGAGGGCGCCAAGCACGAGCCCCCCCTAGCGCTGAACGCTTCCGAGGTGGGCTGATCGTTCATTCGGGCCGATGGCATACCGCTTCGATGTTGTTGCCTTCGGGGTCGATGACGAATGCGCCGTAGTAGTGCGCGTGGTAGTCGGGCCGCAGCCCAGGTGCGCCGTTGTCGCGGCCGCCCGCGGCCAAAGCGGCAGCGTAGAAGGCGTCCACCTCTGCGCGTGTCTGCGCCCGCCAGGCGAGGTGGCAACCTGTGGTGGCGGCTGGCCCACCGTAGGGCGACGGCCCGTCAATGAACCACACATCGGCCTTCTGGCCGTCCGGCTCGGACGCGTCGGGGTAGGCAAAACCGAGGATGTTTGCACCGTACTGGCCCTCAAAAATGAGGCGGTAACCCAGTGGCGCGAGCGCGGCGCTGTAGAAGGCTTTGGCACGGGCGATGTCGGTGACGCGGAAGGTCATGTGGTCGAGCATGGGGGCTCCTTGTGGGAATGGTCTGCCAGGGCGGCGGCGACAAACTGTATATCTATACAGTATTGCTGGCAAGCTCCCGCGGGTGCGGTCTGCCCGCGGCGTGTACCGTGCCCGCCGCACCACCACGGCCAGCGGTCATCGGCATTTCAGCTGTGCGGGTGTTCTTTGGCCAGGCCCTCTGCCCGGCCCGCCGGGGCGCCGGTGCCACAGCCCGATGGCCGACGTGCAGCCGCCCTGGTGCATCACCCGGGGCGACCGTTGCGACACAGGCATGGCTGCTACCAACAGCCAGGTCGAAAATGGCCGGTTGTGCTTGCCTTATAAGCACGAGCCGCTATTAAATCAGGAGCATCGCTCGCCAAGCGGCCGACTCAGCGCACCAGTGCCTTGGCCTCATACGCGCACCAGCCGGGCCGAGGGCTCTTGGTCTGGGGATGCAGGCGGCAGGTATCGGGGCGCAGCGCATACACCGTGCAGCGTCGCGTGCTGGCGTCCAGAAAGTGGCAGTCGCCGCTGGCGCGGCGTGCGATGGTGAACAGCCCGTGCTTGTGGTTGAAGTGGTCAATCAGCCCGGCCTTTTGCAGCCGCTTGGCGATGCGGCGCGGCTCCTCGTGCTCGGCTTCGAAGGCGTCCACCAGCTGCAGGCGCACCAGGTCGGGCAGGCGCACTTCCAGCGGCATGGTGCAGCAGTTGGCGGTGCAGCTGTCGCACAGGCCGGGGCGCCAGCGGCTCCAGGTGTCCAGACGGTCAACGTCCACGAGGCGGATCCGAGCTTTCATCGGGTGCGGGGGCGTGCCGGTATGGGGTTCAGGCCAGTTGCTGGCGCATCCGGGCGGCGCGGTCTTTGGGAGCCGGATGGGTGGACAGGAAACTGCTGGATGCGTCGCCCGACAGCGCAGCCAGCTTCTCCAGGGCCGTGACGCAGGCCTGGGCGTTGTACTTCTTGGCCTTCATGAACTTCAGCGCGTAGTCGTCGGCTTCGCGTTCGTTGGACTGCGAGTGCTGTGCGTTGATGACCTTCTCGAACAGGTCGCCCAGTTCCGTGCTGGCCAGCGCGCCCGCCCGGGTGTTCGACGACTGCACCCCTTTGCGCAGCGCGCTCGTGCGCAGGGCCGCCTGCATGCGCGACTTGGAGTGGCCGGCCTTCACATGCCCAATCTCATGGCCGATCACATAGCGCACTTCATCGTCGCTGAACTGGTCCATCAGGCCGGAATAGACCCGGATCGTGCCGTTGGCCATGGCAAACGCGTTGATCTGGGGGGTGACGTAAACCTTGAAGTTCAGGCGCAGTCCGTCATGGGTCTGCAGGCCCGCCACCATCTTGGACAGCCGCTTGGCGTAGGCATTGCTGGCGGGGGCCACCGTGCTTTGGCTGTCCATCTGCTCGGCCACCTGGTCAAAGTACTTCTTCAGCTCTTCGTCCGTGATCGACTCTGCCTTGACGAGGTCTTGGCCCGCTTCGAGGGCTTTGCCAAAGTTGAACTGCGCCCACACGGGGCTGACAGCGCTGATGCCGGAGGCCAGGGTGGCAAGGGTCATCAGGTCGCGACGGTTCATGGTGTGTCTCTCCGGTGAAGGGTTGGGGGCAATGGGCGGCCGGCGGCCGGTCAGCGCGCACTGTAGCCAGCGGACGCCGTGGGCATGGCGCGAGAGGAACCGGCGGTGCGGAAAACTTCACGAACGGACGCCGGGGCTGCGCACCAGACACCCACGCTGCGGCGGCCGTGCAACATATGGGTTTGCCGCAGGGTGCGGAATGGCTCAACAATGCCGACCCGGCTGCCTGGGCCCGCGGGCCTGGCACGGAACCGGATGCCATTTCCCTTTGGACGAACACGATGCACTTCCTGCGGCACTTGTTGTGGCACTTTGGCAGGCCGTTGACGGTCTGGGCCCTGGGCACCCTGGCCTGGGGGGGGCTGTCGCTGCCCGCCCAGGCGCAGGAAGAGTCTGTGCTCAAGCGCGCCACGGCCTTGCGCGCCAGCCCCAGCGATGGCGCCGCCAGTGTGGCCGAGCTGGCCCAGAGCGTTGCGGTCACGCGCACCGGCAAGCGCCAGGGCGCATGGCTGGAGGTGCGAACGCCGGCGGGCGCCACCGGCTGGCTACACCTCTTTGACATCGGTACAGCCACCCGTGAGAGTGCGGCGACCAGCAGCCTGCGTGCCGTGGGCGGCCTCGTGGGCGGACCCAGCGGGCCCGTGGGCATTGCCACCAGCACCGCGGGCATCCGCGGCCTGGGCGAAGGCGACGTCGCGCGTGCCACCGGGGCGGGCCGCACCGGTGCGGCACACACCGATGTGTTGCGCCACCTTGACGAAGCCCACACTGCCGCCGACGAAGCCCGGGCCTTTGCGCAGGCCGCGGCCCTGCACGTGCGCGCTGTCGAGTCCCTGCCGGGGGGGCCAGTGGCGACCGCTGCGTCGGGCAGCGCCGCAGCCGGGGCGTCAGCAGGCGCCACTGTGGGCGCAGACCCCGGGACGCTGCTCCAATCGGTTGACGCCATCACCGAGGCCCAGGAGGTGGCACTGGGGCGGCAGATGGCGGCCCAACTCCTGGCGGGCCGTCCGATGGACCCCACACCCGGCCTGCAGCGTTATGTGAACCAGCTGGGCCGCTGGCTCAGTCTGCAGTCCGCGCGCCCCGGCCTGCCCTGGGCGTTTGTTGTGATTGACGAGTCCGAGTTTCTGGCGTTCAGCCTGCCCGGAGGCGTGGTGGCCGTCACCCGCGGCTTGATCGATCGGTGTGCGGACGAGGCCGAGCTGGCCGGCTTGCTCGCGCACGAGATCGCCCACGGGGTGAACCGCCACCATCTGCAAGCGCTGCAGCGGGCGTTGCAGGGCGCGGGGGGCACTGCCACCTGGGCGGCCCTGACGCGGCACGTCTATCTTGTGGGCGCCGGGGCAGAGGCGGAATACGCGGCCGATCGCGAGGCCGTCTTGATTGCCGCGCGCGCAGGGCTGGACCCCTTGGGCCTGGTGTCTGCGCTGGTACAGGTCAATGCGCTGGGCGACAGCGATCTGCCCTACGCCGATGCCCACCCGGCCAGCCGCTTGCGGCTGGACCAGTTGGAGCGCGCCCTGGGCAAACGACTGGACGCGTGGGCAGATGCCACACCGGCCGCAACCATCGACCAGCGGCTGGCGGCCCCGGTACCGCGCAGGCGCTGAGCCGAAAGTCCCCGCAAGGCCCTGTGCGCCGCCCCCGGTGGCGGCCACATCCGGCCACTTGCCCCACAATGAGAGCCCTACGCGCTCGCAGGCCCGCCGGGTCTGGCCGTCGCGGCCTCCGCCATGACCGCTGCTCCCTTTCCGCACCAAGAGACCGACCGGCTCCAGGCCTTGCATGCGCTGCAACTGCTGGACACCGCCCCCGAGCCTGCGTTCGATGCACTCACGCGCCTGGCCGCATCGGTGCTGCAGGTGCCGATTGCGGCGGTGTCGCTGGTGGACTTGCACCGCCAGTGGTTCAAGTCGCAACTGGGGCTGGACGTTTCCGAAACGCCGCGCGACGCCGCCTTCTGTGCGCATGCCATTTTGGGCGACGGCCCGCTGGTGATCTCGGACGCACAGCAAGACCCGCGTTTTGCCGACAACCCGTTGGTGACCGGGGCGCCGCACATCCGCGCGTATGCAGGCGTGCCGCTGCGCACCAGCGACGGCATGGCGATCGGCACCCTCTGCGCCATCGACCGCCGTCCGCGCCAGTTCTCGCCCGAGCAGCTGCAGCAGCTGCGCGACCTGGCGGTACTGGCCACGCGAGAAGTGCAGTCCCGCGAGCAGGCGGGCCGTGCGCGAGCCGTCGCCGTGCATTCGCAGCAGAAGGCCGATGCACAGGAGCAGCTGTACCAGACCACCTTCGACCTGGCCGGTGTGGGCATCGCCCATGTGGGCATGGACGGCCGTTGCCTGCGCCTGAACCCCAAGTTCTGCGAGATCCTGGGCCGCAGCGCCAACGAGCTGCGCAGCCTGCGCTTTCAAGATCTTTCACATCCGGACGACGTCGCGCTCGACCAAGGTCATCTGCGCGAGCTGATGGCCGGTCATGGTTCCTCGTACACCCTGGAGAAGCGCTACTTGCGCCCCGACGGAGGCCTGGTGTGGGCGCAGCTCACGGTCACACTCGTGCGCGATGGATTGGGGGTGCCGCAGTACTTTTTGTCACTGGTGCAGGACATCACCCAGCGCCGCTCTGCCGAGGATGCTCTGCGCAGCCTGCGACACCAGCTGGAGCAGCGCGTGCAGGAGCGCACCGATGAGCTGCGACGCGCCAACACGGGTCTGGCCGAGACCATCCGGCAACTGCAGGCGTCTGAGCAGGCCCTGCACGAAAGCCGCGCGGACCTGCAGGCCGTGCTCACGCATGCGCACGACGCTTACATCTGCGTGGATCTGCAGGGTCTGGTGGTGGAATGGAACCGCCAGGCCGAGCGCCTGTTTGGCTTCACGCGCAGCGAGGCGATTGGCCGCAGCCTGGACGCGCTCATCATCCCGCCTGCCATGCGCGGCGCGCACCAGCGTGGCATGGAGCGCATGGCCCGCACGGGCGTAGCGCGTGTGCTGGATCAACGCCTGGAGCTGCCCGCGCTGCGCCGCGATGGCAGCACTTTTGCGTGCGAACTCACCATCACGCAGCTGTCTTCGCACCAGCACGGGCACCTGTACGCCGCCTTCTTGCAAGACATTACCGAGCGCAAGCGCACCGCCGCTGCGCTGGCGCAGCAGAACGAGGCCCTGGCGCGCCTGAACCACGAACAGCAGCTGATGCTCGACAACGAAGTGGTGGGCATTGTGCGCACCCGCGATCGCACGGTGCTGTGGGCCAACCGTGCCTTCGAGCGCATGATGGGCTATGGGTCTGGCGAGCTGGTGGGCACCGACACCCGGCTGAGCTACGCCGACGACGACACCTACGAACGCGTGGGCCGCGAGGCCTACGCCGCGCTCGAAGGCGGTGGCAGCTACCGCACCGAGGTCGAGATGGTGCGCAAGGACGGCGAGCGTCTGTGGGTGGACGTGGGCGGCAGCCGTCTCGTGCCGGGCGGCGGCGAAGCGCTGTGGATGGTGCTGGACATCACCGCCCGCAAGGACTACCAGCGCCGCATGGAACTGCTGGCGTTCCGCGACCCACTCACGGGTCTGCCCAACCGCGTGCTGCTGCTGGACCGCCTGGAGCGCGCGTTGGCGGCAGCACAGCGCCATGGCACGCGCGTGGCGGTGTGCTTTGCCGACCTGGACGGCTTCAAGTCGGTAAACGACCGGCATGGCCACGCAGCGGGCGACGAAGTGCTGACCTGCGTGGCCCGTCGCCTGATGGCCACCGTGCGCGATTCCGACACCGTGGCCCGGCTCGGCGGCGACGAGTTTGTGGTGCTGCTCGTCCATATCGCGCAACCCGACGACGCACAGCCGGTGCTGCAGCGCGCGCAGGCCCTCATCAGCGCCCCCATCGTGCTGACCGACGGTGCCATCGTCAAAGTGGGCGCG
This sequence comes from Acidovorax lacteus, assembly GCF_039540375.1. Classification (NCBI taxonomy): domain Bacteria; kingdom Pseudomonadati; phylum Pseudomonadota; class Betaproteobacteria; order Burkholderiales; family Comamonadaceae; genus Acidovorax; species Acidovorax lacteus. The sequence goes on from NZ_BAABEX010000027.1 coordinate 6,040, forward strand.
AGTTTTGGAGTGGCCTACGCGCCCGACGACTCGGCCGACCCCGCCGAGCTGCTGGCCGCCGCCGACCGGGCCATGTACGCCCGCAAGCGCCAGCGCTGAGCCTTGTCCGCTGCCATTGTTGCGACCACCGAGCCCCATGCCCGAAACCACTTTTCACATTCCTGCGATGCAGACCCAGGCCGACGCCGATGCCGTGATGTTCGAGCTGCAAGACCTGCCCTGCGTGAGCATCGCCGATGTGGACTTGCCCGCCCGCACGGCCTGGGTGCAGCACACAGCCATGATCGCCCCCGAAGACATTGCGGCCGCACTGGCCGAGGCGGGCTACGACGCCGTGCCCACAGACGGCTGAGGCTGCGCGTCCGGCGCGTCCTGCGCTCAGGGCGGCGTGGCTTCGAGCCGGTAGCCCAGCCCCCGTACGGTGTGGATCAGCGGCACCGTGTGGCCCTCATCGATCTTGCTGCGCAGGCGGCGGATGTACACGTCCACCACGTTGGTCAGTGGGTCTTCGCTGTGGCCCCACACGCTGGCCAGAATGCGCTCGCGGCTGAACAGGCGGCCGGGCGCGCTCATCAGCAGCTCCAGCAGTGCCAGCTCGCGGGCCGTGAGCGCCAGGGGCTGGCCTGCGCGGCTGGCGCGCATGCGCTCGCGGTCCAGCTCTAGGTCCGCCACCTGCAGGCGCACGGCACGACCCGGCTGCAGCGGCCGGGCACGGCGTGCCAGCGCTTCCAGCCGCGCGAGCAGCTCCTCAAACTCGAAGGGCTTGCACAGGTAATCGTCTGCGCCCATGCGCAGGCCGCTGACGCGGTCTTCCAGCGTGCTCAAGGCCGTGAGCATGAGGATGGGCAGGGCTACGCCCGCCGCGCGCAGCGTTTGGCAGATCTCCATGCCGTTCATGCCGGGCAGCATGAGGTCGAGCACCACCACCGTAGGCGGGTCACCCGGCTGCGCCTGGCGTGCCGCATCCTGCACCATGGCCAGGCCCTCGGTGCCGTGGGCCGCACGCTGCACCTGGTGCCCTTCGGCGCGCAGGCCGCGCAGCAGAAAGTCGGCAATGCGCGGGTCGTCTTCGATCAGCAGAATGTTCATGGGAAGGAAAGGCGGTTCATGTCCGACCCGGGGCTGCGGGGTCTTCGTTGGGCAGATCACGCGCGAGCGGCAAGCTCAGCACGGCGCAGGTGCCTCCGGCGGGGCTGGCCTCGCCGGCCGGTGCGGGGCTGATCAGGACCAGCGTGCCGCCATGTGCCTGTGCCAGTGCGCGGGCAATCGGCAGCCCCAGGCCGCTGCCGCTGGCCCGGTGGCGTCGCGCTGCCGCGCCGCGGAAGTGCCGCTCGAACACCTGCGGCAGTTCATCGGGCGCAATGCCGATGCCCTCGTCCTGCACGCGCAGCTCCACCATGCGGCCCGCTGTGTCGGGCTGCACGCTCCAGTGCACGATGCCCCCCGGGTGCGAATAGCGCACCGCGTTGTCCAGCAGCAGCAACAGCAGTTGCGCCAGGCGCTGCGGGTCGGCGTCCACCTGCAGGCCGTCCGCCCCCGGGCCCTGTGCCACCAGGTGCACCTGGCTGGCCGCTGCCAGGGCCGTGGCTTGGCGCAGGGCGTCGTCCAGCGGCTGCTGCAGCGGTATGCGCTCGCGCACCAGGCTCAGTGTGTCCAGGTCGCTGCGGGCCATGGCGAGCAAATCGTCGATCACAGAGCCCAGCTGGCGCGAGGTGTCCACAATGCGGCGCAGCGCGTCGCGGTATTCGGTGGCCGGGCGGTCCGGGCCGCGCAGTGTGACTTCGGCCTCGCCGCGGATCGCCGTGGTGGGCGTGCGCAGCTCGTGGCTGATGTCGGCCAGCAACTGGCGGCGGCGCAGGTCGGTGCGCTGCAGCGACTCGTTGGCGCGGTGTAGGTCTTCGGTGCGTTCGCGCACCTGCGCTTCCAGTAGGTGGCGCTGTGCGGCCTCGCGCTGGCGGTGCTGTTCCAGCTCTTCGGCCATGGCGTCCATGCTGCGGCCCACATCGGCAAACTCATCGCGCCCGGGCAGTGCGATGCGGTGCTGCAACTGCCCAGCGCGCAGCGCCTGCGCACCGCCCACCAGCGCATCCAGCGGGCGGCGCAGCGCGCGTCCGAAGTAGACCGTGGCCCCCAGTGCCGCCAGAGCCAGCGCCAGGGCCATGCCGATCCACAGCAGTTGCATGCGGGCCAGCGACGTATCGGCCGCCGCGCGCTCGCGCGCCATGGCGGAGTGCTCGCGCGCAATGCTTTGTGCAATCAGCGGGCGCAGCTCGCGCCCTTCGGCGCGTTCAAACACATCGGCCAGCGCATCCCAGGCCTCGCCCGCCTGCGCATCGGGCGACAGCGGTGGGGCTTCGCGGATCGCGTGGCCCAGGGTGTTCACGCTGTGGCGCAACACCTGCAGCGCCTCCGTCCGCGCTTCGTGTTCGCTGCGGTCGGCTGCGTCCAGGCCTGCCGCGGTGGCGGCTTGCGCCAGCGCCAGCAGCTCATCGAGCAGGGTGCGCATGCGCAGCTCCAGCGCATCGCGCTCGGCCAGGTCGCCGCCCGCGCCGATCTGGTGCTGCGTGAGCCACGAGCGCAGCCGTTGCTTGGTGGCGGACAGCTCCACAAAGCGCTGCAGGATGTCGCTGGCAATCCGCCCGCGCACCACCTGGCGCTCGGCCTCGCGCAGCGCCCACACGGCGCCCAGGCCCTGCAGCACCACGCAGGCGGCCAGCACGATCAAGACCCAGCTCAGGCGACGGCGGAACATGGCCTGCATTGTCGGCCCACCGCGCGTGGCGGTGGCTTTGTCATCTGGCGTTCATCTGCGCGTCAGGCCGTGCTCATGCGGGTGTCAATCCCTGTTCAAGCGCCCCGCGTCCAATCGTGCGGTGTGCCAGCGGTGGCAGCCACAGCACCGCCGCCAGGTGCGCGTCGTCTATTCCAACAGAAGGAGAAATCGCATGACCAACAAGCCCCGAGTCCTCATCCCCGTTGCGCTGGCCCTGGCATCGCTGGGCAGCGCCGCATCGGCCACCGTGGTCAACCAGGCCATCTCCGAAGCCGAAGTGCTGCAGGCGCAGAAGGCGTGGTGCAAGGCCCTGGTGGACATCAGCCAGACCCATGCCACCAGCGGCCAAGCCGCCGCCAAGGCCCTGGCCGAGAAGGTGATCGACGGTGCTTACGGCTACCAGATGGGTGCCGTGCTGTTCAAGCCCACCCTCACCGTGGCGCCCCAGACCTTCCGCACCACCCGTGCGGGCGCGCTGGCCTATTTTGTGGGCGGTGACGCCGCCTTCCCCAAGGACACGGGTTTTGCCCTCAAGGGCTGGACGCAGTGCGAATCCAAGAACGCCGCTGTGTTCATCTCGGGCGACTCGGCCACCACCATGGGCAATGTGATGATCACCGACAAGAGCGGCAAGGTCACCACCGTGGACAAGACCTGGAAGTTCGTGAAGGACGACGCAGGCAAGCTGCGCATCGTGGTGCACCACTCGTCGCTGCCGTACACGGCGAGTTGAGGGGGCACAGGGCAGGCGCTTGCGGCCTGCTCAGCCAGCGCACACAGGTGTGAACAGGGCCTTGGGTTTTCCCTTCCCCCTGGCGATGGCCCATTTCCGCCGCGGGCTGGGGTTCGTGGCACTTGATGCACGGGAGTGGCCGCGGAGGTGGTCGTACACCGAGAGGTCTTGCGGGGTTCGTTCGAAGCGCTGCGTCTCACAAAGCAAAAGGGCCAGCAAGGTTGCCTTGCTGGCCCTTTGTGTTGAAGCGAGCCCTAGGGCTTCTCAGTGGTCGCCATGAGATCCAAATGCGGCATCTCCGCGTGTGATGGTGAAAACTCCCTCACACATCGATGTTGCCTGCGCGCAGCGCATTCGTCTCGATAAAGTCCCGCCGCGGCTCCACCTCATCCCCCATGAGCATCGTAAACACGCGGTCGGCCTCGATGGCGTCTTCGATCTGCACGCGCAGCAGGCGGCGCACGGTGGGGTCCATGGTGGTTTCCCACAGCTGTTCAGGGTTCATTTCGCCCAGGCCCTTGTAGCGCTGGCGGGCGGTGGTGCGTTCGGCTTCGCTGATGAGCCAGGCCATGGCCTGGCGGAAGTCGGCCACCTTTTCCTCCTTGGCCTTCTCGCCTTCGCCGCGCACGGCCTTGGCGCCTTCGGACAGCAGGCCGCGGAAGGTGTTGGCGGCTTCGGCCAGGGCGGCGTAGTCGGCGCCGTGCACGAAGTCCTGCGTGATGATGCTGCTCTTGATGTTGCCGTGGTGGCGGCGGCTGATGCGCAGGATGGGCTTGTCGGTGCGGGCGTCGAATTCACCGGCCACTTCGGCCGGGATGCCGGTGGTGCTGATCTCGCGCAGCTTGGCCTGCAGTTGCACGGCACTGGCTTCGGCGTCCTGCACGGTGTCGAGGTTCAGGCTCACGCCGTCGGCAATGGCGCGCAGGGCTTCCTGGTCCATGAAGGCCGACAGGCGCGCGATGACGTTTTCGGCCACCTGGTGCTTGCGCGCGAGGTCGGCCAGGGTGTCGCCGGCCAGCACCTGCGGGGCGCTGCCGCCGGTGTGCACGGCGGCGTCTTTCAAGGCCACGCGCAGCAGGAAGCCGTCGAGCGCGGCGGCGTCCTTCAGGTACAGCTCTTCCTTGCCGTTCTTGACCTTGTACAGCGGCGGCTGGGCGATGTAGATGTGGCCGCGCTCGACCAGCTCGGGCATCTGGCGGTAGAAGAAGGTCAGCAGCAGGGTGCGGATGTGCGCGCCGTCCACGTCGGCGTCGGTCATGATGATGATGCGGTGGTAGCGCAGCTTGGCCACGTCGAAGTCGTCGGCCCCGCTCTTGCCCGATTCGACGGCGGCCTTGCCGATGCCGGTGCCCAGGGCGGTGATGAGCGTGACGATTTCGTTGCTGGTGAGCAGCTTTTCGTAGCGCGCTTTTTCCACGTTCAGGATCTTGCCGCGCAGCGGCAGGATGGCCTGGAACTTGCGGTCACGCCCTTGCTTGGCCGAGCCTCCGGCGGAGTCGCCCTCGACGATGTAGATCTCGCACAGCGCCGGGTCTTTTTCCTGGCAATCGGCCAGCTTGCCGGGCAGGCCCATGCCGTCGAGCACGCCCTTGCGGCGGGTCATTTCGCGGGCCTTGCGCGCGGCTTCGCGGGCGCGGGCGGCTTCCACGATCTTGCCGCAGATGATTTTGGCGTCGTTGGGGCGTTCTTCCAGGTAGTCGGTCAGCGCCTTGGCCACGATGTCTTCGACCGGCGCGCGCACTTCGCTGGAGACGAGCTTGTCCTTGGTCTGGCTGCTGAACTTGGGCTCGGGCACCTTCACGCTCAGCACACAGCACAGGCCTTCGCGCATGTCGTCGCCGCTGACTTCGACCTTGGCCTTCTTGGCCAGCTCGTTGCTTTCGATGTACTTGCCGATCACGCGCGTCATGGCGGCGCGCAGCCCGGTGATGTGGGTGCCGCCGTCGCGCTGCGGGATGTTGTTGGTGAAGCAGAGTACGGATTCGTTGAAGCCGTCGTTCCACTGCATGGCCACTTCCACGCCGATTTCGGTGCCCGGAATGCCGCCGTAGGTGTCGGCCGGGCGGCTGCCCGTGGCGTGGAAGGCCGTGGGGTGCAGCACCTTTTTGTTGGCGTTGATGAAATCGACAAAGCCCTTGACGCCACCAGCGCCCGAGAAGTCGTCTTCCTTGCCGCTGCGCTCGTCCTTGAGGCGGATGCGCACGCCGTTGTTCAGGAACGAGAGCTCGCGCAGGCGCTTGGCCAGGATTTCGTAGTGGAACTCGCTGTTCTGCTGGAAGATTTCGGTGTCGGGCAGAAAGTGCACCTCGGTGCCGCGCTTTTCGGTGGGGCCGGTCACCTTCATGGGGCTGACTTCGAAGCCGTCCACCGTCTCGATCAGGCGGTGCTGCACCGCGCCCTTGGCAAATTCGAGCTGGTGCACCTTGCCTTCGCGGCGCACCGTCAGTCGCAGCCATTTGGACAGGGCGTTCACGCAGCTCACGCCCACGCCGTGCAGGCCGCCCGACACCTTGTAGCTGTTCTGGTTGAACTTGCCGCCGGCGTGCAGTTCGGTCAGCGCGATCTCGGCCGCGCTGCGCTTGGGCTCGTGCTTGTCGTCCATCTTCACCCCCGTGGGGATGCCGCGGCCGTTGTCGGTGACGGAAATCGAGTTGTCGGTGTGGATGGTCACCACGATGTCGTCGCAGTGGCCGGCCAGGGCTTCGTCGATGGAGTTGTCGACCACCTCGAACACCAGGTGGTGCAGGCCCGTGCCGTCGGACGTGTCGCCGATGTACATGCCCGGGCGCTTGCGCACCGCCTCCAGGCCTTCCAGGATCTGGATCGCGCCTTCGCCGTAGCCTTCCGAGGCGCCGGGCTGGTGGGCGTCGATCTTGGGTTGCGCGCTTTCGCCGGCACCGGGGGTGGTGGGTTCTTCGGGCAGCGTGTGGTCAGCAGCGGTCATGGCAAGGCCTTGGGGTCGGTGGGGCCGGTGGGCTCCACGGGGGGCGATCCGGTGGATCGGTCCGTCAAAAACAGAATCTGAAGAAATTGGCTGCTCGTGCTTATTAATCAAGCACGAGCAGCTATGAAAATCATAGCGCTCGGCGGGCGGGGCGATCAGATGCGCATGGGCATCACGACGTACTTGAAGCGGTCGTTGTCGGGGATGGTCAGCAGCGCCGAGCTGTTGCCGTCCGACAGCTCGATCTTCACCATGTCCTGGTCCATGTTGGCCAGCGCGTCGATGAGGTAGGTGACGTTGAAGCCGATCTCGATGGTGTCGCCACCGTAGTCGATGTCGAGCTCGTCCACGGCCTCTTCCTGCTCGGCGTTGTTGGCGGCCACGCGCAGGGTGCCGGGCTCCAGGTTCAGGCGCACGCCCTTGAACTTGTCGCTGGTCATGATGGCCGTGCGCTGCAGGCTGGCCAGCAGCGGGGCGCGGCCCAGGATCAGGCTGTTCTTGTGGTTGCGCGGGATCACGCGGTTGTAGTCGGGGAACTTGCCCTCGACCAGCTTGGTGACGAACTCCATGCCGCCGAAGGTGAACTTGGCCTGGTTGTTCGCAAATTGCATCTCGATGTGCGGCTGGTTCTCGCCGCCGGCGTCCGACAGCAGGCGCTGCAGCTCGATCACCGTCTTGCGCGGCAGGATGACTTCCTGCTTGGGCACTTCCACGTCCAGCGTGGCGCTGGCAAAGGCCAGGCGGTGGCCGTCGGTAGCCACCAGGCTCAGCGTGTTGCCCTCGGCCACGAACAGGATGCCGTTGAGGTAGTAGCGGATGTCCTGCACCGCCATGGCAAACGAGACTTGCGACAGCAGGCCCTTGAGCACCTTCTGCGGCACGCTGAACACCGGGCCGAACGAGGCCGACTCCTGCACCAGCGGGAAGTCTTCGGCCGGCAGGCTGGTGAGCGTGAAGCGGCTCTTGCCGCCCTTGAGCATGAGTTTGGCCTGCTGGGTCTCCAGGCTCACCGTCTGGTCGGCGGGCATGGTGCGCAGGATGTCGATGAGCTTGCGCGCGCCGATGGTGGTGGTGAAGTCGCCCGTGTCGCCGCCCAGTTCGGCCGTGGTGCGGATCTGGATCTCCAGGTCGCTGGTCGTGAACTGCAGCGCATTGCCCGTCTTGCGGATCAGCACGTTGGCCAGGATGGGCAGCGTGTGGCGGCGCTCCACGATGCCTGCCACCGATTGCAGCACGGCGAGCACTTTGTCTTGTGTGGCCTTCAGGACGATCATCTCAACAACCTCTTGTGGTGATGGGTTTGGTGCGCAGACAGCGGCCTGCTGGGCCCTGCCTCCCCCGGGGTGCACAGCCTGCCATTTTGCCCGCTCGGCGGGGCGCTTTCGCCCCGGTGGCGGCGGCCCGGCAGGGGGATGTGCCAACCAGCGTGCCCGGCAGTCGCATGGCTAGCCCTTGAGGGTCTGCTCCAGCACATGCAGCTGCTGGTTCAGCTCGGTGAGTTGCTGGCGTTCGGCCGCAATCTTGCGCACCGCGTGCAGCACGGTGGTGTGGTCGCGCCCGCCGAACAGCTCGCCGATCTCGGGCAGGCTTTTCTGCGTGAGCTCCTTGGCCAGGTACATCGCAATCTGGCGCGGCCGCGCAATGCTGGCCGGGCGCTTCTTGCTGTACATGTCGGCCACCTTGATCTTGTAGTAGTCGGCCACCGTTTTCTGGATGTTCTCCACGCTGATCTGCCGGTTCTGGATCGACAGCAGGTCGCGCAGCGCCTCGCGCGCGAGCTGGATGGAGATTTCCTTCTGGTTGAAGCGGCTGTACGCCAGGATCTTGCGCAGAGCGCCCTCGAGCTCGCGCACGTTGGAGCGCACGTTCTTGGCCACGAAAAACGCCACTTCCTCGGGCATTTCGGCTGCTTCCACCCGCGCCTTGTTGATCAGGATGGCCACGCGCATTTCGAGCTCGGGCGGCTCGATCGCCACCGTCAGGCCCGAATCGAAGCGCGACACCAGCCGCTCGTGGATGTTGGCCAGGCCCTTCGGATAGGTGTCCGAAGTCATGACGATGTGGCTCTTTTTGGCCAGCAGCGCCTCGAACGCGTTGAAGAATTCTTCCTGCGTGCGGTCTTTGTTGGCAAAGAACTGCACATCGTCGATCAGCAGCAGATCCAGGTTGTGATAACGCGCCTTGAATTCGTCGAACGTGCGCCGCTGGTAGGCCTTAACCACATCCGAAACGAACTGCTCGGCGTGGATGTAGAGAACATTGGCGTCGGGCTTGTCCTGCAGCAGCCGGTTGCCCACGGCGTGTACCAGGTGGGTCTTGCCCAGGCCCACCCCGCCGTAGATGAACAGCGGGTTGTACAGGTGCCCGGGCGAGCCCGCCACGTGCATGGCCGCAGAGCGCGCCATGCGGTTGGCCGTGCCCTCCACCAGCGTCTCGAACGTGAGCGCCGGATTGAGCCGGTTGCGAAAGCCGCTCACGGCTGGGGCGTCGGCCGGCGGGGCGGCCTCGGGCGCGGCGCTGGCCACCGGGGCCGGCTCGGCCGCAACCGGGCGCACATACGTGCGGGCAACGCTTTCCCGCTGAGCAAGCGCTAACTCCAAGGTCACGGGTTGGCCGTAGATGGATTCGAGCAGCGCCGCAATCCGGCCCGCGTACTGCGCGCGGATCCAGTCGAGCTTGAAGCGGTTGCCCACGAGCAGCGTGAGCTTGGAGAAGTCCGGAGCGACCTGGGCCACCAGGGGCTTGATCCAGGTGTTGAACTGCGTCTCCGGAAGGTCCTGTGCCAGCTGCTCCACGCAGGCTTGCCACAGGGCCTGGCCCGCATCGGCATCGGTGTCGTCAGCGGGCCGGCGGGAGAGTTCCTCGGTCATTGCAAAGCGATTCTTGTTGTGGATAGGAGGAACGAAGCCTGGCCGCGGATTGTAGCTTGTCAAAAAGTTATCCACAATTTGCGGCAGGCCCTGGCGTGGCATGCGCGCGGCACGGTGTGATGGCTGTGCTGGGCAGTGTCGCGTGCGGCAGCGGTATGCCGGTGTGCCTTATGCCGTTGCGCCCTCGGCGCGGGCGGCAAACCGTGTGGCGCCGCCCTGCGGGCGACCGCAAGGTCTCCGGTCGTGATGTGGTCGCCGGTCGGTGTCTGAGGGCGCATCCTCCAGCGCCGGGCGCGCATCCTAACCCCGGACAATTGCCAGTTCAAGCGAAGGCTGCGATAATTTCTGGTTCCCTGAAAAGCGTTCAGGGCAATCTGAACCGGCAAGTTGCGTTTCGCACTTGCTTCGCAACCCGGGCCGTGACGTCCGCCATGCCCCGGTTGCAGCGTACCCGTGCGGGGTTCAGCCTCAGCAGCGGACCCGACTGAACCTCCAAGGAATCTCATCATGAAACGTACTTACCAGCCTTCCAAGACCCGCCGCGCCCGCACCCACGGCTTCCTCGTGCGCATGAAGACCCGCGGCGGCCGTGCCGTGATCAACGCACGCCGCGCCAAGGGCCGCAAGCGCCTGGCTGTCTGAGGCCGTTCCCGGTCCGCGACCTGCTCTGGCCCATGCCGACAGGTCTCCGTCGGGGCGCTTGCATGCAACGGCTCAAGACCCGCGCGCAATTCCAGGCCGTCATGGGGGGGCAAACCGTCTCCCGCACTGCGCACTTTGCGCTGCACCGCCTGGATCTGTCCGCATCAGTCGCCGCTGTCGACAGCGTTCCTCCCCTCTCAGGGCCCGATGGCTCGCCTTCAAGGCGGGCGTCGCAGGCCCTGTTTGGCGTGGACGATGTGTGGCTCGGGGCGGTGGTGCCCAAGCGCTGGGCGCGCCGCGCGGTTACGCGCAACGCCATCAAGCGCCAGATCTACACCGTGGGCGCTGGTTTTGAGGCGCAATTGCCCGGGGCAGCACACGTGGTGCGGCTGCGCAGCGGGTTTGATCGCAAGGTGTTCGTGAGTGCCGTGTCCGACCCGCTGCGCCGCGCGGTGCGCGACGAGCTGCTGCAGCTTTTCGGCGGTGCGGTCCGCCGCGTAGGCCGCACCGTCCAGCCGGTGGTGGCTGTGTCTGCCCAGGAGGCAGCACCATGATGCGCGCACTGTTGATAGGCATCGTGCGGGCGTACCGCCTTCTGTTGAGTCCCTGGCTGGGCTCTGCCTGCCGGTTTGAGCCCACCTGCTCGGTCTATTCGCTGCAAGCCCTCGAGCGGCATGGTGCCGCGGCGGGCAGCTACCTCACGCTGCGTCGTCTCGCGCGCTGTCATCCGTGGTGCGACGGTGGCCTTGACCCCGTGCCCGACGAACTCCCGCGCGGTCTGGGGTTGTTTTCGCGGCTGGTACCGTCCTGCCCCCCACCCTCTTCCTCCAAGAAGTAGTCTTCATGAACGACATTCGCCGCACCATCCTGTGGGTGATTTTTGGCTTCTCCATGGTCCTGCTGTGGGACAAATGGCAGCTGCACAACGGCAAGCAGGCCACTTTCTTCCCAACGCCCTCCACGGCTTCGGCACCGGCAGCTGCGTCTGCGTCCGCACCTGCGAGCGCGAACAGCAGCGTGCCGGTTTCCAGCGCGCCACTGCCCACTGCTGCGGCAGGCGCTGCCGCCGTGCCCGGAGGGCAGCCTCCGGCTACCCCAGCTGCAACGCGTGAGCGTGTGGAAGTCACGACCGATGTGTACCGCCTGCAATTCGACACCGAAGGCGGCACCCTGGTACGCGCCGAACTGCTCAACCACCGCGACATGGCCGACAAAGAGCGCAACTTTGTGCTGTTTGACGAGAGCGCCATGCGTGCCTACATGCCCCAGAGTGGCTTGATCGGCGGCAGCTTCCCCACCCACAAAACCCCGATGACCCTGGTGGCTGGCCCGCGCAGCCTGGGCGACAGCGATCAGGAGCTGAGCGTGCGCTTCGAGTCGGCTGCGACAGGCGGCGTCAAGCTGGTCAAAACCTGGACCTTCCGCCGTGGTGCTTACGACATTGCAGTGCGCCACGACGTGGTCAACACGGGTACCGACCCTGTGGCCCCGCAGCTGTACCTGCAGCTTGTGCGCGATGGCAACAAGCCGCCGGGCGAATCCTCGTTCTACTCGACCTTCACCGGCCCGGCCGTGTACACCGACGCCAAGAAGTACCAAAAGATCGAGTTCTCGGACATCGAGAAGAACAAGGTCGATATTCCGAAGGACGCGACCAACGGCTATGTGGCGATGGTGCAGCACTACTTTGCCAGTGCATGGCTTCTGGGCGACGGCGTGACGCGTGAACTGTTCACCCGCAAGGTCGACAACAACCTGTACTCGGTGGGCATGATCACTCCCTTGGGCACCGTGGAGCCAGGTGCCACCAAAACCGTCGAAGCCCGCCTGTTCGCCGGTCCACAGGTCGAGACCACCCTCCAAGACCTCGCACCCGGTCTGGAGTTGGTCAAAGACTATGGTTGGCTGACCATCCTGGCCAAGCCGCTGTACTGGCTGCTGGACCAGCTGCACAAGGTGCTGGGCAACTGGGGCTGGGCGATCGTGGCGCTGGTGTTCCTGCTCAAGATCGCCTTCTACTGGCTCAATGCCAAGGCGTATGCCAGCATGGCCAAGATGAAGGCCATCAACCCCAAGATCATGGAGATGCGCGAGCGCCTCAAGGACAAGCCCCAGCAGATGCAGCAGGAGATGATGCGCATCTACCGCGAGGAGAAGGTCAACCCGATGGGGGGCTGCTTCCCCATCATGATCCAGATCCCGGTGTTCATCGCGCTGTACTGGGTGCTGCTGTCCAGCGTCGAAATGCGCAACGCGCCGTGGATCGGCTGGATCCACGACCTGTCCACGCCCGACCCCTTCTTCATCCTGCCGTTGCTTATGACCCTGAGCACGCTGCTGCAGACGGCGCTGAACCCCGCGCCGCCGGATCCGCTGCAGGCCAAGATGATGTGGTTCATGCCGCTGATCTTCAGCGTGATGTTCTTCTTCTTCCCGGCGGGCTTGGTGCTGTACTGGCTGACGAACAACATCCTGTCGATCGCGCAGCAGTGGATCATCAACACCCGCATGGGTGTGCCGCCCCAGTTCAACCTGCCGAAGTTCAAATAGGCTGGTGGGATCACCCCTCGCAAAAGGGCCGCATCTGCGGCCCTTTTGCTTGATGGCCCATCGCCCTGTGCCCGGAGGACAATCGCCCCATGCTTGCCCGCTTTGACGAACCGATTGCCGCGATTGCCACCGCCCCGGGACGGGGTGCTGTCGGCATCGTGCGCGTGTCTGGCCGCAATGTTCAGCCGGTGATCGACGCCGTCTGTGGGCGCGCCCTGCGCCCCCGGGAGGCCACGTACCTGCCCTTTCGAGCGGCCGATGGAAGCCCCATCGACCATGGGCTGGCATTGCACTTTCCAGCCCCTCACTCGTACACCGGCGAGGATGTGCTCGAACTGCAGGCCCATGGCGGTCCGGTGGTGCTGCAGTTGCTGCTGGCGCGCTGCCTAGAGGCGGGGGCTGCGCTGGGCCTGCGCGTGGCCCAGCCGGGCGAGTTCACGCAGCGGGCGTTTCTCAACGACAAAATCGATCTGGCGCAGGCCGAGGCCATTGCCGATCTGATCGACGCCAGCACCGAAGCCGCAGCACGCAGCGCGAGCCGATCGCTCTCGGGGGACTTTTCGCGCGAAGTGGAGCGGCTGCGAGAAGCCCTGGTGCACCTGCGCATGCTGGTGGAAGCCACGCTCGACTTCCCGGAGGAAGACATCGACTTCCTGCAGCAGGCCGATGCGCAGGGCCAGCTGGAGCGGCTGCAGCAGACATTGGGGCAACTTCAGCAACGCGCACGACAGGGTGCGCTCTTGCGCGAAGGCATCAAGGTGGTGATCGCCGGGCAGCCGAACGCAGGCAAGAGCTCGCTGCTCAACGCACTGGCCGGCGCAGAGCTGGCCATCGTCACGCCCATTGCGGGCACCACCCGCGACACTGTGCAACAGACCATCCAGATCGAAGGTGTGCCACTGCACGTCATCGACACTGCTGGCCTGCGGGACGCGACGGATGAGGTCGAACGCATAGGCATTGAGCGCGCCTGGAGCGAGATACGCCAGGCCGATGCCGTGTTATTTCTGCACGACCTGTCCCGCAGGGAAGACCCGCTGTACCAAGCTGCGGATGCCGCGATTGCGGACCAGCTGCAACGCCATCTGGGGCCGGATGTGCCGGTGCTGCAGGTCTGGAACAAGACCGATTGCATCCCGAGTGCTAACCACGCGGGCGCGAGCGAGGACGTATGGCTGTCTGCTCGAACGGGCCAGGGACTGGAGGCCTTACGCAAGCGCCTGCTGCAGCTGGCCGGCTGGCAGGCTGTGCCCGAGGGGCTGTTTATTGCCCGGGAGCGCCATGTGCGCGCCCTGCAGGAGGTGCAGGCCCATCTGACGCAGAGCGCGGCGTGCCTGCAAGCGCGCCAGCCAGCGCTGGATCTTCTGGCCGAGGAGCTGCGGCAGGCCCAGCAGGCGCTCAATACCATCACCGGCGAGTTCAGTGCAGACGACCTGCTGGGCGTGATCTTCTCCAGCTTTTGCATCGGCAAATGATGCGGGTAGGCGACGCCGGGGGGGCCGTCGGTCGGTCTGAGCCGCCCGCTGACCCCCTCAAGTTGTAAACGCGCGTAAGCGGCGCTTGTGCAGGACTGCGCAGCAGAGTAGCTTCGGGCCACCATGAACGCGATTTCACCCGGCCTCCACAAGCATGAACTCCAGGGTCTGCTGGATGCCATTGCGCAGGCGAGCGCGGAAGACAGCATGACCAACCCGCTGACGCCTGCACAGTGGGAGATCCTGACCCCTTACCTGCAGCCCTGTACGCTGGCTGCCAGCCAGATCCTGTTCAATCAGGGGGCGACCGACCGGACCCTTTATCTCGTAGAAAGCGGCACTTTGAGCGTCCACTACCAGGACGACAAAGAGCGCCTTCGCTTGGCCATCGTAGGCCCCGGTTCTGTGGTGGGCGAGGGCGCTTTCTTCTCGCATCGCCCTCGCAGCGCGACGGTACAGGCCGCAGGAGTCTGCAGACTCTGGAGCCTGACGGCACTTCGCTTTGCCGAGCTGTCCAATCGCCAGCCCGCGATCGCCCTAGGCGTGGCCATGGCGGCCGGTGCGGTGCTGGCCAAACGCCTGGGCAACCGTCGGCGTCGCGTTGCAGCCACCTGAGCGTGCGCTGTACAGATCCACACCGGGCAACCCCAGCAGGTGGCCCACGGTGCCGCTTTACACTTTCACCCCTCGCGCCTTCTCCTGAAAGCCCGCTATGTCTCTGTTCAGCTGGTTCCGCCGCAAGTCGCAACCCACCCAGTCCCCAGGGGGGCATCAGCCCGCACAGGGCCTGTTGCAGGCCGACGCGACGGTACCCCTCAACCCGGGCCGACTCCCACCATCACCGTCCGCTCGTTCCGCTGAGCCCGCTGCCGGTCCGCGCAACGAGCGCATGGAGCGACGGGAAATGTTGTATGCCGTCGTACGCGACGCGATGGTGCGTGCCAGTGTGCTGACGGCGGGCTATAAGTTCAAGGTGCTGTCGCTCGACCAGCGAGGTCGTCAGTTCCTCGTGATGATAGATCTGGCCCGTGAATATGGCGGTGACACAAACCGTCTCAGCGAGATGGAGGTCCTGATCGCGCAAACGGCCAAGGCCCGACATGACATCCTGGTGACGGCGGTGTATTGGCGCATCCATGAGCAAGTGGCTGTCAGCGCCCCGGCCAAACCCTTGGGGGCGGCCGCTCCCGCAGAGCCTGCAGCCGCGCGACCCGCTACCGGATTCGTACGTCCTCAGCGACCGGAACGCAGTACTCCCGCTTCCTCGCCCGCTCCTCTGGGGTCTGCGGTTGCCACGGGCGCTCCATCGGGGCACTCTGCGAACCTTGGTGCACCCGCACCCGTGTCCGCTGCGTCTGTCCCTCCGGCCCAGCCCCGTACGGTTGCACCCGCTGCCCCGGAGTCCAAGCGCGCGCCATTGCTGCCTCCCAGGACCAGCACACCCTTCGAACCGATCGAGGCGGACGAGGTGGCGGCCTTCAAGCGCGCCCTGGCGGGCCAAGGTGCACAGGCGGCCGGACGTTCTGCTGCCGGCAGCGCCGCCGCGGCGCAGCCAGGCGTGGCTGTGCGCAGCGGGCCGTTGTTGCCTCTGCCCGAGTCCACCGGCTTCGAGGACACGGAAATGCCTGAATCCGAGCACCGGGGGCCAGACCTGAGCTCGACCCAGTACGGCGAACTGCGCTGACCTGCCGGCGGGGGGGTATGGGCGGCCCTTAGTGGCCCGCGAAGTCCACCAGCGTGTACAGCGGCAAGCCACCCGCCCGCAGCCGTGCCGAGCCACCCAGTTCTGGCAGATCCACGATGGCCGCTCCCTCGAACACCGTGGCGCCGAGTTTTTCGAGCAGCTTCTTGCCAGCCATCATGGTGCCGCCGGTGGCGATCAGGTCGTCGATCAGCAGCACACGATCACCCGCCCGTACTGCATCGGTGTGCAGCTCGACCGTGGCGCTGCCATATTCCAGCTCGTAGGTTTCCTCGACGGTGGTGAACGGCAGCTTGCCCTTTTTGCGGATGGGCACGAAGCCCACATTCAGCTCGTAGGCCACGACCGCACCCAGGATGAAGCCCCGTGCGTCCAGCCCAGCCACCACATCCGGGCGCATCCCGCGGTCCATGTAGCGGTGTACGAAGGCGTCGATCAGCACCCGGAACACCTTGGGGTCTTGAAGCAGGGGAGTGATGTCGCGGAATTGAACACCCGCAGACGGCCAGTCTGGAACAGTCCGGATGTGTTGGCGCAGGTAGTCGTTGACGCTCAGAGCTTGCATAGCGAGGAGGAGTTGCGGGACGGAGAGGGGCCCGAGTGTATCCACCGACATACGCGTGCACACCAGTGCTGTCAGCGGCGGCCTTGGCCCCCATAATGGAAGCACGATGGAAGCGCTCTGCCGCAGCCCTTCCCGCTCCTGTTCCGGGCGGCCTCACGACGACCATGTCCATTTCAGTCTTGCTGGTGGAAAGCGATCCTGACCATGCCCAGGCCGTGGTGCAGGCGCTGAGCGACGCTTGGCTAGGATGGAAGGTACTGTCCACCTCCACGGTGTCCCAAGCGCTGGAGGTCCTGGAGCAGCACCGGGTCGACGCCGTGCTGGCAGCGCAGCGGCTGACGGACGGCACCGCCTACGATGTGCTGACACCGCTGCGAGGCGTGCCAGCCCTGATCGCTGTGCCGCAGGGGGCCGAAGCCGACGCAGCGCTGGCCATGCGCCATGGTTTTGCGGATTTCGTGGTCCGGCATCCGCATGGTGACCACCTACTGACGCTGCCCGCGCAGATTGAGGCCGTACTGGAGCGAGCAGAGAACTCGCGGGCCAGGCTTGCGGCCGAGAACGCTCTCGCACGCCAGCATCGCCTGTTGCAGGCCATCACCCGGGCGCAATCGCTGTTCATTGCCCATGCGACCCCTGCGGCAGCCTTCGACGCTTTGCTCCAGGAGCTGATGGATCTGACCGGCAGCCAGTTCGGACTCATCGGGCCCGTCCACCGCGCTGCAGACGGGCCCATGCGGCTGGAGCTGCATGCCTGGCTTGATCGCAGGCCTATGGTGGGCGCTGGCACTGAAGCGGATTCCGTCCATCGCCCGTCCGATCTGGGAGGGATGGCGTGCGACGATCCGGACACCTTGATCGGCCAGACGCTGATGGGTGGGCAGCCGCAGATCCTCAACCATGCCCCGGGTCGCCTGTGCAGTGCAGGGCTTGCGGAGCGGCGGGGCCCACTGTCCAACTTTCTTGGGCTGCCCATTCTCGCGGCGGGGGAAATCGTGGCGTTCGTAGGGCTGGCCGATCGACCCGGAGGCTACCCCTCTTCCGAGATCGCGTTTCTTGCTCCGCTGCTGAACGCCGTCGCGCAACTCGAACTGGCCCGCCGTGCTGCACAGGTGCGCGAATCGATCGAAGCGCAGCTCGCTCAGACGAGTGAATTGCTGGCAGAGAAAACCCAGGCCCTCGAGGTGACGCTGGCCAGCGTGTCCCAGGGGATCAGCAACGTCGATGCGCAAGGGCGCATCCTCGTCTACAACCAGCGCTATCTCGAACTGCTCGATCTGCCCGAGTCCCTGTTGGCCGGGCAGCCTCTTGCGGAGGAGGTCGTTCGGTTCCAGGCGGAGCGCGGTGACTTTGGCGATGGATTCGCCCTGTTCGATCCCCGGACGCGCCGGTTGGTGGCCCAGAGCTATGCCATCAAGGGGGGGCAGGCCGAGGTGCCGGACCAATATGTCCGCCGGACCCATACCGGGCGCTATATCGAAGTGCGCACGCGCTTTCTGCCCAACGGCACCCGGGTGCGCACGTTCACCGACGTCACGGACTATCTGGGGGCGCTGGATGCGCTCCGGGAAAGCGAGGAGCGCTGGCGCAGCATGACCAAGCTCTCGTCGGACTGGTATTGGGAGCAGGATGCCGACCTGCGCTTCGTGCGCGTGGATGCACCTTCCAACGAACGGCAGTCCTGGCTCAACGAAGCCGCCTTGCTGGGCCGGCGCCGCTGGGAATTTCCCGAGGCGCAGCAGGACGAGAGCCACTGGCGTGCCCACCGGGCCCAGCTGGAAGCGCGCGAGACCTTTCACGACTTCGAAATGTGCCGGGTGGACGCAGAGGGCCGCCCAGTATGGCTGTCTGTCAGTGGCGAGCCGATTTTTGACGATGAAGGCGGGTTCCGGGGCTACCGCGGTGTGGCACGTGACATCACGGAGCGCAAACGTGCCGAGGCGGAAATCCAGCGTCTGGCGTTCTACGACGAACTGACCGGGCTTCCCAACCGGCGCTTGTTGCTTGACCGTATCGAGCGCGTCGGCGTGCGGTGTGAACGCGAGCGCCGCCATGCGGCATTGCTGTTCCTGGACCTCGACAACTTCAAGCATGTGAACGACACCTTGGGCCACGAATGGGGCGACAGCCTGCTGGTGCAGGCGTCCCAGCGCCTGGGGCAGTGTGTGCGCGCGAGCGACACCGTGGCCCGCCTCGGGGGGGACGAATTCGTCGTGGTGCTGGCCCACTTGCATGCACAGACGGAACAAGCGGCCAGCGAGGCCGAAGGCGTGGCCCTCAAGGTTCTGGCCGAGCTCAACCGCCCCTATTTGCTGGGCGGGGCCGAGACGCACAGCACGGCCAGCATCGGGCTGGCATTGTTTTCAGACCGGCAGCATCCCGTGCTAGAGCTGCTCAAGCGCGCGGACCTTGCCATGTACCAGGCCAAAGCCCAGGGGCGCAATACGCTGTGCTTCTACGACCCGGCCATGCAGGCGGCTGCCAGCGCGCGCTCAGCACTTGAGGCCGACATCCGCCAGGGCCTGCAACGTGGTGAATTCTTGCTGCATTACCAGCCGGTGGTCGATGCGCGCGGCCAGGTGCAGGGCGCAGAGGCGCTTGTGCGGTGGTCGCATCCGCAACGCGGGCTGGTGTCTCCGGGCGACTTCATCCCCGTGGCCGAGCAAACGGGCCTGATCGTGCCGCTGGGGCAGCGGGTTCTGGGCCTGGCGTGCGCGCAACTGGCGCAATGGGCGGCCGATCCAATGCGCAGACACTGGCGTTTGGCGGTGAACGTGAGCGCCCAGGAGTTCCGGCACCTGGATTTCGTGGGGGGGGTGCTGCAGGTGTTGGAGCACACGGGCGCAGATGCCCGGCGGCTCACGCTTGAACTCACCGAGAGCCTGCTGCTCCACGATGTGGAAGAAAGCATCACCAAGATGCAGACACTGCGCGAGCGGGGTGTCGGTTTTTCCCTCGACGACTTTGGTACCGGATATTCCAGCCTCAGTTACCTCAAGCGTCTGCCGCTCGATCAGCTCAAGATCGACCAGGGGTTTGTGCGCGATGTGCTGACCGATCCGAACGACGCCGCGATTGCCTGCACCATCGTGGCCCTGGCCCAGAGCTTGGGCCTTGAGGTGGTGGCCGAAGGGGTGGAGACCGACGGCCAGCGCGACTTTCTGTTGCGCAATGGGTGTCGGCAGTTCCAGGGATACTTGTTCGGCCGGCCGGCCCCGATATCAGACTGGGTGCAGCCCGCCTCCTGAGCCCCCCATCGAATCAGCCGCGCAGCAGTTTGTCCTCGGCCAGTGCCAGTGCCGCCGGATGCCCGGAGAGCACCAGCGTATCGCCCGCGGACAGCACCGTATCGTCCTGTGCCGCCCACATGCGGCCGTTGCTGCGCCGCAGGTTCACCACCTGCACGCCCATGGTGCTCAGTGCCAGCGAGCCCAGCGGCTGGCCCAGACCATAGGCGCCCGGAGGCAGGCTGACCGTCGCCAGCCGTTCCTGATCGCGCTCGGCCACTGTGTCATCGTCGGCCCCGTGGAAGTAGCCCCGCAGCAGGTTGTAGCGCGCGTCGCGCTGGTCCTGCACCAGGCGCAGCACGCGGCGCATGGGCACTCCCACCAGCGCTAGTGCGTGGCTGGCCAGCATCAACGAGCCTTCGATGGCCTCGGGCACCACCTCGGTGGCCCCAGCGGACTGCAGCTTGTCCAGGTGCAGATCGTCCTGGGTGCGCACGATCACGGGCACCTGCGGCGCGTGGGCGCGGGTGTTCGCCAGCACCTTGAGCGCCGCCGGGACGTCGATGTAGGTCACGGCCACGGCGCGCGCGCGCACCAGGCCTGCGGCCATCAGGGCCTGCAGCCGCGTGGCGTCGCCGTACACCACCGAATCGCCGGCCGCTGCCGCCTGGCGCACCCGGTCCGGGTCCAGGTCCAGGGCCATGTAGGGAATCTGCTCGCGCTCGAGCATGCGCGCCAGGTTCTGGCCGCAGCGGCCGTAGCCGCAGATGATCACGTGGCCGCTGCTGTTGATGGATTTGCGCGCGATGCTCGTCATTTGCAGCGATTGCTGCAACCAGTCGCTGGAGACCAGCTTCATCACAATGCTGTTGCTGTGCATCACCACAAAAGGCGTGGCCAGCATCGACAACACCATGGCCGCGAGGATGGGGTTCATCAGCGCGGGCTCCACCAGTCCGCGCTGCTGGGTCAGCGACAGCAGCACAAAGCCAAACTCGCCAGCCTGCGCCAGGTACAGCCCGGTGCGCAGCGCCACGCCGGTGGTGGCGCCCATGGCCCGCGCCAGCAGCAGGATCAGCAGCAGTTTCAGGCCCATCAGCACCAGCAGCAGGCCGAGCACCATGCCCCAGCGGTCGATCAGGATGTGCCAGTCCAGCATCATGCCGATGGTGATGAAGAACAGGCCCAGCAGCACGTCGTGAAACGGCCGGATGTCGGTGCCCACCTGGTGGCGGTATTCGGTTTCGGACACCAGCACGCCCGCAATGAAAGCGCCCAGCGCCAGGCTCAGCCCGGCCAGTTCGGTCAGCCAGGCCAGCCCGAGCGTGATGAGCAGCAGGTTGAGCATGAACAGCTCGTCGCTCTTGCGCCGCGCCACCAGCGTGAGCCACCACCGCATCAGCCGCTGCCCGCCGGTGAGCAGCAGCGCAACCAGCACCGTCGCTTTGAGCAGTGCCAGGCCGAGCGCCGCCAGCAGGTCGTCGGGCGAACTGCCCAGCGCCGGGATCAGCACCAGCAAGGGCACCACCGCGAGATCCTGAAAGAGCAGCACGCCCATCACACGACGGCCGTGTTCGCTTTCCAGTTCGGCGCGTTCGGCCATCAGCTTGACCACGATGGCCGTGCTGCTCATGGCCAGCACGCCCGACAGCGCCAGCGCACTTTGCCAGCCCATGGTCCACACGCCGCCCAGGGTGTGTGCCAGCGCCAGGCCGCCTGCGGTGAGCACCGCCATGGTCAGCAGCACTTGCAGCAGGCCCAGGCCGAACACCTGGCGGCGCATGGCGCGCAGCTTGGGCAGGCTGAACTCCAGCCCGATTGCGAACATCAGGAACACCACACCGAACTCGCCCAGGTGGCGCACCGCCTCGGAGTTCTGCGCCAGCGCCAGCGCGTGTGGGCCGATCAGGATGCCCGCTGCCAGGTAGCCCAGCATGGGCGGCAGCTTCAGGCTGCGGCACACCACCACGCCCAGCACCGCGGCCAGCAGGTAGAGCAGCGTGAGCGCGAGTGAGGACATGCTCCGATGCTATCCGAGCGCCCCGCACCCGGTCGATAGAATCGGCTGCATGACCGCTGCCCCCGACGCGCCCCCGACCCTGGACGCTGCCCGCGCCCTGCGCTTGGCCCACGAAACCTTCGACATCGAGGCGGCCGCGGTGCTGGGGCTCAAGGCCCGCACGGGCGACGCCTTTGCCCGCGCCGTATCGGCCATGCTGGCCGTGCGTGGGCGTGTGGTTGTCATGGGCATGGGCAAGAGCGGCCACATCGGCCGCAAGATCGCGGCCACGCTGGCCTCTACCGGCACGCCGGCCATGTTTGTGCACCCGGCCGAAGCCAGCCATGGCGACCTGGGCATGATCAAGTCGGTGGATCTGGTGCTTGCGCTGTCCAACAGCGGCGAAGTCGATGAGGTGACCACGCTCTTGCCCGTGATCAAGCGCCTGGGCGCGACGCTGGTGGCCATGACCGGGAGGCCGCAGTCCACGCTCGCGCGGCATGCCGACATCGTGCTCGACACCGGCGTGGAGCGCGAGGCCTGCCCGCTGCAGCTTGCCCCCACGGCCAGCACCACGGCGCAACTGGCCATGGGCGACGCCCTGGCCGTGGCTTTGCTGGACGCGCGCGGCTTCCGCCCGGAGGATTTCGCGCGCTCGCACCCCGGCGGATCGCTGGGCCGCAAGCTGCTCACCCATGTGGCCGATGTGATGCGCCGCGGCGATCAGGTGCCGCGCGTGGCGCCGCACACGGGCTTCAGCGACCTGATGCGCGAGATGAGCGCCAAGGGCCTGGGCGCTGCCGCCGTGGTGGACGACAACGGCCGCCCGGTCGGTATCTTCACCGACGGCGACCTGCGCCGCTGCATCGAGGCCGGCACCGACCTGCGCGCGATGACGGCCGCCGAGATCATGCACCCCCGCCCGCGCCGCATCGCGGCCGACGCGCTGGCCGCCGACGCGGCCGACATGATGGAAGCCCATGGCATCACCAGCGTGCTCGTGGTCGATGCCGACGAGCGGCTCATTGGCGTGGTACACATTGGCGACCTGATGCGCGCCAAGGTGATCTGATGGCTGCATCCACCCCCGCCCCCGCGCTGCCGCCCCTGCAGCCCGTGCTCCAGCACGCTCCCGAGCTGCTGCTGCGCGCCCAGTCCGTGCGCGTGGCGTTTTTCGACGTGGACGGGGTGCTCACCGACGGCGGCCTGTATTTCAGCGAGTCGGGCGAGACGCTCAAGCGCTTTCACACACTCGACGGCCATGGCCTGAAGCTGTTGCAGCAGGCGGGCATCGTGCCCGCGGTCATCACGGGCCGCGACTCGCCTGCGCTGCGCCTGCGCCTCAAGGCGCTGGGCATCGAACACGCGGTGTTCGGCACCGAAGACAAGCGCCCGGCGGCCGAGCAGATGCTGGCCACGCTGGGCCTGGGCTGGGAGCAGGCGGCCGCCATGGGCGACGACTGGCCCGACCTGCCCGTGATGCGCCGCTGTGCCATCGCCTGCGCCCCGGCCAACGCCCAGGCCGAGGTGCTGGCCTGCGCGCACTACGTCACCCAGCGTGCGGGTGGCCAGGGCGCGGCGCGCGAGTGGTGCGACCTGCTGCTGGTGGCCTCGGGCCAGTACGCGCGCCTGCTGGCCGCCCACGGCGCATGAGGGGCTCGGCCATGTGGCGCCAGACCTGGGACCGGCTCTCGCTGTACCTGCCGGTGCTGCTCATGGGCCTGCTCGCGCTGGGCACCTGGTGGCTGGTGCGCAATGCGCCCACGCCGCTGTCGCCGGCCGCCGCCACCGCCCCGGGTGACGAGCCCGACTACACCATGCGCAGCTTCTCGGTGCGTCACTTCGACGAAAGCGGCCGGCTGCAGAGCGAAGTGCGCGGCGAGGAAGCCCGCCACTACCCGCGCACCAACACCGTCGAGATCGACCGCGTGCGCATGCGCAGCATTGGCCCCGATGGCCGCGTGACCGTGGCCACCGCCGACCGCGCCCTGAGCAACGCCGACGGCTCGGAGGTGCAACTCTTTGGCAATGCCGTCGTCACCCGCCAGCCGCTGCCCCCGCGGCCCGGGCAGACCCCCCAACCGGTGCTGGAGTTTCGCGGGGAGTTCCTGCACGCCTTCACACGCGCCGAGCGCGTGACCTCCGACCGGCCTGTGGTGCTCACCCGCGGGGCGGATCGTTTTACCGCCGACCGGCTCGAATACGACCACGTCGCCCAGGTGCTGCAACTGCAGGGCCGGGTGCAGGGCGTGCTGCAGCCAGGCCGCGCGCGCTGACCTCGACGCGCGCCTTTGCGCCTGGCGTCTGGCCGACTTTTCCTGGAGACCGCCCCATGACCGCTGCCCCCCTGGTTTTCATCACTGGTGCCTCCAGCGGCATCGGCCAGGCACTGGCCGAGCGCTACCACCGCGCAGGCTACCGCCTGGCCCTGGTGGCCCGGCGAACGTCTGAGGTCGAACAATGGGCTCGTGCTTGTAATCTAAGCACGAGCAGCTATCAAATTTATAGCGCTGATGTGTCGAACATCGACAGCATCGTGGCTGCAGGCCAGGACTGCCTGCAGCGCCAGGGCCTGCCCGACCTGGTGATCGCCAACGCAGGCATCAGCGTGGGCATGGACACCGCCGTGCGCGGCGATCTGGACGTGCTGGTGCGCACCCTGGCCACCAACAACGTGGGGCTGGCCGCCACTTTCCACCCGTTCATCGCGGGCATGGTGGCGCGCGGCAGCGGCACGCTGGTGGGCGTGGCCAGCGTGGCGGGCATTCGCGGTCTGCCCGGCCACGGGGCCTACTGCGCGAGCAAGGCGGGCGTGATCAGCTACTGCGAAAGCCTGCGTGGCGAGCTGCGCCCGCATGGCGTGCGCGTGGTCACCATCGCACCGGGCTACATCGACACGCCGCTCACGCGCCAGAACCGCTACAGCATGCCCTTTCTGATGCAGGCTGCAGACTTCGCCGACCAGGCCTTTCGCACCATTGCGGCTGGTGCCAGCTACCGCGTGATTCCGTGGCAGATGGGCGTGGTGGCCAAGCTGCTGCGCCTGCTGCCCAACCCCCTGTTTGACCGGCTGCTGGCGGGCCGCCCGCGCAAGCACCGCGAGGGCGAGGGCCGCTGAAGCGTTTGCCCCCTGGCAGCGTGGGGACTTCCCGGTTGCCGCACTGCACAAACGCTGCCAGCATCGCGGCCCATGCTTGACGTTGTTGTTCTGTTCTTCCTGCTGGGCGTGGTGGCGCGCCTGGTCAAAAGCGATCTGCGGCTGCCCGAGGCGCTGTACGAAACGCTCTCCATCTACCTGCTGCTGGCCATCGGCCTCAAGGGCGGCATTGAACTGAGCCGCCAGCCGCTGGCGGTGCTCATGCCGCAGATTGCGCTGTGCGTGGCGCTGGGGTTCTCGATTCCGTTCCTGCTCGTGCCCATTCTGCGGCGCATGGGCCTGAGCGCGGTGGACAGCGCCGCCCTGGCCGCGCACTACGGCTCGGTCAGCGTGGTCACCTTTGCTGTGGCCAGCGCCTGGTTGCAACGCCGCGGCATCCCGGCCGAGTCGCACGCCGCGCTGTGGGTGGCCCTAATGGAAGCGCCCGGCCTGGTGGCGGGCATCCTGCTGGCGCGACTGGGCTCGCGCGATCCGCAGGCTCCGGCGGTGCGCTGGGGTGAACTCGCGCACGACGTCTTTTTTGGCAAGTCGGTGCTGCTGCTGGCAGGCGGCATCCTGATCGGCGCGGTGATGGGCGAGCAGGGCACGGCCCCGATCAAGCCGGTGTTCATGGACCTGTTCAAGGGCGTGCTGGCGCTGTTTCTGCTGGAGCTGGGCCTGGTGGCCGGGGCCCGTCTGGGCGAGTTCCGCCGCTACGGGCTCAAGCTGCTGGTGTTCGCCGTCTGCGCGCCCGTGGGCCTGTCGGTGCTGGGCGTGCTCGCCGGCCGCCTGCTGGGCCTGTCGGAAGGTGGCATGACCCTGATGGGCGTGCTGGCCGCCAGCGCCAGCTACATCGCAGCCCCCACGGCCATGCGCATTGCCCTGCCGCAGGCCAACGCCGCGCTGTCCATCACGGCCGCGCTGGGCATCACCTTCCCCTTCAACCTGGTGTTCGGCATTCCGCTGTACCACCGCATCGCACAGGCCCTGTCATGAGCGTGCCCAAGCATCCCAAGAAACTGCTCGTCCTGATCGCCGAGGCCGCCATCGAAAAACGCCTGGTGGCCGACGTCATGCGCCTGGGCGCGCTGGGCTACACCGCACACGACGTGCGGGGCGGCAGCATCCACGCCGTGCGCGAAGGGCATTGGGAGGCCGACCGCACGGTCGAACTGCAGGTGGTGTGCGACGAGGCGGTGGCCGACGCCATTGCCACGCATGTCATGGCCACCTACGCGCCCCACTACGGCATCACGCTGTACTTTGCCGACGTGGCGGTGCTGCGGCCCGAGAAGTACGGGCAGCCGCGCTAGGCAGGCGGTGCCGCCCTGGCGGCGGTGCGCGCCGCCTGGCCGCCCATGCGGTGCCCCTGGTGGTCGGCGCTGAGGGCAGCGCGTGCAGACCTGCCCACCGTACAGGCTCGGGCGTGTCGGCAGAGGCTGCTGTGGGGCGCGACAGGTGGTGTGCGCAGATCCCCGGTGCCTTTTTTTGTGCTGCCGCCGGCTTGCGACCCGTTGACGGACGCGGTGTGCGTTGAAATGCCTGTCGGGCCCGGCGCGTGCGGTGCGGCGTGAGGGGGCGGTTGGGGGCCGTTTGCGGGGCGGGGTATCCCGCGCCACAGCCGGCCGTTTTGCGTTGCCGAGGGCGTGGGGGCGATGCGGTGTCGGTGGCCCATGAAAAAAGCCCCTGTGCAGGGGCTTTGGATTGTGTGGGCGCACAGCGGGCGCCCTGTGTGGGGCAAGCGGGCCGATCAGTAGCCGCCGTTGCCACCACCGTAGCCGCCGCCACCGCCGCCGTTGCGGCCACCGCCGCGCGGGCCCGAGCCGTAGGGGCTGCGGAAACCGCCTTCGCTGCGGCCGCCACCGTAACCACCGTCGCCGCGACCGCCGCCGAAGCCGCCTTCACGGCCGCCACCAAAGCCACCGCTGCGGCCACCGCCGCCGAAGCCGCCACCGCCACCACCAAAGCCGCCGCTGCGGGGCGGGCGAGGTTCCATCGGGCGGGCTTCGTTCACCACAATGCTGCGGCCACCGAGGGACTGACCGTTCATGCCGTTGATCGCGGCCTGCGCCTCGGCATCGCTGCCCATCTCGACGAAGCCGAAGCCCTTGGAGCGGCCCGTGTCACGCTCCATCATCACTTTGGCGCTGGTCACGGCGCCGAACTGGCCGAAGGCCTGCTCGAGATCGCCATCACGCACGGAATACGGCAGGTTGCCGACATACAGTTTGTTGCCCATCACGGGACTCCTCAAAAACACATGAATAAAGCGATGGAGTCCCGAAAACGCAGCCAGCTGATCTCAAATGACGCTCTATGCGCGCGAAACTGACGGACACCGCAAACCTGTAGACAGGCCAAAAACCTGCCGAACCATTATGCGCCACATCTTTTAAAAAAAAGCAAGCGGCAATACACCATGTGGTGTCAATGTCGCAAGGGGGCGGAAACAAAAAAGGAGCCCGAAGGCTCCCTTGTGCGTGGTGCCGATCCGGCCAGCCGGATCGAGCGCCCATCAGTAGCTGTTGCGGCCACCGCCGTAGCCACCGCCGTCGCCACGGCCACCACCGAAGCCGCCACTGCGGCCACCGCCGTTGTAGCCACCACCAAAGCCGCCGCTGCGCGGGGGGCGGGGTTCCATCGGACGGGCTTCGTTGACCACGAGGTCACGGCCGCCGAAATTCTGGCCATGCACGCCCTGGATGGCGGCTTGTGCTTCGGCATCGCTGCCCATTTCGACGAAGCCGAAACCCTTGGAACGGCCGGTGTCGCGCTCCATCATGACCTTGGCGCTGCCCACGGTGCCGTAGGCGCTGAAGGTTTGCTCGAGGTCGGAATCGCGGAAGGAATAGGGCAGGTTGCCCACGTAGAGTTTGTTGCCCATGAAGGACTCCTGAAAAAAAAGAAAACGCGATGGAGCCCGACGCAATCAACAAACCTGTGACGACTTCAAAGACGCGAAACTGACCAATCACCGCTCACCAATGCCCGGAGAATCCCTCCGGGCGACCCCATTATGGGGCCGTTTGCCCGACGCGGGCGGTTTTTTCGCGGGCGGGCTCGCCCGGCCGCGCCGCGCGTGGCAAAAAAGCCCGTGCGGTGCGGGGCTATAATCGCGTCCGTCTTTGGGGAGTAGCCCGCCCGGCGCGCAAGGCGCCGGGGCATGCATCAACAGACTTGGGCCTGTGGCCTATGGTGCATGCGGCTTGGCGGTTGGGCGAGACCATTGGCTGTGTACGGATCCCTTGGCCGGAGTCCGCGCACGGTCAATGCGTTTGTCACCTTCCGGCCGCCTATGGAACCCCACATGGAAGCTTTCCTTGTCTCCACCGCCCTGGTCGCTCTGGCCGAAATGGGCGACAAAACCCAACTGCTGTCGCTGGTGCTGGCCGCCCGCTTTCGCAAGCCCTGGCCCATCGTGCTGGGCATTCTGGTGGCCACGCTGGCCAACCACGCGCTCGCGGGCGCGGTGGGTGCCTGGGTCACCACGGTGCTGGGGCCGGAGGTGCTGCGCTGGGTGCTGGGCGTGTCCTTCATCGCCATGGCCGTGTGGATGCTGATTCCGGACAAGCTGGACGACGACGACACGCGCACTGCGCCGCGGCTGGGCGTGTTCGGCACCACGGTGCTGGCGTTCTTTCTGGCCGAGATGGGCGACAAGACGCAGATTGCCACGGTGATGTTGGCCGCCCAGTACAACGCCTACCTCTGGGTGGTGGCGGGCACCACGCTGGGCATGATGCTGGCCAATGCCCCCGTGGTGTGGCTGGGCGAGCGCATCACGCGGCGCGTGCCCATCCGGGCGGTGCACATGGTCTCGGCCCTCATCTTTGTGGTGCTGGGCCTGTGGGCGATCTTCGGTCCAGCGCTGTAGGCGTGCGGCTGCAGCGCAAGCGGTTTGGTATAGTCACGCGCAGCGCCGATTTGCCACCGCTTGCGGGCGCTTTACAAGTTCAGCTAAAGACCCGACCGACACCCGACCCGGCCTCGTTTTTAGCGACGCCGGGTATTTTTTTGCCGATGCTTGCCCCCGGCAAAAAAGCGGCTCCTCGCGGAGCCCCCGCGCAGGCGGTGGAGCCCCCGGGGCCCGGTTGTCTGCCCTATGTCCTTCATTGCAACGCCCCAGTCCATGCACTTTCCCGAGGTGCTGCCGCTGCAAAGCGGCGCGCAGCTGCGGGACTACCACCTGGCCTACGAAACCTACGGAACGCTCAACGCCGACCGCTCGAATGCGGTGCTGGTGTGCCATGCGCTCAATGCCTCGCACCACGTGGCGGGGGTGTACGAAGGGCAGCCCAAAAGCGAGGGATGGTGGGACAACATGATCGGCCCGGGTAAGCCCGTGGACACCGACCGCTTCTTCGTCATCGGCATCAACAACCTGGGCTCGTGCTTTGGCTCCACCGGGCCCATGCACCGCCACCCGGACACGGGCCGCACCTACGGGGCCGACTTTCCGGTGGTCACGGTGGAGGACTGGGTGAATGCCCAGGCGCGGCTGCTCGACCGCCTGGGCATCACGCAGCTGGCGGCGGTGCTGGGTGGCAGCCTGGGCGGCATGCAGGCGCTGAGCTGGACGCTGCAGTACCCCGAGCGCATGCGCCACGCCGTGGTGGTGGCCAGCGCCCCCAACCTCACGGCCGAAAACATTGCCTTCAATGAAGTGGCGCGCCGCGCCATCGTGACCGACCCCGACTTCCACGGCGGCCACTTTTACGAGCACGGCGTGGTGCCCAAGCGCGGCCTGCGCATCGCCCGCATGATCGGCCACATCACCTACCTGAGTGACGACGTGATGAACGAGAAGTTCGGGCGCCAGCTGCGCAGCCGGGTGCTCGACGCCGCTCAACCCTTTGCGGGCAGCAGTGGCGACGCCCCCGCGCCCAGTGCCGAGGGCTACCGCTACAGCACGCAGGACATCGAATTCCAGATCGAGAGCTACCTGCGCTACCAGGGTGACAAGTTCAGCGAATACTTCGACGCCAACACCTACCTGCTGATCACGCGCGCGCTCGACTACTTCGACCCCGCACGCCGCCACGGCGGCCAGCTCACCCGGGCGCTGGCCCAGGCGCAGGCGCGTTTTCTGCTCGTGAGCTTCACCACCGACTGGCGCTTTTCGCCCCAGCGCAGCCGCGAGATCGTGAAGGCGCTGCTCGACAACCGCCGCAGCGTGAGCTATGCCGAGATCGACGCGCCGCACGGCCACGACGCCTTCCTGCTCGACGACCCGCGCTACATGCAGGTGATGCGCGCCTACTTCCAACGCATTGCCCAGGAGTTCGCATGACCGACCGTTTTGCCATGCAAGCGATTGCCCGCCTAGTGCCCCCGGGCTCGCGCGTGCTCGACCTGGGCTGCGGCGACGGCGCGCTGCTCGACCACTTGCAGCGCGAGCGCGGCTGCACCGGCTACGGCGTGGAGATTGCCGACGCCAACGTGCTGGCCTGCGTGCAGCGGGGCGTGCAGGTGCTGCAGCTCAACCTCGACGAAGGCCTGGCCATGTTCGAGGACAACTCCTTTGACGTGGTGCTGCAGATCGACACCCTGCAACACCTGCGCAACGCCGAGGTGATGCTGCGCGAGACCGCCCGCGTGGGCCGCACCGGCATCGTGGCCTTCCCCAATTTTGCGCACTGGCCCAATCGGCTGTCGGTGCTGCGCGGGCGCATGCCCGTCACGCGCCGCCTGCCCTACCAGTGGTACGACACGCCCAACATCCGCGTGGGCACCTTCAAGGATTTCGAGGTGCTGGCCACCAAGAACAGCCTGCGCATCCTCGATGCCTTTGGCCTCGAAGGCGGGCAGGCCGTGCGCTGGCTGCCCAACGCGCGCGCGGGCACGGCGGTGTTCCACTTCGAGCGAGCCTGAGCTGCAGGCACCCCAGCGGCACAACGGCACAGCGGGCCGCCATGCGGGCGTCATGCGCGTGGCGTATCGTCCCCACTCTTGTGGACCTTGCACCAGGAGCCTGCCATGACCCCGTCCATTCCAACGCAACCCGGCCCCAGCGCTGAACACGCCCGCGGCCTGCCGCGCCGCCACTGCCTCGCGGCCCTGGCCGGCGGCTGGTGGCTGGCCGGTTGCGCCCAGCCGGCGGCCGCGCCCTCGCCTGGCGCTCAGCCCGCACCCGCGTGGCCGCCCCGGCCCACGGTGATCGCGCACCGAGGCGCATCGGCCCTGCGGCCCGAACACACGCTGGCCGCCTACCAGAAGGCCATCGACGATGGGGCCGACATCATCGAGCCCGACCTGGTTATCACCCGCGACGGCGTGCTCGTGGCCCGGCACGAGAACGCCATCGCCATCGTCGGGCCCGACGGCGCGATCAAGGAAGCCACCACCGACGTGGCTGAGCGCCCCGAGTTCGCGGCGCGCAAGACCACCAAGCGCATCGACGGGCAGAGCATCACCGGCTGGTTCACCGAAGACTTCACGCTGGCCGAACTCAAGACCCTGCGGGCGCGCGAGCGCATTCCTGCGCAGCGCCCCGCCAACGTGGCCTACAACGGCCAGTTCGAGGTGCCCACGCTGGACGAGGTGATCGCGCTGGCGCAGGCCGAGGGCCGCCGCCGGGGCCGCACCATTGGCATCTACCCCGAAACCAAGCACCCGAGCTACTTCCAGTCGATTGGCCTGCCGCTGGAGCCCGCGCTGCTGTCAGTGCTGGAGCGCAGCGGCTGGAACCACCGCGACGCGCCGGTGTTCATCCAGTCGTTTGAAGTGGCCAACCTGCAGGACCTGCGCCCGCGCACCCGCGTGCGCCTGGTGCAACTGGTGGCGGCCACCGGCCGCCCGTACGACTTTGTGGCCCGCGGCGCGGCCGAGACGCGCGGCTACGCCGACCTGATCACCCCCGAAGGCCTGCGCGAGGTGGCCCGCTACGCCGACGGCCTGGGCCCGCACAAATCGCTGGTGCTGCCCGTGCAGGGCGGCGCGCTGGGCACGCCCACGGCGCTGGTGGGCCATGCCCATGCCGCGGGCCTGGCCGTGCATGTGTGGACGCTGCGGCCCGAAAACGCCTTTTTGCCCGCCGCTTTGCGCGCGGCACCGGCCACTGACGGCACACGCCGGGGCGACGCCGAGGCCGAGGCGCTGGCCTTTCTGCGCGCCGGGGTGGACGGCTTCTTCACCGACGACCCGGCCAGCGGCCGCGCTGCCGTGCAGGCCTGGGCCGCGCGGCGCTGAACCGAAGTCGACAACCCAGCGCGGCCGGTTCATCGTGGCTTCGGAGGCGTGCGGGCTGCGGCCTCGCCCCAGCCACGCGCCTGCGCCACCCAGGCGGCGCGCTGGGCGTCGCTGGCGCTGCGCACCGGCCCCAGGCTGCGGATGCGCACCGGGCGGATGCCGCAGAACTCCAGGATCGCGCGCCGCATCTGCTGGTGCCCGGGCGCACGCGTGAACCAGCGGAAGTACCAGGGCGGCGAATCCATGGTCACCAGCAGTTCGGCGCTGCGGCCGCTCAGCAGCCGGTCCCACATCGGGGAATCCTGGCGGTACTTGAAGGCGTAGCCGGGCAGGAACACGCGGTCGATGAAGCCCTTGAGCAGGGCCGGCATCGCGCCCCACCAGATCGGATAGACGAACACCAGGTGCGTGGCCCAGGTGATGTCGGCCTGCGCGCGCTGCAGATCGGGCTCCAGCGGCTGCGCGCCCCGGTAGCCGGCGTGCAGCAGCGGGTCGAATTGCAGCGTGCCCAGCGCCAGCGTGCGCACGGCGGCGCCGCCCACCTCGGCCCCCGCGGCATAGGCTTGGGCGAGGCCCGCGCACAGGCTGCGCGCATCGGGATGCCCCAGCACCACGAGGATGCGTGTGGGGGGCTGTGTGCTGGGTTCTGCAGGGCTGGAGGTGTCGGTCATGGCAGTGCGAGCAGTGGCAATGCCGCCATGCTGCGTCTGACCCATGGGGCAGAGTCAAGCGCGATCGTCAAACCCCGTGCACACCGCGGCGTGGGCGGCTGCGGCCCAGGGCCCTGAGTCCGGTGCAGGCTCAGGCGGGTGCGCAGTCCAGCGCCAGGGGGCGCTTGCCGGTGGGGTCGGCCTCAGGGCAGTGCAGCAGCGCGTGTTCGAGCGCGGCCAGCGCATCGTCCTGCGCCCGCAGGCGCTGCAGCTCGCGTTGCACCTGGGCGCGCCGCGCCTGCAGCAGCGCGGCGGCCTGGGCCAGCGCATCGGCCCCGGTGTGTTGGGGCAGGCGGGCCAGGTCGGCCATGCGCAGGCCCAGCGCCAGGGCCTGGCGCACCAGCCGCACCTGGGCTGCATGGCCTGCGTGGTAGTGCCGGTAGCGCCCGCGGCGCGGCACCGGGCCGAGCAGGCCGCGGGCCTCGTACAGGCGCAGTGCGCGCGGGGTGGTGCGGGTGAGCCGGGCGAGTTCACCGATTTGCATGATTGCTATATCTTTCATAGCTGCTCGTGCTTGTTTCGTAAGCACAAGCGGCCGATTTGACTTATGGTTCTGGCGGCGCTGCCGGGCGCGGGCCTCGGCGGCGCTTCGCGGTACGCTCGGGGCCTGCCGTGTTCGCCTGTCCTTGCTGCCATGCCCCAGTTTGCCGCCAACCTGAGCCTGATGTACACCGAGCTGCCCTTCCTCGACCGTTTTGCGGCCGCGGCGGAGGACGGCTTCACGGCCGTGGAATACCTGTTTCCCTATGCGTGGGACGCGCGCACGCTGCGCGCGCGCCTGCAGGCCCACGGGCTGCAGCAAGTGCTCTTCAACGCCCCGCCCGCGGGCCTGGGCCGCGCGGCCATGGCCGCTGCGTGGGACCAGGGCGAGCGCGGCACCGCGGCCCTGCCCGGGCGGCAGGCCGAATTCCGCGCCGGGGTGCTGCAGGCGCTGGAAGATGCCGAGGTGCTCGACTGCCCCCGCATCCATGTGCTGTCGGGCATCGTGCCGCCGGGCGTGGAGCGCGAATCGCTCAAGGGCCTGTGCGTGGAGAACCTGCAGTGGGCTGCCGAGCAGGCCGGCCGCGCGGGCCGCACGCTGCTGATCGAGCCCATCAACCTGCGCGACATGCCGCGCTACTTCCTCAACCGGCAAGACCACGCGCACGAACTGCTCGACGCCGTGGACAGCCCCCACCTGAAGGTGCAGATGGATCTGTACCACTGCCAGATCGTCGAAGGCGACGTGGCCACCAAGCTGCGCCGCTACCTGCCCACGGGCCGCGTGGCGCACATCCAGGTGGCCAGCGTTCCCGAGCGCCAAGAGCCCGACCGCGGCGAGCTGCACTACTCCTACCTGTTCGAGCTGATCGACCAGCTGGGCTGGCAGGGCTGGATCGGCTGCGAATACCGCCCGGCCGCGGGCACGCGCGCCGGGCTGGGCTGGCGCGCGCCCTGGCTGCCGGGCTGACGCGCGTGCGCCCCGGCCGCCCCGGGGTTACGCAGCATTGCGTAAGGGAATGCGTGGATGGCTGGCACGGACGCCGGGCGTAGAGTGGGCCGAGCCCGACGCGCCGCGCGCAGACGCCGCCGCGGGCTGCCCCGCCACGCACCCTGAGGAGACTCCACCATGCCCGCTGCCACCCCCACATCCCAACGTTCGGTGGCCCGGCAGGTCACGCTGGCGGCCCTGGCCCTGGTGGCGGCCGTGCTCGTGCTGGTGGGCCTGGCGATTGCGGTGCTGACCGAGCGCAGCACGCGCGCCCAGGTGGTGGCCAGCGTGGGCAACACCGCGCAGACGCTGGCGCAGGCCGTGGACGCGGCCGATGCCGCCAACCGCGAGCTGGTGCAGCTCACCATGAAGGGCTTCCAGCGCTACTTCGAGGCCACCATGCAGCTCGACGAGGCCGCGGGCGAGCTGCGCAGCTACGGCGCGCTGGTCAATGGCGACTACGGCTCGGTCGACAAGTTCGCGGCCGAAACCGGCGGCGTGGCCACGGTGTTTGCGCGCAAGGGCGAAGACTTCATCCGCGTGACCACCTCAGTCAAAAACGCGCAGGGCGAGCGCGAACAAGGCACGCCGCTCGACCGCGCCAGCCCCGCCTATGCCCAGCTCAGCCGCGGTGAACCCTACATCGGCCGCACGCGCGTGCAGGGCAAGCCTTACATGGGCTACTACCTGCCCACGCGCGACGCCGCGGGCAAGGTGGTGGCCGTGCTGTTCATTGGCAACGACATCGGCCTCTTCGACAGCATGCTGGAGCGCCAGGTCAACGAAACGCGCTTTTTTGGCAGCGGCGGCGCCTATGCGATTGCGCCCGGTGCCGCGTGGGACCAGGCCGTGTTTTTGGCCCACCCGCAGGCCCGCGGCAAGAAAGTGCTCGACGCCTACCCGCAGGCCAGGCCCTTCCTCGAGGCACTGGCTGCGGCCGAGGGGGGCTTTGTGCGCGACGCCATGCCGCTGCTGCAGCCCGCGGGCACCGACGCCTGGGCGCTGGTGCGCAAGACCCAGGCCGACGGCTGGTGGGTGGTGGCCGAGGTGCCCGACGACCAGGCCATGGCCGGCCAGCGCCGCGTGACCTGGGCGGTTTGGGCGCTCATGGCGCTGGCCGTGGGGCTGCTGGGCGTGGGCCTGCTCTTCATGGTGCGCCGCGGCGTGAGCCAACCGCTGCGCGAACTCACGCAGGCCATTACCCGGGTGGCCCAGGGCGACCTGACCGAAGGCTTTGCCACCACGCGGCGCGACGAGATCGGTGCCCTGGTCAGCGAGGTCGAGGGCATGCGCCAGCGCTACGTGCAGATGTTGCAGCAGGTGCGCACCGCGGTGGACAGCATCACCACCGCCAGCGCCGAGATCGCCAGTGGCAACCAGGACCTGTCGGCCCGCACCGAAAACACCGCCAGCAGCCTGGCCGAAACCGCGCAGAGCGTGGACCAGCTCACCGCCACCGTGCGGCAGTCGGCCGATGCTGCCCGCCAGGCCAACCAGCTTGCGGGTTCGGCGGCCGAGGTGGCGCAGCGCGGTGGCCGTGTGGTGGGTGACGTGGTCACCACCATGGGCGAGATCAACCAAAGCTCGCGCCGCATTGCCGACATCATCGGCGTGATCGACGGCATCGCCTTCCAGACCAACATCCTGGCGCTGAACGCCGCCGTGGAAGCCGCGCGGGCTGGCGAGCAGGGCCGCGGCTTTGCCGTGGTGGCCGGCGAGGTGCGCAGCCTGGCCCAGCGCAGCGCCGAGGCTGCGCGCGAAATCAAACAGCTCATCCAGACCTCGGTCGAACGCGTGGAGTCCGGAGCCGAACTCGTGAGCCATGCCGGGGCCACCATGCAGGAGATCGTGGGCTCGGTGCAGCGCGTGGGCGACATCATTGGCGAGATCACCGCCGCGTCGTCCGAGCAGTCCGACGGCATCGGCCAGGTCAACACCGCCGTCAACCAGCTCGACCAGATGACCCAGCAGAACGCCGCGCTGGTGGAGCAAAGCGCCGCCGCCGCCCAAAGCCTGCGCGAGCAGGCCACGCGGCTGGCCACGGCCGTGCAGGTGTTCCGCCTGCCCGTGGGCAGCGCCACCGCAGCAGCCCTGCCCACCGGGCCTGCACCGGCGGCCCTGGTTGCGCCGCACGGCTGACACCGCCCCGTCACCAGGCCTGGGCCGCTGTCTGCGGTGTGCGCCGGGGCGCGCAGCCTGTGCTGGCATGCGGCCGCGCGTTGTGATGGAATGCTGCTTTTCCTTCGCCCACGACCGCGAGAAAGCTTCCTCCATGAACGCCCGTGTTCCTTCCTCCGCCCTTGATCCCGCCCTGGCCCTGCAGCGCGTCAGCCAGGCTTGGGACGAGGACCTGGTGCGCCAGCTCACCGACTACATCGCCATCCCCGCCAAGTCGCCCATGTTCGCGGCCGACTGGGCCGAGCAGGGCCTGCTCGACACCGTGGTGCGCAACGCCGCCGCCTGGGTGGAGGCGCAGAAAGTGCCCGGCCTCACGCTCGAAGTGGTGCGCCTGCCCGGCCGCACGCCGGTGCTGTTCTTTGAAATCGAAGGCACGGCCCCGGGCGTGACGCAAAGCGTGCTCATGTACGGCCACCTCGACAAGCAGCCTGAATTTGCCGGCTGGCGCAGCGACCTCGGCCCCTGGACGCCCAAGTACGAAGACGGCAAGCTCTACGGCCGCGGCGGCGCCGACGATGGCTACGCCGTGTACGCCAGCGTGGCCGCCGTGCAGGAACTGAAGCGCCAGGGCGTGGCGCACCCGCGCATCGTGGGCCTGATCGAAACCTGCGAAGAAAGCGGCTCCCGCGACCTGCTGCCCTACATCGACGCGCTGCGCACCCGCCTGGGCGACGTGGCCCTGGTCGTGTGCCTCGATTCGGGCGCGGGCAACTACGACCAGCTCTGGCTCACCACCAGCCTGCGCGGCATGGCCAGCGGCACGCTCAAGGTGCAGATCCTGACCGAAGGCATCCACTCGGGCGACGCCTCGGGCCTCGTGCCCTCGTCCTTCCGCATCATGCGCCAGGTGCTCGACCGCCTGGAAGACAGCAAAACCGGCCGCCTGCTGCCCGCCAGCTTCCATTGCGAAGTGCCCGCCGACCGCCTGGCCCAGGCCCAGGCCACGGCCGCCATCCTGGGCGACGAGGTGTACAAGCGCTTTCCCTGGGCGCACTACGACTGCGGCGGCTCGACCACCTTCGCGCTGCCCACCACCACCGACCCGGTGCAGGCGCTGATCAACCGCACCTGGACGCCCACGCTCAGCGTGACTGGGGCCGAGGGCTTTCCGAGCCTGCAGGACGCGGGCAACGTGCTGCGCCCTTACACCGCCTTCAAGCTCAGCCTGCGCCTGCCCCCGCTGGTGGACGCCGCGCAGGCCGTGCAGGAGCTCAAGGCCCTGCTCGAAGACAACGCCCCCTACCAGGCGCGCGTGACCTTCGAGGCCGCCAGCGCCGCCACAGGCTGGAACGCCCCGGCCACTACGCCGTGGTTCGAGCGCGCGCTGCACGAGGCCTCGCAGGCGCACTTTGGCGCGCCCTGCGGCTACATCGGCCAGGGCGGCACGATTCCGCTCATGAACATGCTGAGCGCGGGCTTCCCCAAAGCGCAAATGATGGTGTGCGGCGTGCTGGGCCCCAAGAGCAACGCCCACGGGCCCAACGAGTTCCTGCACGTGCCCTACGCCAAGCGGCTCACGGCCTCGGTGGCGCATGTGATCGCGGCCATGGCGCGCGACGCGGCTCCAGCTTCGGCTTCGGCCCCCGCCGCGGCCTGAGCGGGCGCAGGACGCATGCCATGACGCCTGCCTTTCCTGCGGCTGCGGCCGAAGCACCCGTCTCCACGCTGAGCCCCTTCACCGCCAGCGATGGCGAAAACATTGCCGTGCAGGACTGGCCCCTGCCCCCGGGCGTGCCCCAGCTCGGCCAGGCCCTGCTGGTGCACGGCCTGGGCGAACACGTGGGCCGCTATGCCCATGTGGCGCAGGCGCTGCACGGCTGCGGCCTGGCCGTGCGCGGCTACGACCAGTACGGCCACGGCGAATCGGCCGGCCCGCGCGGCGGGCTGAGCAGCGACACCCGCCTGCTCGACGACCTGGCCGACATCGTGGACGCCACCCGCGCCCGCATGGCCCCGGGCCAGCCCCTGCTACTGGTGGGCCACAGCATGGGCGGGCTGGTGGCCGCGCGCTTCGTGTCGCTGGGCCTGCGCCCGGTCGATGGGCTGGTGCTGTCGTCGCCCGCCTTCGACGCCGGGCTGTCGGCCGTGCAGAAGCTGCTGGTCTCCACCCTGCCGCGGCTGCTGCCCGACTTGCGCGTGGGCAACGGGCTCAACGCCGACTACCTTTCGCACGACGCCGCCGTGGCGCGCGCCTACCTGGCCGACCCCCTGTGCCACGACCGCATCAGCGGACGGCTGGCCCGCTTCATTGCCGAAGCGGGCCCTGCGACCGTGGCCTGTGCGCCGCAATGGACTGTGCCCACGCTGCTGCTGTGGGCCGGGCAGGACCGGCTGGTGAACCCTGCTGGCAGCGCACAGTTTGCGGCCAGCGTGCCACCGGCGGTGGTGCAGTCGCATTGCTTTGAAAGCCTGTACCACGAGCTGTTCAACGAGGCCGACGCTCGGCCCGTGTTCATGCGCCTGCAGGCCTGGGTGCGCGCCTGGCTCGACACGCAGCCCGCTGCGCGCGCGGCCAGCCGCCCTGCGCGCAGCGCCCGCCGCACCGGCACCACGGGCTGACCGCGTCAGGCCCCCCGTGTGGCCCGGGCGCGCTGCGCGCCCAGCCACAGCAGCGCTGCGCCCGTGAGCGCGACCGGCAATAGCGAGCCCAGGTTGAGCAAGGCCCAGCCCTGCGTGGTGACCAGCGCGCCCGACGCAAACGAGGTGGCCGCCATGGTCGCAAACACGCCGAAATTGATGGCCGCCTGCGCGCGGTCTTTCTCTTCAGGCCGGTAGGCCTGCATCGCCAGCGCCGTGCTGCCCGTGAACAGGAAGTTCCAGCCCACGCCCAGCAGCAGCAGGGCCAGCGTGAAGTGGTGCAGCTCCACCCCCGACAGCGCCACGGCCACGCAGCCCAGGTTGAGCACCACGCCCGCGCCCATCACGCGCAGCACCCCGAAGCGCTGGATCAGGTGCCCCGTGACAAAGCCCGGCGCAAACATGCCGATCACGTGCCATTCGAGCACCAGCGCCGCGTCGGCAAAGTCGTAGCCGCACACCTGCATGGCCAGCGGCGTGGCGGCCATCAGCAGGTTCATCACGCCATAGCCCAGGGCCGCGCCAATGGCCGCCACCACAAAGGCGGGCTCGCGCAGCAGTTGCGCCACGCTGCGGCCCGGGCCTGCAGGCGGCGGGGGGGCGGCCGTGGCGCTGGCGGTGGGGGCCGCGCTGGCCGGGGCGTCAAACCGGATGGCGCGCATGCACAGCCAGGCCAGCAGGGCCACACCCATCAGCGCCAGGTAGGTGCTGGCGAAGGGCACGCTGCTCCAGCCGCGCGAATGGTTGGCCAGGTTGGGGCCGGCAATCGCGCCAATCAGCCCGCCCGCCAGCACCAGCGACATGGCTTTCTCGCGGGCGGCGGGCGCGGCCAGCTCGGCCCCGGCAAAGCGGTAGAGCTGCCCGTTGGCGCTGTAGTAGCCCGCCACCAGCGTGGCCAGGCACAGCAGCCAGAACTGCCGCGTGGTGACCGCCACCGCGCACAGCAGGGCCGACAGCATGGCCACGCCCAGCCCGATCTGGAACGACACGCTGCGCCCCCAGCGGGCCTGGCTGCGCGCCACCAGCGGAGTGGACAGCGCGCCGCCCACCACATAGCCCATCACCGGCAGCGTGGACAGGTAGCCGTAGGGCGCCAGCTGCAGGCCCACCAGCCCGTTGATGGCGATGAACACCACGTTGTTGGTGAGAAATAGGCCCTGGCACAGGGTCAGCAGCCACAGGTTGTGGTTCATGGGGGGCTCGGTCAGGCATCAGGGCCAGCCGCCAGGGCTGGTCAGGGCTGGCGGCGCTGCGGGGCGGGCTTAGCCAGCGCCATTGTGCGCCCGCGGCCGGGGCCGCCCCCTGGCGGGGGGGCGGTGTGCTGCGCGGGCGATCCGCACATTTCCCGCAGCGATGGTGTGTGGCATCTGCCGGTGCCGGATGGCGCCGCCTGCCGTTGCCAGGCGGTGCTGCGCGGTGTGGCGTGGCCCCGTTTGCTATGCTTTTTGATGTGCTGGCCCAGCGCTGGCAAGCACAAGCGGGCGATCAGGGCCTGGTCGGTGCCAGCCCTCAAGGCCCGTGCAGAGCCTCACTCCAGCACCACGGCGGTGCCGCTGGCCGACACCATCAGCATGCCGTTGCCCTGGCCGAGCACCTCGTAGTCGAGGTCAATGCCCACCACCGCATTCGCGCCCATCTGGGCGGCCCGTTCCTGCAGCTCTGCCAGCGCGATGTCGCGGGCGCGTTGCAGCTCGCGCTCATACGTGGCCGACCGGCCGCCCACGATGTCGCGAATGCCTGCGAACAAATCCTTGAACACATTGGCGCCCAGAATCGCCTC
The DNA here is from genome assembly GCF_039540375.1 of Acidovorax lacteus. Classification (NCBI taxonomy): domain Bacteria; kingdom Pseudomonadati; phylum Pseudomonadota; class Betaproteobacteria; order Burkholderiales; family Comamonadaceae; genus Acidovorax; species Acidovorax lacteus. The sequence continues at coordinate 46,560 of NZ_BAABEX010000027.1, forward strand.
TCCGGTCACGATGCCGCGGTATTGGGTGATCTTGCGTCCTTCGACGGTGGGGGTGGTGGTGACGAGCATGGCGGGACTCCTGAGGGTGTGACGAGTTGCTCATTAGAAATCGGTCTCGTGTTCCATAGTGGTGTCGGGGTCGGGTTGTGCCTCTTTTGCCTCCCCGCCGCCCGAATTGGCCGGTCTGTGGTGACCAGGCGCTGCGGGGTACTACGGCAGGTGTCCTCCATTGCGCGTTGGGGCAGGGGCCGTTGGCCAGCAGCCTTGATGGTGCGCGCCCCCGCAGGGCAGGGTGGGCGTCACAGCACAAGGGCTACACTGGCATCGGCGCCTAGGTTTGCTGGTCGCTTGCACGTTGTTCCATCCGTCACTTGCCCTAGACATCTGACATGCACTTTCTCAAAGCCATCGCAGCAGGCGCCCTTGTTGCGGCCGGAGCCCATGTGCACGCGGCCGATTTGGGGGCCTTCACGGCGTCGTGCGGGCCTACGGGCACCAACCTCACCCAGAACCTGACGGGGGTCATTGGCGACACCTTCACCGTGCAGTCCCTGGTGGCGGGCGGAGGGGGGTGCTTCGTCAACACCACGACAGCGGGCGTGGTGACGTTCCCGGCGCCTTCCTCCATCAACATCGGCTCCACGAAGACCTTCACCCTGGCAGCGATCGGTACCACCGCGCTGACCGTCGCACAAACCGGGTTCGGCACGACGTTCAACATCACGGTAGTGCAACCTGCGGCGCAGCCCGTGCCGACGCTGTCGCATCTCGGCTTGGTGCTGACGGGAGTGGCTCTGAGTGCCGCGGCGGTCGCAGGCTTGCGGCGCAAGCGCTGACGGGACCGGCACGCCATTGCGCACGGCGCAAGGCCCCTCGCGGTTGGGCCATATCCCGCTTGCTTCCCCACCGCCACCCCTCTGGTGCCGCCGCTGCGCTTGGCCGATACTGGAATCTGCGGCCGCCTATGCGGCCTGCCCCACATGAACCACTGCCGGGAGGAGTCCGCCATGCCACCGATCACCCCTGAATGCCTGCCGCGCCGCCGCGGCCCTGCTGCGGCGGCTGCGGCTGTGGCCACGCTGTGCCTAGCCAGCGTGGCGCTGCCTGCCATCGCGCAGACCAAGCTGCAGCCGGGGCTGTGGGAGATGGCGTCGCAGTTCAAGACGCAAAGCGGCCAGATGGAGGCGGCCATGGCCGAGATGCAGAAGAGCCTGGCCGCGATGCCGCCCGAGCAGCGCCGCCAGATGGAGCAGATGCTGGCCCAGCAGGGCGTGGTGATGGGCCAGGGCGGCGGCGGCACTCAGACGGTGCGCATTTGCCTGAGCGAGCGCGACGCCGCGCTCGACCAGGTGCCGCAGCGCGAAGGCTGTACGCAGAACCTTACGCGTACGGGGCCGAGCAGCCTGCGCATGTCGTTCCAGTGCCAGAAACCCGAGCCCATGAGCGGCGAGGGCACGATCACCATGGACGGCCCCAAGGCCTACACCGGCAGCTACCGCATGAAGAGCACGGTGCAGGGCAAGGCCGAGACGATGGAGATGACGCAAAAAGCCCGCTGGGTGTCGGCCGACTGCGGCACGCTCAAGCCCATCCAGCGCTGAGCGCCGGGCGCGTGGCCGCTCAGGCCGGGGGCGGTGCCGCCGTCGTGGCCGATTCCGCCGCCGAGCCCGGGCAGAGCACGACGCGGTTGCGGCCCGCGGCCTTGGCGGCGTAGAGGGCGCGGTCGGCGCGCTCCAGGGTGCGCTCTGCGGCCTCGCCCGGCGTGTGCACGGCAGCGCCGATAGACACGGTGAACGCCACCCCGTCGCCCGCATCGCGCGGCGCAGCCTGGGCCACCGCGGTGCGCACGCGCTCCAGCAGTTGCTGCGCTTCGCCCAGCGGTGTGTCGCACAGCAGCAGCACGAATTCCTCACCGCCCCAACGCGCCAGCACATCGCTCTGGCGCACGCTGGCGCTCACCACGTCGGCAAAGGTCTGCAAGGCCTTGTCGCCCGCGGCGTGGCCGTGCTGGTCGTTGATGGCCTTGAAGTGGTCGATGTCGAGCTGCGCCAGCACGATGCTGCGGGGCGGGCGGGCGGTGCGGCCGAGCTCGCGCTCCAGCAGCTCCAGCATGTGGCGGCGGTTGAACAGGCCGGTGAGCGCATCGCGCGTGGCCAGCCGCAGGATCTGCTCCAGCGCCAGCGTCAGTTCGTGCTTTTGCCGCCGCAGGTGCTGGCGCGTGGCCTGCACGCGGGTCGTAAGAAAGGTGCCGCTGAGCAGCACCACCACGATCATCGCGGCGTGGGCGATCTCCAGCGCGGGTTCATGTCCGGCCTCGTGGCGCCAGGCCACCACGCCCAGCGCCGTGCCAAAGGCCACCAGGCCATACACGAGCACCCCCAGCATTTGCCGGGTGGAAAGGCCGAAGATGCCAAACATGAGGATCACCGCCAGGATGGGCAGCGTGACGCCGCGCGCGGGCCCGGCAATGGTGTAGGCCACGGCGTTGCAGGCCATGGCGTACACAATTTGCGGCAGCGTGAGCGAAGGGTCGGCACAGCGCTGCGACCAGCCACTGCGGATGGCGACATACACCACCACGAGCCCCGTGCTGCACAGCACCGACCACACCAGCACCGGGGTGCGTGCCGTGAGCCCCGCCCAGGCCACACCGTTCATCACCAGCATGCAGGCCACCATGAGCAGCGCGGCCAGCCCCGCCATCGACAGGCGCAGGCGCTGCGCGGGGTCGGTGGTCAGAACCCAGTCGGTCCATTGCTGCCAGGCGCGGCGTGCGTCCACGGCGGGTGTCTCCTGCGTTGGGGCCAGACGCGAAGGCCGCCGGCCCGTGCTTGTGCGGGGGTGTGCAGTCCATTCTACGGAGCACCGCGCCCCTGTGCACGCTGGGGATGTGCCGCGCCGGTGGCCGTGCAGCAGCGCGCGCTGCTCGGGGCTGCGCTGCACAGACCGCCAGGGCTTGATGGACGGTAAGCGGGCCGCCCGCCCGCGCGCTGGCGCAGGGGCGTGTCAGGCCAGGGTGATGGCGGCCAGCGCCGCCAGCGGGGCGGTTTCGGCGCGCAGCACGCGCGGGCCCAGCGTCACGGGCACAAAGCCGGCGGCGCGGGCGCAGGCTTCTTCGGCCGGGCTCAGGCCGCCTTCGGGGCCCGAAAGAAACACCACCGGCGCTTGCGCGGGCGCGGCCTGCAGCGCCTGGGCCAGGGGCACTGTGCCGTCGCCCAGCGACAGCAGCAGGCGCAGCGGGGCGGCGCCAGGGGTGCCGGTGTCGGTCGGCGTGGCGGTGGGGGCTGGGCCGTGCGCCTGCACCCATGCGGCCAGCTCTTGCGCGGCGGGCACGGGGGGCACGCGGTTGCGGCCGCACTGCTCGCAGGCGGCCACGGCCACGGCCTGCCAGTGCGCGCGCTTTTTGTCGGCGCGCTCGCCCTTGAGGCGCAGCACGCTGCGCTCGGCCAGCAGCGGGGTGATGCTGGCCGCGCCGAGTTCGGTGGCCTTTTCCACCAGCCAGTCCATGCGGTCGCCCGCAGTGATGCCGGCCAGCAGGTGCACGGTGCGCGGGGCTTCGCGGTCGGCGGGGGTGTGCGCGCCTACGCGCACGCGCACGTCGCTGCGGCCCATGCGCAGGATGGTGGCCTCAAACTCGCCCGCGGGGCCACCGGCGGCGTCGCTGCCGAACAGGGTCACGGTCTCGCCCGGCTGCATGCGCAGCACCTGCACGTGGCGGGCGGCGCCATCGGGCAGGTCCAGCTCCAGCCCGGGGGCCAGCAGCACGGGACAGTGAAATCGGGGCATTGCTATGTTTTTGGTAGCTGTTTGTGCTTGTTAAATAAGCACGAACGGGCAATTTGGCTTGGAGTCACATGCGGCCGTAGGCCCAGCCGCCGGCCTCTTGCGTGCCTTCGATCTGGTGCAGCAGGCGCAAGAGCGGCGCGAGTTCGCGGTAGCGCGCGGCGGTGGCCCGCAGGTAGGCGATGAAGCGCGGCGCATCGGCCAGGTAGCGGGGCTTGCCGTCGCGCAGCGTCAGGCGCGCAAAGATGCCCGCCACCTTCAGGTGGCGCTGCAGGCCCATCCATTCGACCGCGCGGTAGAACTCGCCAAAGTCTTCGCCCCAGCCGCTGGCGCTTTTCGCGCCCAGCAGGCCCAGGCGGCGGGCTTTTTCCCAGTAGCGCACGGTGACGTCGATGACGAATTCCTCGTCCCAGCTGATGAAGGCGTCGCGCAGCAGGCTGGCAATGTCGTAGGTGATGGGGCCGTACACGGCGTCCTGGAAGTCCAGTACCCCGAGGGCTGCGCCCTCGGGCGGCACCATCAGGTTGCGGGTCATGAAGTCGCGGTGCACGTACACGCTGGGGGCCGACAGGTTCTGCGCCACGATGGCGTCAAAACTGCGCGCCAGCACCGCCTGCTGCGCGTCGTCGAGCACGATGCCGCGGTGGCGGCCCACGTACCACTCGGGGAACAGGCCCAGCTCGCGGCGCAGCAGCGCGTCGTTGTACGGGGGTAGCATGTCGGGGCGCGAGGCCTGCTGCCACAGCAGCAGGGCATCGACGGCTTGCAGATACCAGGCGTGCGCGGCTTCAGGCCGGGCGGGGTCGAGCCGTTCGATCACGGTCTCACGCCCCAGGTCGGACAGCAGCATGAAGCCCAGCGGCTCGTCCCAGGCCAGGATCTCGGGCACGCGCAGGCCGGCCGCGGCCATCAGGCCTTGCACATGCACGAAGGGGCGGCAGTTTTCCTTGTCGGGCGGCGCGTCCATCACCACGCGGCTGCGGCCCTGCGCGTCGTCGATGCGCAGGTAGCGGCGAAAGCTCGCATCGGCCGATGCCGGGCGCAGCGTGGCGGGCAGCAGCCCATGCTGCGCGGCCAGCGGGGCGAGCCACGCGTCAAAGTGTGCGGCGCGGGCTGGGTCGGCCCAGGCAACGGCTGCGGTGGCGGGCGATTCGGTGGGGGGGCTGAAGGCGCTCATGGATAATCGGATTCTACAAACGCGCCCCCCTCGGGGCCCCTGTTCCAACGCCCGTGCAGACTACCTCTTCCGCGCCCCGCCGCCCCGCCGCCTTGGCCCCTTCGTCCGCCCCGGCGCGCCGCGGTCGCGACCTGCCCGGGCGCTTGCATCCGCTGGTGCGCGCGCTGGCCTGGGCGCTGGCGGGCACGGCCCTGCCGGTGCTGGCCCAGGCGCAGGACACAGCCCCGGCCGCCAGCGGCTGGGACGCCCCGCCGCGGCTGCGGGCATCGCCGCAGTTGCAGGAACAGATTCCGAACGAGGCGCGCAGCCAGATGCCCGTGTTCGTCTCGGGCGAGCGCATCAGCGGCCAGACCGATCTGAACGCCGTCATCGAAGGCGATGCCGAGCTGCGCCGCGGCGACACGGTGCTGCGTGCCGACCGCGTCGAATACACGCTGCCCAATGACCTGGCCAAGGCCCGCGGCAATGTGCGCATCAACAAGGCGGGCAACCTGTACGAGGGCTCGCAGCTCGAGTTGCGCGTGGAGGCGTTCGAAGGCTTCTTCACCGACGCGCGCTACCGCTTGCTGGCCAACCAGGCCCACGGCGACGCCAGCCGCGTGAACTTTCTGGACCGCGACCGCGCCATCGTCCACCAGGCTTCGTACACCACCTGCCAGAAGGACGACAGCAGCACCTGGGAGCCCGACTGGGTGCTCAGCGCCGAGCGCATCCGCATCGACAACGAAGAGCAGGTGGGCACGGCCGAAGGCGCGGTGCTGCGCTTCAAGGGCGTGCCGGTGCTGCCGATTCCGTACCTCACGTTTCCGCTGTCGGACAAGCGCAAGTCGGGCTTTCTGCCGCCCACCATCAGCGTGGACAGCCGCGACGGCGTGACCTATGCGCAGCCGTACTACTGGAACATCGCACCCAACCGCGACGCCACGCTGCGTGCGGCGGTGATGACCAAGCGCGGTGCCAACCTGGGCGGCGAATTCCGCTACCTCGAACCCACCTACCAGGGCCAGATCAGCGGCGACTACATGCCCGGCGACCGCCTGCGCGACCGCAATCGCTGGAGCTACTCGGCCCAGCACACCGGCCGGTTCGACACGCCCGTGGGCGGCCTGGGGCTGAATCTCAACCTCAACCGCGTGAGCGACGACAACTACTGGCGCGACTTCGGCCGCGCCACCGAGGCGCTGCGCCAGCGCCTGCTGCCCAGCGACGGCATGCTCAGCTGGGCACAGGGCGACTTCAGCGGGCATCTGCGCACGCTCAAGTGGCAGACGCTGCAGGACCCGACCGCGCCCATCGTGCCGCCCTACGACCGCATGCCCCAGCTGCAGTGGCGCTACCACCCGCAGACCCTGGGCGCGGGCCTGGACGCGAGCGTGGAGCTGGACACCACCCGCTTTGAAGCCGCGCGCGCGCTCACCGGCCAGCCCAACGCGCAGCGCAGCTACCTGCTCGCGCAGGTGAGCCGGCCCTTCCTGTCGCCTGGGGCGTTTGTCACGCCGCGCCTGCAGCTGCACAGCACCACGTACAGCTTTGACAGCCCGCTGCGCACCGGCGCGCGCAGCGCGCAGCGCACGCTGCCCACCTTCAGCCTCGACAGCGGGCTGGTGTTCGAGCGCGACGCGCAGTACCTGGGCCGCAGCTTGCTGCAGACGCTGGAGCCGCGCGCCTTCTACACCTACACGCCCCGGCGCGACCAGAGCGCGCTGCCGGTGTACGACACGGCGGCCAACGACTTCAACTTCGCCACCATCTACACCGAGAACGCGTTTGGCGGGCAGGACCGCATTGCCGACAACAACCTGCTGACGTTGGGCGTCACCACCCGCCTGCTCGACCCGGCCACGGGCGCCGAGGCCGCGCGCTTCGGCATCGCCCAGCGGCTGCGCTTTTCCGACCAGACCGTGACCCTGCCCGGCGGCGCGCCCGTGAGCGAGCGTCTGTCCGACGTGCTGGTGGGCGGCAGCGTGCAGTGGACGCAGGACTGGGGCGTCGATTCGACCGTGCAGTACAACCCCAAGACCGGCCGCTCCATCCGCTCGACGATTGGCGCGCGCTACCACCCGGGGCCGTACCGCACCGTGAGCGCCGCCTACCGCCTGCAGCGCGGCACCAGCGAGCTGCTGGACCTGGGCTGGCAGTGGCCGCTGACCGGCGGTGCCGAGCCCGGTGCCGACCCCATCAGCCGCGCCAAGGCTGGCGGCCGCTGGTATGCGGTGGGCCGGCTCAACTACAGCCTGCAGGACCGCAAGCTCGTGGACACCGTGGTCGGCGTCGAATACGACAGCTGCTGCTGGATCGGCCGCGTGGTGCTGGAACGCCTGCAAAGCGGCGTGACCACCGCCACCACGCGCCTGCTGTTCCAGATCGAGTTCGTGGGCTTCTCGCGCCTGAGCCTGGGCGCCAGCCCGCTCGACACGCTCAAGCAGCAAGTGCCCCGCTACCAGCCCCTGGGCGCGCCCGCGCGCGCGCCCAGCCGTTTTAGCCAATACGACTGAACCCCTATGAAGCTTCGCGTTGTTGCTCCGTCTGCCCTGGCCCTGGCCGGTCTGTTGGCGCTGGCCGCACAGGCCCAGGGCCTGCGCCCCCCGCAGGGCACCGGCCTCGGCCGCGCGGCGGCCGCCCCGGCAGCTCCCCTGCCCAGCGCACCGGCGCCCGGCACCCTGCGCTCGGCCGACTACATCGTGGCCGTGGTCAACTCCGAGCCGGTGACCAACAACGAGGTACGCATCCGCGCGGCCCGCATCGGCCAGCAATTGGGCCAGCAGGGCACGCCGCTGCCCCCGCAGGACGTGCTGCTGCGCGAGGTGCTGGAGCGCTTGATTGTCGAACGCATCCAGCTGCAGCAGGCGCGCGAGGCCGGTATCCGGGTGGACGACTACGCGCTGGGCCAGGCCGAACAAGGCATTGCGCGGCAGAACAACATGACGCTGGAGACGCTCTACGCCCGGCTGGAGCGTGACGGCCTGAGCCGCGAGCGCTTCCGCGAAGAGGTGCGCAACCAGCTGCTGCTGCAGCGCGTGCGCGAGCGCGAGGTCGAGGCCCGCGTGCGCGTGAGCGATCTGGACATCGACCAGTACCTGCGCGAGCTGCAGGAAGCCGCGCAGAACCGCCCGGCCGAGATCAACCTGGGCCATGTGCTGGTCATCGTCCCCGAGAACGCCCCGCCCGCCCGCGTGGCCGAACTGGAAGCGCGTGCCAAGCGCGCTGCCGAGAAGGCCCGCGCCGGGGACGACTTTGCCGCCGTGGCGCGCGAGTTCTCTGAAGGGGCCGAGGCGCGCAATGCCGGCGGCCAGCTGGGCCTGCGCCCGACCGACCGCTATCCGGAGCTGTTTGTGGACGCCACGCGCGGCCAGCCGCTGGGCAGCATCGTCGGCCCCATCCGCTCGCCCGCAGGCTTTCACGTGCTCAAGGTGATCGAGCGCGTCACGCCCGGCCTGCCGAGCACCGTGGTGCAGCAACAGGCGCGCCACATCCTGCTGCGCACCACGCCGCAGCTCAGCGAAGCCGCGGCCGCAGCGCGCCTGGCCGACTTCCGCCGCCGCGTCACATCGGGCACGGCCGACTTTGCGGCACTGGCCCGCGAGTATTCGCAGGACGGCAGTGCCAAGCAGGGCGGTGACCTGGGCTGGGCAGGCCCGGGCCGCTACGTGCCCGAGTTCGAGCAGGCACTGAACGCACTCAAGCCGGGCGAAATCAGCGAGCCCGTGGTCTCGCGCTTCGGCGTGCACCTGATTCAGCTCGTGGACCGCCGCGAGGCCGCGCCCACCCAGCGCGAGCTGCGCGACATGGCGCGCGACACCGTGCGCGAGAAAAAGCTCGACGAAGCCTTTGCCACCTGGGTGCAGGAGCAGCGCGCACGCGCCTACGTCGAGTACCGCGAGCCGCCGCAATGAGCGGACGTTTTCTGGCGAGCGGCGCACATCCGGCCGTCCCCTGCGACCTGGCAGGGGGCGCGGCATGAAGCACATCCCGCGCAAGCGCTTCGGCCAGCACTTCCTGTCGGACACCGGGATCATCGACGCCATCGTGCGCGCGATCGCACCCGCGCCGGGCGATCCCATGGTCGAGATCGGCCCGGGGCTGGCCGCGCTCACCCAGCCGCTGGTCGAACGCCTGGGCCGCCTCACCGTCATCGAGCTCGACCGCGACCTGGCCGCGCGCCTGCGTGGCCACGGCCAGCTCGATGTGGTGGAAAGCGACGTGCTCAAGGTGGACTTCACCGCCCTGGCCCAGCGCCTGGGCGCGCCGCGGCTGCGCATTGTGGGCAACCTGCCCTACAACATCTCCACGCCCATCCTGTTCCACCTGCTCGCGCATGTGCACGTGGTGCAAGACCAGCACTTCATGCTGCAAAAGGAAGTGATCGACCGCATGGTGGCCGAGCCCGCCACGGCCGCCTACGGGCGCCTGTCGGTCATGCTGCAGTGGCGCTACGCGATGGAAGACGTGCTGTTCGTGCCGCCCGAGAGCTTCGACCCGCCCCCGCGCGTGGACAGTGCTGTGGTGCGCATGGCGCCCCACGCCGTCCCCGCGCCGTTGGATGTGGCCGTGCTCGAAGAACTGGTCCAGGTCGCCTTCAGCCAGCGCCGCAAACTGCTGCGCCACACCCTGGGCCGCTGGCTGGAGCAGCGCGGCTTCGCCGGCGACTTCGACACCCAGCGCCGCGCCGAAGAGGTGCCCGTGGCCGACTTCGTGGCCCTGGCTCAGCAATGCTCCTGATTTGATAGCTGCTTGTGCTTGATTTATAAGCACGAGCGGGCAATTGGGGCATATATTCCAAGGGCTTTTGCCTGCGGGACGGCTAAGCCCCGCACCTGGCCGCGGTTACTGCTTCATGCTCGAACAACCAGCGCGGAGGTCGAGCCATCAAGCACGAACAGCTATGGAAGTCATGGCATTTGGTGGTTGGCGGTAGTTCGCTGCTGGGCTTGTGCTGTGTTCCGAGGCCGGGGTGTGCGCCCGGCGGCGCACCTTCTTTTCTTGTCTCGCCAAGAAAAGAAGGCAAAAGAAGGCGACCCTACAGGCTGCGTCCCCACGCGCACTGGCGTGCGCGCGGGGCAACTTGCGGTGCTCGCGCCTGGGGTGCGCCGCATAACTCACTTCGCGCCTGGGGCGCTGCGTTCGGACAAATGCGGCGAGTCAGTTGACGAAGCCTGCGTGTCCTTCGGCACGCAGGCCACCCCAGGCGCTCCGCTCCTCGGCGCATCCTGAAGGGGGGTGGAGCGGGCCATTGCTGCGCTCGGCCCGGCGGGGGTTCCAGCGCTCTGACGCAAACAACGGCACGTCACGTTCGGGAGGGCGGCTGCACCGCTCGGGCCGGCGAAGCCTGGCACCCCACAGCGCCCGCTTCGTCATGGCGGCAAAAAAACCGGCGCGGCCCCAGGCCAAGGCAGCCAAGCAAGGGCCGCCCCGCAGCGAGGGCTGCGTCCCCCTTCCCGAACGGCGCAGCCGTTCGAGAGAAGGGGGAAGGCGCGCAGCGCCTCAGGGGGATGTCGCTGACCAGTTCAAGCCGCCGACAGCCAGTACCCCGCATTGAAGGGGCTGCTCATGCGCAGGGCCATGGGGGAGACGTCCACGAGCTTGTCGGTGGGCATCTTGTCAGCCGGTTCCGAGGGCAGTTCGATCCCCTGCACGGCGGCCGGGGCGTCGCAAGCCTCGTTCGCCCGTTCTGCTTGGCTGGTGGATGCAGAACGGGCTACAGAAAAGAATAGAAACACCGGAACGGGATCTTGCGGTCGCCCCAGTAGTCGGCGGCGTCACGGAAGATGTCCAGCAACTGCTCGCGCGCTTCCTTGTCGAACTTGGCCGTGGTCGGGATCTGCTCCAGCACCACGATGAAGCCCGGCTGCGGGCCCGACTTGTGCAGCGGGTCCGTCATGCAGTCGTACAGCGCGTCGAAGTTCTTACCGAAGTGCGACGGAAAGGTGAACTGCTCGGCGATCAGGTCTAGCACGTCCTGCTTGGACTGGGCGTGCGCCAGGTTGGCGTACAGGAAGTGGTGCCCCATGGCGCGCGCCGTCTCCTGCAGGTCCTGCACGCGGAATGCGCGAATGGACTGCACGATGTTGGAGCGCACGCCGCGCAGCGGCGTCTCGAGGTCTTTGCGAAGTGGCGTCTGCATCTGCGCTACTCTTTCTCACTAAGTCCAAAACTTCTGGCATCGCGTGCACGGTCTGCCGTGCATCGCGCGGGCGGGGTCATCCCCACTCCAAAGGCAGCGGCATGGCGGGCCACCCCAGGGGCGGTCTGCCATGCGTCCATGTCATTCCACGATCTCGCGGAAACTCGCGTAGTGGTCCCGGGTGTAGTAGCACGCATCCGGGGTTCGGGGCGGGCCACCACACACGATGCGCCGGGCGCCCCGGTCGCGCGAGCCCGGTGTTCTGACGGTGTACTCACGGTAATAGCCGCGCTTGTGCAAGGGAAGCAGTTTTTCGCGGTTGCCGAACACCGTGCCGTCCTTTTCGTAGGGAAAAGGGCCACCTTCGCGGATCAGGGCGTAGGTGGCACGTCCTTCGCGGGGCAGGTCAGACAGTGCGATCTTGCCGATGGGCGGCGCATCCGGGGCCATGGTGCGTGCCACGCCCCAGGCCGGGACTCCGACCAGTGCTGCACCCAATACCCACAAAAAACCTGTTTTGCGCGCACGGGCGGCAACAGCCTTCAGCATCCAGGACACCTTTCAGAAACTACGGGTTAACCCGAAATTTCGAGCCGGTAGTGTGACGCAAGCCCCCCGAAAAAGCAAGCATTTGCCCAAACTTTGGGCAGCCTCCGCAGGGAGGGTACAAGAGGGTTTGTGAGCGGTTGCTCTCGTCGGAATCCGCTTGCTCTCTAGATCAGGCCGTGCGGCCCATGCGCTGGCATGCGCAGAGCGGCCTGTGCTGCACGATGGACGACCAGAGCTTCATCAAAGCCGTCTATTGCGCGGCAGGGCTGCTGCAGCGCCACAGCGCTACAGCGCGAGGCCGGTTCGGCACCGGCTGTGCGCCGCCGCCTCCGCCCCCGGTGGGGCGAAGGGCGTGAACAGGCCCGGCCGTCAGCGTGCGGCGTTGGCGTCGGCCACGGTGAGGGCCGTCATATTCACGATGCGGCGCACCGTGGTGCTGGGCGTGAGGATGTGCACCGGCTGGGCGGCACCCAGCAGCACCGGGCCGATGGCGATGTTGCCGCCCGCCGCCGTCTTGAGCAGGTTGTAGGAGATGTTGGCCGCGTCGATGTTGGGCAGCACCAGCAGGTTGGCGTCGCCGATCAGGTCGCTGTGGGGCATCAAGGCCATGCGGGCCTTGCCGTCCAGGGCCACGTCGCCGTGCATTTCGCCGTCCACCTCCAGCCAGGGGGCCTGCACACGCAGCAGTTCCAGCGTCTGGCGCATCTTCACAGCGCTGGGCTGGTTGCTGCTGCCAAAGTTGGAATGCGAGAGCAGCGCCGCCTTGGGCTTGATGCCGAAACGCATCATCTCCTCGGCCGCCATCACCGTGATCTCGGCGAGCTGCTCGGCCGTGGGGTCGTAGTTGACATGCGTGTCCACCAGGAACACCTGGCGGTCGGGCAGCAGCAGGCCGTTCATGGCGGCGTAGGTGTTCACGCCCGCGCGCTTGCCGATCACCTGGTCGATGTAGTTCAGGTGCAGCGTGGTGTGGCCCCAGGTGCCGGCGATCAGGCCGTCCACCTCGCCCTTGTGCAGCAGCATCGCGCCGATCAGCGCCAGGCGGCGGCGCATCTCGATCTTGGCGATGGGCACCGTCACGCCCTTGCGCTCGGTCATGCGGTGGTAGGTCTGCCAGAAGTCGCGGTAGCGGTGGTCGTTTTCGACGTTCACCACGTCGTAGTCGCGCCCTTCCTGCAGGCGCAGGCCGAATTTCTCGATGCGCTGGGCGATCACCGATGGGCGGCCGATCAGCGTGGGGCGAGCGATGCGCTCGTCCACCACGATCTGCGCGGCGCGCAGCACGCGTTCTTCCTCGCCCTCGGCGTAGGCCACACGCTTCTTGGCGGCTCGCTTGGCCGCAGAGATGATGGGCTTCATCATCGTGCCCGAGGCATAGACGAAAGTCTGCAGGTGGTCGCGGTAGGCGTCCATGTCGGCAATGGGCCGGCGCGCCACGCCGCTGTCGGCCGCAGCCTGGGCCACGGCCGGCGCGATCTTGATCATCAGACGCGGATCAAACGGCTTGGGGATCAGGTATTCGGGGCCAAAGGCCAGCTGCTCACCCACATAGGCCGCGGCCACCACTTCGCTCTGCTCGGCCTGGGCCAGCTCGGCAATGGCGTGCACGGCGGCAATTTCCATCTCCAGCGTGATGGTGGTCGCGCCGCTGTCAAGCGCGCCGCGGAAGATATACGGGAAGCACAGGACGTTGTTGACCTGGTTCGGGTAGTCGGTGCGGCCCGTGGCGATGATGGCGTCGTCGCGCACGGCTTTCACGTCTTCGGGCGTGATCTCGGGGTTGGGGTTGGCCAGTGCGAAGATCAGCGGGCGCGCGGCCATCTTGCGCACCATGTCCTGCTTGAGCACGCCGCCGGCCGACAGGCCCAGGAACACGTCCGCGCCCTCGATCACTTCGGACAGCGTGCGCGCGCTGGTGGGTTGGGCAAATTGCGCTTTGTCCTCGTCCATCAGCTCGGTGCGGCCCTCGTAGACCACGCCGGCCAGGTCGGTCACCCAGATGTTTTCGCGGCGAATACCCAGCTTGACGAGCAGGCCCAGGCAGGCCAGCGCCGCCGCGCCCGCGCCCGAGGTGACGAGCTTCACATCCTCGGGCTTCTTGCCGGCCACCTTCAGGCCGTTGAGGATGGCCGCGCCCACCACGATGGCCGTGCCGTGCTGGTCGTCGTGGAAGACCGGGATCTTCATGCGCTCGCGCAGCTTGCGCTCGATGTAGAAGCAGTCCGGGGCCTTGATGTCTTCGAGATTGATGCCGCCAAACGTGGGCTCCAGGCTGGCAATGATCTCGACGAGCTTGTCCGGGTCCTTCTCGTCGATCTCGATGTCGAACACGTCGATGCCCGAGAACTTCTTGAACAGCACGGCCTTGCCTTCCATCACCGGCTTGCCGGCCAGCGGGCCGATGTCGCCCAGGCCCAGCACGGCGGTGCCGTTGGTCACCACGCCCACGAGGTTGCCGCGGCTGGTGTAGCGGAAGGCGGCCGACGGGTCTTTGACGATCTCTTCACACGGCGCAGCCACCCCGGGCGAGTAGGCCAGTGCCAGGTCGTGCTGGTTGACCATCTGCTTGGTTGCGGCCAGGGCGATCTTGCCGGGCTTCGGAAACTCGTGGTATTCGAGCGCCGCACGGCGCAGCAGGGCGCGCTTGTCGGGTTGGGAATTCGGGGCCGTATTCGTCTCGGACATGCAATCGTCTCCTGCTTTGAAGGTATGCCGCGACCCGCGCGGCTTTGTCGAGGGTGCCGGATTGTAGGCTGGTAGAGTAGAAACCCTAGTCAGCGAATCTGCGTATAGAGGCAAAACAGTTTCACCTGCCTTGCGGGCTTTGCCGCCACGGCGTCTGCGGTGGCGTCTATCGGGGAAGGGGCTCAGGCGAAGTACGCAGCGGCCGGTGCGTCTTGAGGGCCTACCGGCGGTGCGACCACCACGCGGTTGCGGCCCGCCACCTTGGCGGCGTACAGCGCGGCATCGGCCGCAGCGGTCAGGGCCCGTGCGTCACGCCCATGCTGCGCAAAGCAGGCGATGCCGCACGACAGCGTGGCCTGCAGCATCGCGCCGCCGTGGGCCACCGCAAGCCCCTCAAACCCCAGGCGCAAGCGCTGGGCGATGGCCTGGGCGGCCTCTGCCGAGGTGTTGCGCAGCACCAGCACAAACTCCTCGCCGCCTACGCGGCAGGCCAGGTCGTCCGGTCGCACCTGGTCTTGCATCAGCGTGGCCAGGGCCTGCAGCATGGCGTCGCCCGCGGGGTGGCCGTGGGTGTCGTTGATCTGCTTGAAGTGGTCGATGTCGATCATCAGCAGCGCCAGCGGCTGCCCCGAGCGCTGCGCAGCCGACAGCGCCGCGGCCAGGGCTTCATCGAGGTGGCGGCGGTTGAACAGGCCGGTCAGCGGGTCGCGCAGGGCCAGGTCTTGCAGCCTGCTTTGCAGCAGGCGGATTTCTTCGAGCTGGCGCAGCGTCTGGGCACGGCTTTCGTACTGGTCCCGGGCGCGCAGAAAGCCGTCCCGCGCAAACACCACCAGAAAGCCGGTGAGCACGGCCATGCACAGAAAGCTCACCAGCAGACTGGTGCCCGGCTTCCAGGTGACGGGGCCGAGCAGCAGGGTGCCCAGCAGGCCGCCCGCAGCCATCACGGCGGTCTCCATCAGGCCGCCGCGCAGCCCCATGAACACCGTGAGGTTGACGCAGGCGCCCGCGAACAGGATGAAGCTGATCCACAGCGGAAACCCGAGCCCGGCCGACCAGAGCCCGAAGCAGAAGCCGTCGAGCATCATGTTCTGCACCTCGGCCTCGCGCGGCTGCGCGTGCCGCAGGGCGCGCCAATACACGAGTTGCGGGTACAGCGCAAACTGCAACGCCAACGCCAGCCAGGCGCTGGTCGGGGCCTGGTGCTCGAACAGATGGACGCCGATCACCCCCGCCAGCAGCGCAAAGAACACGCTGCGGTTGCGCCGGTTCATGCGCACGGCCCAGTGGGGGCGCGGGGCGGCGTCGTCGGGGGCGGCGGTCATGCGGGGCGGTGGGGAGCGCAGGTGGTAACTGAATGTAGCAGTCGCCCCGACCACCACCAAGCCTTCAAGTGCCACCGGGCCGCGGTGTTGCCACGCTGGCAACACGCGGCCGGTGGTGCGGCGCGCTCAGCGGCTGCTGGGGAAGCTGAACACCGCGCCTTCGCGCACGCCTGCGCTGGGCCAGCGCTGGGTAATGGTCTTGCGCTTGGTGTAGAAGCGCACGGCGTCCGGCCCGTAGGCGTGCAGGTCGCCGAACAGGCTGCGCTTCCAGCCGCCAAACGAGTGATAAGCCACCGGCACGGGCAGGGGCACGTTCACGCCCACCATGCCGACCTGGATGTGGTCGGTGAAGTAGCGGGCGGCCTCGCCATCGCGCGTGAAGATGCAGGTGCCGTTGCCGTATTCGTGGTCGTTGATGAGCTGCATGGCTTCCTGCAGCGTCTTGACGCGCACCACGCCCAGCACGGGACCGAAGATTTCTTCCTGGTAGATCTTCATGTCGGGCTTCACATGGTCGAACAGGCAGGCGCCCAGGAAGTAGCCCTCCTCGTGGCCCGCCACCTGCACGCTGCGGCCGTCCACCACCAGCGTCGCGCCTTCGGCCACGCCGCTGTCGACATAGGCCTTCACTTTCTCGAAGTGCGGCTTGGTCACCAGCGGGCCCATGTCGTTGCTGTTGTCGGTGCCGGGCCCGACCTTCATCTTGGCGATTTCAGCCTTCAGGCCCGCGATGACCGCGTCGCCCACGGCGTCGCCCACGGCCACCACCAGCGGAATGGCCATGCAGCGCTCGCCGCACGATCCGTAGGCTGCGCCCATCAGGGCGCTCACAGCGTTGTCCACGTCCGCGTCGGGCATGAGCACGGCGTGGTTCTTGGCCCCGCCCAGGGCCTGCACGCGCTTGCCGTGCTTGCAGCCTTCGGCGTAGATGTATTCGGCAATGGGCGTGGAGCCCACGAAGCTCACGGCCTTGACGCGCGGGTCGCGCAGCAGCGTGTCCACCGCCGTCTTGTCGCCGTTGACCACGTTGAGCACGCCGGGCGGCAGGCCCGCCTGCAGCGCCAGTTGCGCGATGAACATGGCGCTGCTCGGGTCGCGCTCCGACGGCTTGAGCACAAAGGTGTTGCCGCAGGCCACCGCCATGGGCCACATCCACAGCGGCACCATGGCCGGAAAGTTGAAGGGCGTGATGCCCGCGGTGACGCCCAGCGCCTGGAATTCGCTCCAGCTGTCGATGCCCGGGCCCACGTTGCGGCTGTGCTCGCCCTTGAGCAACTCGGGCGCGTAGCTCGCAAACTCCACGTTCTCGATGCCGCGCTGCAGCTCGCCGTGCGCGTCGGCCAGCACCTTGCCGTGCTCGGCGGTGATCAGCGCGGCGATCTGGTCGGCGTGCTCTTCGAGCAGCACCTTGAGCTTGCTCATCACGCGGGCGCGCTTGAGCGGCGGCGTGTTGCGCCAGGCCGGGAAGGCGGCCTCGGCCGAAGCGATGGCGGCCTCCACCGTGGCCTGGCTGGCCAGTGCGACGTGGGCCGACACCTGGCCCGTGGCGGGGTTGAACACGGGCTGCGTGCGCGCGGTGTCGGCAACGGTCTGGCCGTCGATCCAGTGGCCGATGGTGGTGGTGACGTTCTTGTCGTGGTTCATGGCAATCGGGTTTGGGGTCAAATTGGCTGCTCGTGCTTAAAAATCAAGCACAAGCAGCTATCAAAGTTGTAGCGTCTGCGATGGAATGGCAGGCGGGCTGCGGTGGGCCCGCCTGCGGGCATGCTGTGCGGCCGCTCAGGCCACCTCGGCCAGGGCGTCGCCGAGCGCGCTGACCAGGCGGTCGATCTCGGCCTGCGTGCTGATGAAGGGCGGCGCCAGCTGGATGGTGTCGCCGCCGTAGCGCACGTAGAAGCCTTTCTTCCAGCAGGCCATGGCGATCTCGTAGGGCCGCTTGGCCGGCTCGCCCGGCACCGGCGCGATGGTGAAGCCCGCCGCCAGGCCAAAGTTGCGGATGTCGAGCACGTGCTTGGCGCCCTTGAGGCTGTGTACAGCCTGTTCGAAGTACGGGGCCAGGGCCTTGACGCGGCCGATCATGTCCTCCTGCTCCAGGATGTCGAGCGCCGCCAGGCCCGCCGCGCAGGCCACCGGGTGGGCCGAGTAGGTGTAGCCGTGCGGAAATTCGAGCATGTACTCGGGCCCGCCCGCGGCCATGAAGGTGTCGTAGATCTCCTTGGTGGCCACCACGCCGCCCAGCGGCTGCGCGCCGTTGGTGACCTGCTTGGCAAAGTTCAGGATGTCGGGCGTCACGCCAAAGGCCTCGGCCCCTGTCCAGGCGCCGCTGCGGCCAAAACCGCTGATCACCTCGTCAAAAATCAGCAAGATGTTGTTTTGTGTGCAGATCTCGCGCAGGCGCTGCAGGTAGCCCACGGGCGGAATCACCACCCCGGCCGAGCCCGAAAACGGTTCCACGATCACAGCGGCGATGTTGCTTGCGTCGTGCAGGGCAATCACGTCGAGCAGGCGGTCGGCCAGCTCTTTGCCCGTGGGTGGCATGCCCTTGTGAAACGAGCCGGCCGGCGGCTGCGTGTGCGGCAGGTGGTCGGCTTCGACGCCTTGGCCAAACAGTTTGCGGTTGCCCACGATGCCGCCCACCGAAATGCCGCCAAAGTTCACGCCGTGGTAGCCCTTTTCGCGGCCGATCAGGCGCGTCTTGCTCGCCTGGCCCTTGGCACGCCAGTAGGCGCGCGCCATCTTGAGCGAGGTGTCGGCCGACTCCGAGCCCGAACCGGTGAAGAACACGTAGTCCAGCCCCTGGGGCATCAGGTCCTTGATGCGGTTGGCCAATGCAAACGACAGCGGATGGCCAAACTGAAAGCCCGGCGAGTAGTCCAGCTTCATGGCCTGGCGGCCAATCGCCTCGGCGATCTCGCGGCGGCCGTGGCCCAGGCCCGCGCACCACAGGCCCGACAGACCGTCAAAAATCTTGCGGCCTTCGGCGTCGGTGTAATAGGCACCGCTGCCCTCCACGATCATGCGCGGGTTGGCCTTGAAGTTGCGGTTGCCCGTGTAGGGCATCCAGTGCGCCTCCAGCCAGGCCGGGTCCATGCGCAAGGCGGTGTCGGCGGGGGCGGGGCTGGCGGGGGCGTCAAGGTCCACAAAACTCATGGAAGCATCTCCTCTGGGGCATCAAACGCGCAGCCAGACACGTCTGGCGGCACACAGGGTGGCGCACTGCGGCAGCGGCGGCCATGCGTGGCATTGTGGAGGGCGGTGTTAATCTCTCCAATAGCCCAATATCAATGTTTACTTGACGGTTTATGCAAGTAAAAGCCCCGCCCGCCCCGGCCCTGGCCGCACCCGTGGCCACTGCTGCCGCCCCCACGCCCCGCCAGCGCGCTGTGCTGGGTCAGCTCAGCGACATGGACCTGCGCCTGCTGCAGGTCTTCAAAAGCGTGGTCGAGTGCGGCGGCATGGCCGCGGCCGAGCTGGAGCTCAACATCGGCACCAGCACCGTGAGCCGCCACATGAAGGACCTGGAAACGCGCCTGGGCCTGACCCTGTGCCGCCGTGGCCGCGCGGGCTTTGCGCTCACGCCCGAGGGCCAGCGCGTGTACGACGAAACCCTGCGCCTGCTGAGCGCGGTGGAGGCCTTCCGCAGCAGCATCGACGACATCCACCACCGCATGGGCGGGCGGCTCGAAGTCGCCATCTTCGACAAGACCGCCAGCAACCCGGCCGCCCGCATCGGCGACGCCATCGCCCGTTTTGCGCAGGCCGCGCCCGAAGTGAGCCTGCAGATGCACGTGGCCTCCATCCCGGCCATCGAGCGCGGGCTCATCGACGGCAGCTTCCACGTGGGCATCATTCCGGCGCACCGCAGCTCGCAGAGCCTGGTGTATGCCGACCTGTTCGACGAAACCATGCGCCTGTACTGCGGCGCGCGCCACCCGCTGTTCGGGCAAGACCACGCGGCGCTCACCTGGCAGTCGCTGCGCGCCTACCAGTTCGCCGGGCTGGGCTACCACTCGCCCAACATGGAGCTGAGCCACGGCGCCCGCCTGCCGCGCAAGGCCACCGGCTTCGACCAGGAATCGATCGCCACGCTGATCCTCTCGGGCCGCTACCTCGGTTTTCTGCCCGACCACTACGCCGAAAGCTTCGAACGCCAGCGCCAGATGCAGGCCGTGCACCCGGCGCTGTTTTTCTACCGCTGCCAGTTCGTCAGCGTGCTGCGCCGCTCCCCCCAGCCCACGCGCGCGGCGCAGGCCTTTGCGCAGTGCCTGGTGGCCGCGCATGGGGGGGCGTGAGCGGCCCTTTGGTCAAAGACTGCGTGGTTTATGTTGCCGCGATAAGAGGGCAAGGATCTGCAACTTGCCGAGCATTGCCAGACACGTGGCCTGCAGCTCGACTACTGCAAAGCAATCGCAAAAATATTGCCGTTGATGGTTTTGATCAACAAGGTACCGAAAGCTGTGACAGCGAGCTGCCCGTTAACTGGATAGCTCCATACAACCCGCTTCGAATCGCGATCAATCGCGTATGTTGCGCCGCCGGCGATGCGATCCGATGAGACAAAGATCATATTGCCGACGGTGACGACCTCATAGTTTTCGTCGCGTGTGCTCTCTTTGTCGTCAGGTAGTGCGGCGCTCCAGACCACAGCACCGGTATCGAGAGAACGGGCCTGCAACACTGGCATCACAGTATTAGTGTTTGGTTGAGCCGCTGCGATGTAGAACAAGCCGTCAGCAACGCTTGGTAGGCTACGAAATCCATCCCTTACTTCCCAGTTCTGCTTTTTGTCTGGAATCGAGAATGCTGCCAAATACGCCTGACTCCAGGTGTAATAGCCGCCGATCACCTTCTGATTGCCATACGCGATCGCAGTCAATGGCCGAGAAATAGAAGTCTCGCCAAGGTTGTGAGGGATCGTCAACGCTTCTGCGCCATCGGTCACTCGATAAGCGCGTAGCTTATTAAATGAGAAGGAATAGAGGTGTTGCCCATCGACTGCAAATCTCTGATAGGCAGAAATGGACGAAGAGACGTCTGTAGGTGTCGTCCAGCGCAGACTTCCAGTGCGAGCATCAAATGCAGAGATAATGCTGCCGGAACCGCTAGCTGCTGGCGCTCCCATGTAAACGGTGTTCCCATCCGTCTGAGGGCGTCCCGCTCTGTGCGGCAGTAAGAGATCCCGGGCTCCACTGTTGAACGCGTAGCCATAAACACCGTTTCGTGAATCATTTCCGAATACTCGGCTAGATGCGATAACGGCTTCGTCAGTGGATTGGATGCTGGATTGGGTTTTCCATAGGCTTGCTCCGTCAATTTCGCGGACAGCCTCCATTTGCCCACCGTTTTGGAGAAAAATTTGTCCACCACTCGCCACGGGGTGTAGGTTGTACACGATATCAGCAGTCCGCCAGCGGAGCCGAAACGACGCTGGATTCAATTTGGTGGACGTCGCCACATATCCAGTATTGCCGGCGTTTCCATGTCTCGACGACCAATGGCTTGCGCCATCAAGCTGTTGCAGGGCTGATGGCCCAGGTTGTGCGGCAACGACTTCGATTCGGTAAGGCAACTGTGCCCGATGGATCACGCCGGTTTTACTGGCGATCAAGACAACGTTGATTGCTCCGGTTTTAATTCCAGCTTTCAGCGATGGCGAAGTGCGAAGCCTGATCTGGAAATCAAGGCTATTGATGGGTATTGGTGAGGCAGGTGCCTCAAAATCGGTTAGGTAAGATACCGACGCAAACATGGCGTCGTCTATGTCTTGGCTTACTTTTGCCGCAATAGAAACCGTCTTGGGCTCTCCCTCAAATGTGGTGAGGTTCAGTACCGTCGGCAAGAAAGACAGGGAAACGCTGGGTGCTGGTGCTGGTGCTGGTGCTGGTGCTGGTGCTGGTGCTGGTGCTGGGCTTGGGGCAGGCGACGGTGCAGGACTTGGCGTGGCTGTATCTCCGCCCCCGCCGCCACAGCCAGCCAAAACCAACGCCAGTAATAACGCAATATGTTTCACGGAGTCCTCCCTCTTGGTTGTCGATATATTTCCTGCATCGCGCAGGGAAGACGATTGTAGGTTCCAGCTATCGCCCGTCTTCGAATCAGCGGACCAGACGATTGCATGGTTGTCGCGTGCTCACTACGCTTATGACTGGCGATTTCGGTTCGACCAAATGCAAGCGCCAACGGAGATATCCATGGGTAACCTCATCACAGCTGCCAGTTCCGGTCTTCAAGCCGCCCAGCTCCGCCTGGACAGCGCCGCGCACAACGTGGCCAATGTGAACACCGGCAACTTCCGCCGCCAGGAAGTGGTGCAGACCGAGGCGCCGGGTGGGGCGGGGGTGCAGGCGTCGCTGCGCAAGGCCGACACCCCGGGTGTGGCCCTGGAGCAGGAGGCGGTGGACCAGATGGCCGCCACCTACGCCTTCAAGGCCAATCTGCAGACCCTGCGTACGCAGGACCGGATGATGGGTGCGTTGCTGGACGTGAAGGCCTGACCACGAAGGGCGCGGAGACTCGCCCGGGCGAGCGGTCGGTCACGATCGTCCGCGATCAAGCCGCGTCTTCTGGCGCGGCTTTTTTGTTGGGGCCTGCGGCCAGCCTGGCCCGTCAAGTCCAGGGCCAGGCGCACGGTCAGGCGCGCTGACCAGCGGATCTCAGCGCGGGTCGGTGGCCAGCAGCATGCGCACCAGCGCCTGCAGGTCGGCCTGCAGCCGCGCCATGCCGCCAGGCAGCGGCGCGAGCGTGGCCTCGTCCATGTAGAGCTTGCGGTTGATTTCCAGCTGGATGCTGTGCCGGTGCTCGGCCGGGCGGCCGTAGCGGCGCACCAGTTCCACGCCCTTGTAGGGGTGGTTGTATTCGACGCTGTAGCCGCGCGCGCGCAGGTGATCGCACACCAGCGCCGACAGCGCGGGGGTGGCCGTGCTGCCGTCGCGGTCGCCCACCACGAAGTCGGCATGCACCAGGCCCGGGAAGTCTGTTGCGTGGCTGGCCGACACGGCGGGCATCGAATGGCAGTTGATGTGCAGGCTGTAGCCGTGGCGCGCGTGGGCGGCGTCGATGGCGGCGGCCACGGCTGCGTGGTAGGGGCGCCAGCAGCGGTCGATGCGCGCTTGCACCTCGGCCACTGAGAGCGCCCGCTGGTAAATGGGCACGCCCTCGTCGGTGAACTTCCATACCAGGCCCTTGCCCAGCCGCACCTTGGCGCGCACGCGCTCGTCGGTGGCCAGCGGGCCGGGCCATGCGGCGTCCAGCATCTGCTCGTCGATTTCGGTCACATCGCGGTTGGCGTCGAGGTAGATGCGCGGGAAATGCGCCTCGACCCAGGCCACGCCCAGCGCGGGCGCGAAGGCGTAGAGCTGCTCCACATGCGTGTCTTCGGCCCGGCGCAGCGTGGCCAGCGGCAGGGCCGCGCCGAAGTCGCCCGGGTAGTGGGTGCCGCTGTGCGGCGAGTCGAGCACCAGCGGGGTGGAGCCGGGCACGGCGGTCACGGCCGGGGCCGGAAAGCCGCCTTCCAGCGCCGTGCGGGCGGCCGAGGTCTGGTGTGGGGATCGGTCGTCGTCGGTCATGGAGGTCACAGCCTGCATTGTGCGTCGGCTGCGTCGCGTGTGTGGAGCGCGCTGGATGCACCGGGTGCAGTGCAGGCCTCGCGGTCGACGGGCCTGCCGCTATAGCGGCCTTGCCTGTGCACAGGGCAGGGTGTCGCTTCAGCCGCCGCTCGCATACGCCTCCAGTCCGATGGCTACCACGGTGGCAATCTCCTCGCCCACCGCGTCGCGAAACTCGGCCTCGGCCTGGGCCACGGCGTCGCGGAACGCCTGCAGCCAGGCAAGCCCCGTGGGCGTGAACTGCACGCGGCGCGCGCGGGCGTCGTGCGGGTCTGGCGTGCGCTGCACCAGGCCCCAGGCCTCGCACTGGTCCACCACCTGCGCCATGGCCTGTTTGGTCATGCCCGCGCGGTCGGCCAGGTCGGTCAGCCGGTCGCCGGTCAGCGACAGGTGGCGCGTGATGTGCACGTGCGCGGCCGTCACCTGCTCGCGCGCAGCCAGGTGCGACAACGCCAGCGGCACTTCGACATTGCGCGCCATGAGCTGCAGCACCCGCGCATCAAAACGCCGCATCGCATGGCCGAGCAGCCGGCCCAGGTGGGTCAGGCGCCAGCCGTCGCCGGCGGCGACTCCGTGTGGCGGCTTGCCGCCCTGGGCCTGAGTCACCGAGGCAGGGTTTCGGGCTGGGCGCAGGGGGATGGAGCGGGGCATGGTGTGGCACTGGCAGTTTGCAGCTGCTGCCAATTGTCAGGCAAACTGACCAAATAAATCGTTCTGGGCGAACGAGTCGCCTCTAAACTACTGTCCACGCATACAGCCTGTGATTAACCGCAGGCGCCCCGGCAGCCCGCTGCCGCACCGCATTCATCCTTCAAGGAGCGCTTCATGGACACCAAGAGCAACGGCGCACTGGCCGCCAATTCGGAAAAAGCCAAGGCCCTGCAGGCCGCGCTGGCCCAGATCGAAAAGCAGTTCGGCAAGGGCACCATCATGCGCCTGGGCGAGGGCGAGGCGATCGAGGACATCCAGGTCGTCTCCACCGGCTCGCTGGGCCTCGATATCGCGCTGGGCGTGGGCGGCCTGCCGCGCGGCCGCGTGATCGAAATCTACGGCCCGGAATCCTCGGGCAAGACCACGCTCACGCTGCAAGTCGTGGCCGAAATGCAAAAGCAGGGCGGCGTCTGCGCCTTCGTCGATGCCGAGCACGCGCTCGACATCCAGTACGCGCAAAAGCTGGGCGTGCATGTGCCCGACCTGCTGATCAGCCAGCCCGACACTGGCGAGCAGGCGCTGGAGATCGTGGACAGCCTGGTGCGCTCGGGCGCCGTGGACCTGATCATCGTGGACTCGGTGGCCGCCCTCACGCCCAAGGCCGAAATCGAAGGCGAAATGGGCGACGCCCTGCCCGGCCTGCAGGCCCGCCTGATGAGCCAGGCACTGCGCAAGCTCACCGCCACCATCAAGAAGACCAACTGCATGGTCATCTTCATCAACCAGATCCGCATGAAGATCGGTGTGATGTTCGGCAGCCCCGAAACCACCACGGGCGGCAACGCGCTGAAGTTCTACGCCTCGGTGCGCCTCGACATCCGCCGCACCGGCACGATCAAGAAGGGCGAAGACGCAATTGGCAACGAGACCAAGGTCAAGGTCGTGAAGAACAAGGTCAGCCCGCCGTTCAAGACGGCCGAGTTCGACATCCTGTTCGGCGAGGGCATCAGCCGCGAGGGCGAGATCATCGACATGGGCGTGAACGCCCGCATCATCGAAAAAAGCGGCGCCTGGTACGCCTACAACGGCGAAAAGATCGGCCAGGGCCGCGACAACGCCCGCGAGTTCCTGCGCGAAAACCCCGACCTCGCCCGAGAGATTGAAAACAAAGTGCGAGAGCAGCTGGGCATCGCCCAGTTGCCACCTGCACTGGCGCAAGCCGGTGCAGGTGACGAGGCGTAAGCCGAGTTCGACCGCAGGTTCGATAAAACAAAGTGCGAGAGCAGTTGGGCATCGCCCAGCTGCCCCCTGCACTGGCGCAAGCCGGTGCAGGTGACGAGGCGTAAGCCGAGTTCGACCGCAGGTTCGATAAAACAAAGTGCGAGAGCAGTTGGGCATCGCCCAGCTGCCCCCTGCACTGGCGCAAGCCGGTGCAGGTGACGAGGCGTAAGCCGAGCGGGGCCGCTGCTTCGAAAAAACAAGGTCCGGGAATCGCTTGCGATTCCCCTGCTGCCGACGCAGGAGGCGGCAGACGAGGCGCAAGCCGAGTTCGCTGCAGGTTCGATAAAACAAAGTGCGAGAGCAGCTGGGCATCGCCCTGCTGTCACCTGCACTGATGCAAGCCGGTGCAGGTGTCGAGGCGCGAGCCGGGCCGCAACGGCGTTGAACCTTCGCACGGCCTGCCGCATGCCCTGTCTGCCTCGGCTGCCGCGCGCAGCCTGCCGGGCAACCGGGCAACCGGGCGGCCGCGGTGGGGCAGTCCGGCCGACGTTCGCAGCGATTTTGGCTGTTCGTGCTTGTTTGATAAGCACGAGCAGCTATAGAAATAATAGCAATATCCCTCAGGGTACATGCCGCCATCCCGTCCATCTGCACCATCGCTGTCGCTCAAGGGCCGCGCCTTGCGGCTGCTGAGCCAGCGCGAGCATTCGCGCGCCGAGCTGGCGCGCAAGCTGCAGCCGCACCTGCAGGAGGGCGACGACCTCGATGCCCTGCTGCGCGAATTGCAGGACAAGGGGTTTGTGAGCGACGAGCGGGCGGTGGCGTCGCTGGTGTATCGCCGGGCTCCCGGTCGCGGCGCGGCACGCATCCGGCAGGAACTGCAAGCCAAGGGCGTAGACGCCGCCTTGGTCGGCGAGGCCGTGAGCGCGCTGCAGGCCACCGAGGCTGAGCGCGCGCAGGCCGCCTGGCAGCGCCGCTTTGGAGAGCCTCCCCGCGATGCCGCCGAGCGGGCGCGTCAGCTGCGTTTCCTCATCGCCCGGGGGTTCGCTTCGGCCATTGCCTACCGCACGGTGCCCCGCTGCACCACAAAGGCCGACGATGCCGAACTGGACGGCACGCACGGCGGCGACGGCGCAGGCGACTGGTAGGTCTTGTCGGCTGGCTCAGGTCTGCTGGCGCCTGGGCGGCAGCCCCGCGAACGTCTGTTCTGCCGCCGCGGGCGAGTCGGGCAAGGCGGCACTGGTGTTGGCCCGCCGCCTTGCGTGGGCGATCGCCCGGTGGCGCAGTGTGCCGCCAAGTGGCGGCCCTGCGGCGCGGCGGCTGTCAGCCCTTGAGGCCCAGCATGAGCTGCAGGTTCTGCACGGCCGCGCCGCTCGCGCCCTTGCCCAGGTTGTCCAGCCGCGCAATCAGCACGGCATGGCGGTGCGCTTCGTTGGCGAACACGCGCAGCTCTAGGCCGTTGGTGTCGTTGAGCGCGGTGGCGTCGAGCTTGCCGTCGTCGGTGGGCGGCAGCACACGCACCCATTGCTGTGGGGTGTTGCTGCGTGCGTAGTGGGCGGCCAGCGCGTCGTGCAGGTCGGCGGCTTTGGGCGCCCCGGGCAGCAGATCCAGGTGCAGCGGCAGTTGCACCAGCATGCCCTGGCGGAAGTTGCCGACGGCCGGTACGAAGATCGGGCGGCGCGTCATGCCCGTGTACTTCATGATCTCGGGCAGGTGCTTGTGCTGCAGCGTGAGGGCATACGCCTCGAACAGCGGCGCGGTACCGGCCTCGTAGGCTTCGATCATGGTGCGCCCACCACCCGAGTAACCGCTGACCGAGGGCAGCGCAACGGGGAAGTCGGCAGGCAGCAGCCCGGCATCCACCAGCGGACGCAGCAGCGCGATGGCGCCAGTGGCGTAGCAGCCAGGGTTGGCCACGCGCTGGGCGGTGGTCACGGCGGCGCATTGCTCGGCCGACAGTTCTGGGAAGCCGTACACCCAGCCGGTCACCGTGCGGTGCGCCGTGCTGGCGTCGATGATTTTGATGCGGCGGCCGGTTTCGGCCTCGATGCTGTCGACCATGGCCACCGATTCGCGCGCGGCGTCGTCGTGCAGGCAGAGCACGACCAGGTCCACCTCGGCCATCAGCGCGCGCTTGGCGGCCGGGTCTTTGCGCCGCTCGGGCGCAATGCTCACCAGCTCCACACCCGCCATGCCGGCCAGGCGTTCGCGGATCTGCAGACCCGTGGTGCCGGCTTCGCCGTCGATGAAGACTTTGGACATGGTGTGCTCCTGTGGATCCGGTGGAAAAGGGGGGCTGCGCCGCTGTGCGCCTGTAAGTTTGGCACAAGGGATGGTGCGATGCAGCATGATACAGTCGTGGGTTGCCATGTCCCAAGCCCGGGGCCAGACATTGATGGCAAACGGGACCCAACCACCCTTTCTGAGAGAGACCTCATGAAGATTCACGAATACCAAGGCAAGGAAATCTTGCGCAGTTTTGGTGTGCCCGTACCCCGTGGCATTCCCGCTTTCACGGTGCAAGAGGCCGTGGAAGCCGCTCAAAAACTCGGCGGCCCGGTGTGGGTGGTCAAGGCCCAGATCCACGCAGGCGGCCGCGGCAAGGGTGGCGGCGTGAAGGTGGCCAAGAGCATTGACGACGTCAAGAAGCTGGCCGAGCAGATTCTGGGCATGCAACTCGTCACGCACCAGACCGGCCCCGAAGGCCAGAAGGTCCGCCGCCTCTACATCGAAGACGGCGCCGACATCAAGAACGAGCTGTATGTGTCGCTGGTGACTGACCGCGCCACGCAGAAGGTGGCCTTCATCGCATCGAGCGAAGGCGGCATGGACATCGAGGAAGTGGCCCATGCCACCCCCGAGAAGATCATCACCGAGTACATTGATCCGCTGACCGGCATCACTGCCGACCAGTCGAAGAAGATCGCCGCGGCCATTGGCCTGAGCGGTGCTTCGGTCGACCAGGCCGTGGACCTGTTCGCCAAGCTGTACAAGTGCTACATGGACACCGACGCGTCGCTGGTGGAAATCAACCCCCTGAACTGCGACAGCAAGGGCAACCTGATCGCCCTGGACGCCAAGTTCAACTTTGACGCCAACGCGCTGTTCCGCCACCCCGAAATCGTGGCCCTGCGCGACCTGGACGAAGAAGATCCGGCCGAAGTCGAAGCCTCCAAGTTCGACCTGGCCTACATCAGCCTCGATGGCAACATCGGCTGCCTGGTGAACGGCGCGGGCCTGGCCATGGCTACCATGGACACCATCAAGCTGTTCGGCGGCGAGCCGGCCAATTTCCTGGACGTGGGCGGCGGCGCCACCCCCGAGAAGGTCACCGAAGCCTTCAAGATCATGCTCAAGAACCCCAAGGTCGAGGGCATCCTGGTCAACATCTTCGGCGGCATCATGAAGTGCGACACGATCGCCACCGGCGTGATCACCGCGTGCAAGGCCGTGAACCTGAACGTGCCGCTGGTCGTGCGCATGAAGGGCACGAACGAAGAGCTGGGCAAGAAGATGCTGGCCGAGTCGGGCCTGCCCATCATTGCTGCCGACACCATGGCCGAAGCCGCCACCAAGATCGTGGCCGCCGTCAAGTAAGTAGCCCGGAGAACACTCATGTCGATCTACATCAACAAAGACACCAAGGTCATCACCCAGGGCATCACGGGCAAGACCGGCCAGTTCCACACGGAAAAGTGCCAGGAGTACGCGAACGGCAAGAACTGCTTTGTGGCCGGCGTGAACCCCAAGAAGGCGGGCGAGTCGATTTTCAACATTCCGATCTACTCCACGGTCAAGGAAGCCGCACAGCAGACAGGCGCTACTGTGTCCGTGATCTATGTGCCGCCCGCCGGCGCTGCAGCCGCCATCTGGGAAGCCGTGGAAGCGGACCTGGACCTGGCGATCTGCATCACCGAAGGCATTCCGGTGCGCGACATGCTGGAAGTGCGCAACAAGATGAAGGCCAAGGAAGCCGCTGGCGGCAAGAAGACGCTGCTGCTCGGCCCCAACTGCCCCGGCCTGATCACGCCCGACGAAATCAAGATCGGCATCATGCCGGGTCACATCCACCGCAAGGGCCGCATCGGCGTGGTGAGCCGTTCGGGCACGCTGACGTACGAAGCCGTGGCCATGCTGACGGAAGTGGGCCTGGGCCAGTCGAGCGCCGTGGGTATCGGCGGTGACCCGATCAACGGTCTCAAGCACATCGACGTGATGAAGGCCTTCAACGACGATCCGGACACGGACGCCGTGATCATGATCGGCGAAATCGGCGGTCCTGACGAAGCCGAAGCCGCCCAGTGGTGCAAGGCCAACATGAAGAAGCCCGTGGTTGGCTTCATCGCGGGCGTCACCGCCCCTCCGGGCAAGCGCATGGGCCACGCCGGCGCCCTCATCTCGGGTGGTGCCGACACGGCCGACGCCAAGCTGGCCGTCATGGAAGAGTGCGGCTTTGTGGTCACGCGCAACCCGTCGGAACTGGGCAAGCTGCTCAAGGCCCAGCTGCGCTGATTCGGTCCTGCGGCATCGACCTCGAAGGCGCTCTGGCTTCGGCCAGAGCGCCTTTGTGCTTTCTGTGACAAAAAAGTCAGGACAGGCGTGTTCGAAGAGCCGCCGTTTGGCGCGATGGTGACAGCTTGCGGCGGCCAGAGGGGCTTGCGCAGGCGTGCGCCACGGTCCGGAGATTGGGCTTGATTATTGCTAAAACACAGCCCATAACTTCTGAGTACACAGGCACGCAGTGGGTGGGACACGAGTGGCGAATCAGGGCCCTTCGGGAGAGTGGAGGGAGGGGCGGCAGGGACTGTGGGCGCTGGCGTCCGGCGCAGTGCTGGCCGCAGCAGCCTTTGCGTCCGGCCTGCTGGGTTCGGCCACGCAGGCACTTGAGGACCATGCCATGTCCCATTCCGCCGTGGCACTTCCTTCTGTGGCGACGGTAGTCGATTGGGGGGCTGCCCCGGTCTTGCCAGAGGCACATGCCAAGTTGCTCCAGCGCCTGACGGAGGCGGGTGTGCGTCAGGTGCTGTATCTCGCGCCTCTGCCCACGGCTGCGACACCATCGACCCCGTTCAACGGGCCTGCGCCAGGGGGCGATGCGTCGGGTGGCAGCGCTGAGAGTCTGGTATCGCCAACCTTGGAGCAGGCGCTTCAGCGTTCCGGGGTCACTTGGCTTCGCATCGAGACATCGCGGGTCACAGCGCCGGTGTCCGGTGCGCTTCCTTTGTCCGCCCTGCAAAGGCGTACTGCGCTGCCGGACCCTGGGGCTCTCGCGCCTGCCGCGCCGCCGTTGAAGTATCCGGACGACGTCTGGCTGTCGTTGTCCGCTGGCGCTGCCCCCTGGGCTGCGCCAGCGGATGTCGATGGCCAGTTGCGCAGCGTTCCATTGCTATGGCGCCATGATTCCGTGGGCATCCCGAGTCTTGCGCTCGTGGCGGCGCTGGGGCACTGGCACCTCGGTCTGCGCGATGTGCGGCGCGTGGCGACACCTGCCGAACTGCAACTCGGGGCGGTCAAGCTCCCGGTGGATGCGCATGGCCAGCTGCGCCCTCTGTGGGGCGAACCATCCCAACCTGTGGCGGCGCTTGCGGTGATGGATGGCGTGGTGGACCGAAGCCTACTGGAAGACCGTACGGCCATCGTGACCGCGAGTCGTACCGGGACAGGTGCTGCACTGGTCAGTCTCTCCAATGGGCGCCAAGTATCGGAAGCCGAGGCGCTGGCCCAGGTCGTATCGGCAATGCGGCATGGAGCGGTGGTCAGCGTACCCTCCTGGGGGCGATGGGTGACCGGCCTTGCATTGATGTTCGTTGCGGCAGGCTTGCTGTATTGGCCCCGGCTGCTGGGGCGATCTGCCGGGGCGGCTTGGTCGGGCTTGGGGCTGCTCACTGTGGCGGGTGTGGGAGCGCCGTGGCTCGGTTTCCAGCAGTCGGGTTGGTCGTTTCCAACAGCACTGGCGGTGCCGCTGATGCTTTTGGGTGGCGCAGTGGGTGGCGTTGTGTTGGGTTCTGTGGACCGTCTGCTCAAGATCGCGCCCTCTCTGCGCAACAGCCATCAGGGTCAGTCGGACGACAGCGAACGCATGCTCGGTTTGGTTCGGCAAGGCCAGGGTGACTGGAGGGGGGCCCTTCAGCATTACCAGCGTGCGCCGGTGACACCAGCATTGCTCGACAATGTGCTGCACCTCGCTCTAGATCTGGAGCGGCAACAGCGTTGGCCCCAGGCCCGGCAGGTTTACGAGTTTCTTTTGCGGCGCGACCGGCATCACCGTGAGGGTCGCAAGCGGTACCAGGCGCTGCGTGCGCGCCTGAAGGAGGAGGCGGCAGGGCATGGACTCGCTGCATCTGGCGAAGCTGTGCCAGCAGTAGCCCCTCTGCCCACCCAGATCGGACCTTACCGCGTGGACGCCCTCCTGGGTCAGGGCGCGATGGGGGCGGTATACCGAGCCCACGACGCGCAGGTCGGTCGTCCTATCGCGCTCAAGACCCTGGCGCTGTCTCGTGAGTTTGAAGGTGTCTCGCTCGAAGAAGCCCGGGCGCGATTCTTCCGTGAGGCCAAGGCGGCGGGGCGATTGCTGCATCCGGGTATCGTTACGGTGTTCGGTGCAGGCGAGGAACAGGGCGTGGCTTACATCGCGATGGAGTATCTGCCCGG
Organism: Acidovorax lacteus; assembly: GCF_039540375.1. Lineage (NCBI taxonomy): Bacteria > Pseudomonadati > Pseudomonadota > Betaproteobacteria > Burkholderiales > Comamonadaceae > Acidovorax > Acidovorax lacteus. The sequence goes on from NZ_BAABEX010000027.1 coordinate 78,324, forward strand.
GAGCGATCTGGCTGCCAGGGCAGTGCCTGGGCACCTGTTGCCGACCGATCGGGTGATTGCACTGGGCGTAGAAGTCGCGCTCGCACTCGACTACGCCCATGAGCACCAGGTGGTGCATCGCGATATCAAGCCAGCCAATCTGCGCTGGAATCCTGAAACTGGGCAGGTCAAGGTCGTGGACTTCGGCGTGGCTCGGCTCACCGATGCACTTCGAACCCGCACGGGGCTGGTCCTGGGAACGCCCAGCTTCATGTCGCCCGAGCAGGTTCAGGGCGTGCGCATCGACGGCCGCTCAGACCTTTACGCTTTGGGAGTCACGCTTTTTCAGTTGCTCACCGGACGTTTGCCGCTGCAGGGCAACAGCTTGCCGCAACTGTTGCAGGCCATCGTGGAACAGCCAGCGCCGGATCTTCGCGACATCCGCCCCGAACTTCCCGAGGCATTGGCCCAGGTGCTAAGCCAAGCGCTGGCCAAATCACCCGAATCTCGGTTTCAGACAGGGCGGGCGATGGCGGAGGCATTGAAGGCGGTGATCGGCTCTGTTCAGCCGATATCCGGAGACAGCAACGGGGCTGCGGTCGACTATGATCAGCACGGTTCGCCCGGCAGCGACGGCTCCGCCGATTTCCAGGAAACCGTGATGGAGTCGCGCTCCGCAGACCGCGGCACCCTCCACACTTCCTTGACCGGCGCTCCATGACGCAAGCCGCAGCCTCCATGACTTACGAGTTCTTCGCCCAAACCGATCGCGGCCGCGTGCGCAGCAACAACGAGGATGCGGTGGCCGTGGACCGAGACGCGCAGCTTGCCATACTGGCCGATGGCATGGGTGGCTACAACGCCGGCGAGGTGGCCAGTGGCATGGCAACAACCTTCATTCGGACGGAAATGGTGCGTTGGCTCAACGAGTCTCGTACGGAGCCAACGGCTACAGAGCTCCGACAGGCTCTGGAGAATTGCGTGGACAATGCCAATCATGCGATCCTCGGGGCCGCATTGTCCAATCCCCAGTACTCTGGCATGGGCACCACCTTGGTCGTGGGTGCCTTTCTGGGTTCACGGTTGATCCTTGGACACATCGGGGACTCGCGCTGCTACCGTTTGCGCGAGGGAGTACTGCAGCAGATCACGCGCGACCACTCCTGGCTGCAGGAGCAGATTGATGCGGGCCTACTGACCCCTGAGGAAGCTGCCGTGTCTGCCAACCGCAATCTGGTGACGCGCGCGCTCGGTGTCGAGCCCGAGGTGCAGCTCGAAGTCAACGAGTTCGAGGTTCTGCCGCAAGACCTCTTTCTCATGTGCTCTGATGGCTTGACCGATATGGTGGCCGACGATGACATCGCCGATATGGTGCGACGGGCCGCGCCCCTCGAAGAAACAGCGGCGCACCTGATAGACGCTGCCAACGCATACGGCGGTCGCGACAATGTCAGCGTGCTGCTGGTGCAGGCCAGCGGTATGCCCGGCAAGCGGCGCGGATTGATGTCACGCCTCTTGGGCCAAGCCTGAGGCCAACCGATACACCCAAAAACACCAATGCAGGAGTAGACCATGCCGAAAATGATTGTTTCCATCGACGGCGTCGTCATCAAGGAAGTGGCGCTGACCAAAGAGCGTACGACACTGGGTCGACGCCCATACAACGACGTGGTGATCGATAACCTGGCTGTCAGCGGCGAACATGCAGTGCTGCACATGCAGGGCGATGCAGTGGAGATCGAAGATCTGGGAAGCACCAACGGCACATATGTGAACGCCCGATCTATCAAGCGGCAGGGCTTGCGCAATGGCGACATGATCGAAGTGGGCAAGTACAAGATCCGATTCCTGCAAGACCAGGATGCGGAGAACTTTGAAAAGACGATGGTCTTCAAACCGGGCATGGTGCCGCCTGCGGTGGCTGCAGGAGTGAGCAACTCCCGTCCTGCCCCTCTGGGAGCCGCCCCCGTTCAGGCGGTTATTCGGGTGCTTTCTGGGGCTGCGGCTGGGCGGGAGGTCTCTCTTCAGAAGGTGGTCACCACAATTGGCAAGCCAGGGGTCGCTGTAGCCTCCATCACCCGCAGGCACCAGGGTTTTGTGCTGGCGCACGTGGAAGGGCCCGAGATGCCATCGTTGAACGGGGCGCCGATTGGCGCCTCTCCCGTGCCGCTGAAGACCGGCGACCGCCTGGAGCTGGCGGGCACAGCCATGCAGTTCGAACAGCTCTGAGCTGGAAATGAAACGCCCGGACGTCTTCCGGGTCGATCGGGGTCCGCTGCGCACGGGCGGTATGGCGATGTGGCGGTTGTTGCGCCTGCGCGCTACCCGAATGCTTGCAGGCCTCGCGATCGTGGCCCTTGGGGTATTGGACACGTTGGGGGTGTTGCCGCAGCCTGCTCTGGAGCAGCTGGACTTGTGGTGGTACGACGTGCGTTGGTCCCTGCAGGCCCCCAAGAGCCTGGACCCGCGGATCGTCATCGTTGACATTGATGAGTCCAGTCTGAACCAGATTGGGCATTGGCCATGGGGGCGAGACCGTTTGGCGGCGCTGGTAGAGGAGCTCGTTGATCGCCAGGGTGCTGCACTGGTCGGCTTCGACGTGCTATTTGCGGAGCCTGACGGTAGCTCGGGTCTGCGCCATCTGGAAAAGCTCGCCTCCGGGCCGCTGCGGGACAGTGCAGCTTTTTTGGCTGAATGGCGTACGCTGGCGCCCACGCTCGATTTCGATGCACGGTTTGCGCGCTCGATCGCGTCGCGACCAGTGGTGTTGGGGTACTACTTCACAAGCGACCGAGAGGGATACGCCCGTGGCACCTTGCCCACACCGGTCATGACGTCCCGTGAGTTGCGCGGGCCGCCTTTGGCCAGTACGCACTGGAACGGGTTTGGCGCCAATCTCCCAGAGCTGATGGCTGCCGCTGGCCGGGCAGGCTTCTTCAATGCGATCAGCGACCGCGACGGCGTTGTTCGAGCCACACCAGTTCTAGCGGAGTTCGGCGGCCATTACTACGAGTCTCTCGCCTTGGCCATGTTCAGGCAATTGCTGGAGCAACCGGCCGTGCAGCCCTTGTATGCACAGCACCATCCCGCTGGGTCTTTCGATGTTCTTCGGGCTGTGGCACTGGTCAGTGGTGAGCGGCGCTTTGAGATTCCGGTCGATACGCGGTTGGCGGTGCAGATTCCGTTTCGGGGCGCTGGTGGGCCCCAGGGCGGTTCATTCCGATACATATCGGCGGCCACCATCCTAGATGGGAAGCTATCGCCAGGCAGTTTGGCAGGGACTGTCGTGCTGGTGGGCTCAACAGCACCAGGGCTGCAGGATCTGAGAGTGACGCCGGCGGGCAGGGTCTATCCGGGGGTCGAGGTCCATGCGAACCTGTTGTCGGGTTGGCTAGACGGTATGACCGTCGTGCAGCCTGACTATGCCCAGGGAGTTGACCTGGTGCAGCAGCTCCTGGTGGCGGGTGCGCTGGCTATCGCCTTGCCCTGGATGGCACCTTTGGCCGCGGGTATAGCCACAGTGTGCGTGGTCGCTGGGCTTGCCGGGGCAAACTTCCTTTTGTTTGTACACCAGGGTCTCGCCCTCCCCGCAGCCGCCTGTGTCGCAGTGTGCCTGATGCTGTTCCTGCTCAACAGCGCCTGGGGGTACTGGGTGGAGCGCCGCGCCAAGCGGGGGCTGGCCGAACGATTCCGAAGTTATGTCCCGCCTGAATTGGTGGATCAGATGATGCTCGAGCCTGAGCGTTACTCCATGCAGGCGCGTCAAGCTGAGTTGACGGTGATGTTCTGCGACATGAGAGGCTTTACGGCGCTTTCCGAGCGAATGGACCCCTTGGCTTTACAACAACTGTTGAATCGGGTGTTCACGCGTCTGAGCCACGCGATCAGTCGCCAGAGTGGCACGATCGACAAGTACATGGGCGATTGCGTGATGGCCTTCTGGGGGGCTCCGGTGAGCATGCCCGACCACGCGGAGCGCGCACTGGCCGCCGCTTTGGACATGGTGGCGGCCGTTGAGCACATCAACCGCGAGCATGAAGCACAGGGCTTGCCAGTCATCGGGGTGGGAATCGGGCTGCATACCGGACCTATGTGTGTAGGCGATATGGGCTCGGACGTCCGTCTCAGCTACACCGTCATCGGAGATGCGGTGAACCTGGGCTCGCGTCTAGAGGGCCTTTGCAAGCTGTATGGGGTGTCAATCGTTGCGAGCGATGCGACGCGGAGTCTCTGCCAAGCCGAGCTCTGGATGGAATTGGACCGAGTGCAGGTCAAGGGCAAGCAAGATCCCGTGCAGATTTTCACACCCGCGCGTCCATTCATGGCCCAGAATGATGACGCTCCCAGGGTGTGGCGCGATTTGCTTGTGGCCTACCGCCATCAGGAGTGGGCGCAATGCGATGTGCTGATGGCCGACCTGAAGGGTGTGACTGCCTTTGGCGGGTTGCTGGAGCTGTATGCGCAACGTATCCAAGCGCTGCGCGATCAGACGCTGGATGTGGATTGGGACGGCGTCACCCGTCTGGACTTCAAGTGAGAGCTGCTTATGAAGATCCGTGTGCTGGGGTGTTCTGGCGCCATTGCGCGGGACTGTCGAACAACGTCGTTCCTCGTAGACGACTCCATACTGATTGACGCCGGTACTGGAGTCGGCGACCTGTCGCTGGATGAGATGGCGTGCGTGCGGCATGTCTTTCTCACGCATTCTCATCTCGACCATGTGGCCGCTTTGCCGCTGATGCTAGATGCCATCGGTGCCCGCCTGCGTGCGCCATTGCAGGTGCACGGGTTATCGGCGACGTTGGAGGCTCTGAAGGCACATGTTTTCAACAACGTGATTTGGCCAGACTTCGCCCGGATTCCTTCCCCGGACCGGCCATTTTTGCAGTACTGCCCTCTGGATACCGGGGCTTGCATGAGCGTGGATGGTCTCGAGATCGAGGTATTGCCTGCCAAGCACACAGTGCCGGCAGTGGGCTATGCCCTGCGCGGTGAGCGGGGTTGGTGGGTCTTCAGTGGAGACACCGGGCGAAACCCCGCACTCTGGGCGCGACTGCAGCGGATGGACGTCGCTGTGTTGGTAATCGAAACGGCCTTTAGCGGCAATGAGGCCTTGCTGGCGGAGCGAAGCGGGCATCTGTCGTCCCCCGCGCTGGCGCAGGAGTTGGCCGGTAGGCCTAGTGATCCGGACTACCCGATCTTCATCTCCCACACGAAGCCCTCTGAAGCGGATCCCATCGTTCAGGAAATTCGGCACATCACCGCTGGTCAGCGTCAGCAAGGCGGTCGTGCGGTGGACATCCAGATGCTGGCAGCTGGTCAGGTCATGTACGTCTGAGACGGACAATTTTGTCGATCAGATCTCGGGCGGGTGCCACAAATTGACGAGCACGCCCCGGCTGCAGACCTTGCTCCCTAGAGGAGCCTCTAGGCATGCGATTTGCACTGACTTGAGCGCATTCGCAGCTATCCTAGGAGGTATTCATGAAGCGCTCTATTCAAAAGGGTTTTACCCTGATCGAACTGATGATCGTGGTGGCGATCATCGGTATTCTGGCCGCAGTGGCTCTGCCTGCTTATCAAGACTACACGGTGCGCGCACGTGTATCCGAAGTGATTCTTGCGGCGTCGTCGTGCCGTACAACCGTCACTGAAGCCCTGCAGACGTCTCCTAATGCTGACGCGCGATCCGCTATTCAAGGCTGCGCGATTTCGTCTACCAAAATGGTGGTCAGCGGTATTTCCGACGCCAACGGGGTGATTACGGTTGTTGGTAGTGCGACAGCACTCGGCGGTAACGTGTCGGCAACTACCAATTCGATTATGCTGCGGCCGTACATCGGTGCCAACCTCGTCAACGGTACGAACGATGGTGGTCGAGTGATCACCGAATGGCGTTGTGGTCCGGCTGCTACGAATCCGATGCCCGCTAGGTATCTGCCCGGTTCCTGCAAGGCTGCTTGATTGCTGATCTTGCTATCCGAGGAGGCCGCCCTGCGCGGCCTCTTTCTTTTTTCTCTGGAACAATCTGACGTAT